>DATJYF010000029.1:0-9593 GCA_035499715.1 Opitutaceae bacterium | reverse complement strand
GTCGGTGCCGAGTTGTTCGTGGTTGCCGGTCTTGCCCTCCACGTCGACGGCGGCTTCGTAGGTCCAGTGGCGGCGCAGCGCGGCCATGGCCGGATCCTCCTGGCCGGCCTCCCAGCTGGCCGCGACCCGGCTCACGTCCGTGGTCAGCGTGCCGTCCGGGCCGGCGATCTGGAGGGCGCCGTTGGGCGCCGCGGTGACCTGGCCGTCGAGCCGCGTGCCGCTGGCGAGGCGCACGGCCACCGGGGCGTCGGTGGCGAAGCCGGCGACCTCGGACTGCTTGATGGCGATGTCGCCGGCGTAATCGGTGTGCAAATACACGGTGCCGTCGGCGATCTTGGTGATCTTGCCGACCAGGTGGGTGCCGTTTTTGGTCTCGACCGTATCTGCGGCGACGCGGACAGCGGCAAAAGCGGCGCACAGGGAGGCAGCCGCGAGGAGTTGCTGGATAATGCGAGGATTGTTCATGGAATGAGGGGAAGGTTCTTTCGGCATTCGCACAGTCACATGGCGAGCAAAATAGTTCCGCCTGCCCGCCGCCGCGCCGGCTCGACAATTTGCGCGGGCGCGCCCAGCTTCGGTTTCGCCCATGCCCGCGCCCGCGCAACGTCCCGGACTCCTGCTCGCCGACCGCTGGAGCGACTACCAGCTGCTCGATGGCGGCGACGGCCTGAAGCACGAGCGCTGGGGCGGGTTCACGCTCGTGCGGCCCGACCCGCAGATCATCTGGCCGCGCAGCGGCGGGAAAAACGGCTGGGAAAATTGGGATGGTTTTTACCACCGCAGCGAGCGCGGCGGCGGCAAATGGGAATTCCGCCGCACGCTGCCCGAGTCGTGGACGCTGCGTTACGCGCCGCTCGGCCTCACCTTCAAGATCCGGCCGACGAATTTCAAGCACACCGGGCTTTTCCCCGAGCAGGCGGTGAACTGGGAATGGATTTCCGAAAAAATAAAATCCGCGCGGTCGGCCGGCGGTCGCGAAATTTCTGTGCTCAATCTTTTCGGCTACACCGGCGCGGCCACCTGCGCCGCCGCCGCCGCGGGCGCGAGCGTCTGCCACGTCGACGCCGCCGAGGGCATGGTCAAATGGTGCCGCGAAAACGCCGCGCTCAGCGGGCTGGCCGAGGCGCCGGTGCGCTATATTACCGACGACTGCCTGAAATTCGTCCGCCGCGAACAGCGCCGTGAGCGCCGCTATGATGCCGTGATCATGGATCCGCCGACCTACGGCCGCGGCGGCGAGGGCGAGCTGTGGAAACTCGAGGATCATCTCTGGCCGCTGCTGGCCGAGTGCAAAAAACTGCTGAGCGACCGGCCGCTGTTTTTCCTCATCAACGCCTACACCGCGCGCCTCTCGCCCACCGTCGTGGCCAACCTGCTGGCCGCGCTGCTCGGCGACGGCGGCGGCATGCTCACTGCCGGCGAAGTCGGCCTGCCCATCGCCGCCGACGGCAAGATTCTGCCCTGCGGCATCTACGGCCGCTGGGAAGCCTGAGGATTTTTCGTATGAAAAAGCTCCCGTTTCTCTTTGCTTGCGCCTTGCTCGCCGCCTCCGGTCTCCGCGCCGAGCAGACCGTCACGGTCTATTCGGAAAACGACAAATACTTCGCCGGCACCGACCGGCATTACACCAACGGCTTCAAGCTCACCTACGCCGACGGGATCGAACATCCGCAACTGGACGCCTTCGGCCGCGCGCTGGACCGGCTGGGCAACCACCTCGCCGTGCTCGATCCCGACCGCGACGCCGCCCCGCCGGCGCAATTGAAGCTCGCCTATTCGCTCGGCCAGAACATCTACACGCCGACCGAGATCCACACGCCCGTGCCTGATCCGCACGACCGCCCCTACGCGGCCTGGCTTTACGGCGCCATCGCATTCCAGCGGCAGGAGCCCGCCCAGCTGCAGGTCATCGAGCTCGATTTCGGCATGGTCGGCCCTGCTGCGCTCGGCCGGCAAATCCAGAACGGCTGGCACGACATCATCCACGTCGCGCACGCCCAGGGCTGGTCGCATCAGCTGCACAACGAGCCCGGCCTCGAGCTGGTCTATGACTGGCGCTACCGCTGGCTGGCGCGGACCGATCCGGACTCCGGCTTTGGCTTCGACCTGATCCGGCGCTGGGGCGTGAGCCTGGGCAACGTCCAGACCTATTTCAACGCCGGGCCGCTCGTGCGTGCCGGCTGGCGCCTGCCCGACGATTTCTGCCCCGACCTCATCCGCGCAGCGGGCGGCAGCTCGGAAAGAACCCACGGCGTCAGCGTCTTTCTTTTCGGCAGCGCCAACGGCCGGGCCGTGGCCCGCGACATTTTTCTCGACGGCAACACCTTCGTCGACAGCCCGTCGGTGCGCAAACGTCCGCTCGTTGCCGACCTCAGCGCCGGCCTCGGCGTTTATTGGGGCGTGGTCCACCTCGCCTATGCGGAAAACTACCGCTCGCTCGAATTCTACGGCCAGAAGGAACGCGATGTTTTCGGCTCGATCAACATCTCGTTCGTCTGGTGATTAGGCGCGGCGGCGGCGTCAGCCCGCGGGTTTGCCGGCGGCCGGCGCGGGCGCGGGCGGGCCGGCCCCAGCCGGCTCCTCCGGCGGCGCGCCCGGGCCAAGGTTCTTCAGCAAGAACGCCTCAATGGCCTTGTACGCCTCGATCCGGTCCTCCTCCCGGTTGAGGCCGTGCCCTTCATGCGAGAGGAAAAGTGACTCCGGTTTACGGCCGGTTTTCTCGAGCGCCCGGATCATGGCCTTGGCCTGCCTGGGCGGAACAATTTCATCGTCGTCACCGTGAATGAAAAGCACGGGCGCGGCGATTTTGTCGGCAAAATTCATCGGCGAGATCGAATTGAGAAATTCCTCGTCGTTTTTCGGATCGCCGATCTGCTGAACCCAGTATTCATAGGCGAATTTGGTTTCGGGATCGTCCCGCCCTTTGATCAGGGCCGGCCAGTCGGTGACCCCGGCGATGGAGATGCCGCAGCGATAAAGGTCCGGATTGTGCCCGAGGGCGAAAAGCGCGGAATAGCCGCCATAGCTTGCGCCGACAATCGCGATGCGCTGGGGATCGGCCAGCTTTTTGGCGATGGCCCAGCGCACGCCGTCCTCGATGTCGTCCTGGATGCCGCGGCCGATTTCGTGGCGGGCTTTCTTGTAGAAATCCTCACCGTAGCCCGGTGAACCGCGATAATTTACCTGCAACACGGCGTAGCCGCGGCTGGCCAGGAATTGGACGAGTGGATCAAATCCCCACACGTCGCGAACCCACGGGCCGCCGTGCGGCATGACGATCAGCGGCAAGTTTTCATGCGGGCGGCCGGGCGGCAGGATGAAATAGCCATGAATGAGCAGGCCGTCGCGCGCCTGATATTTGACCGGATAGGTCCTGGCCATGAGTTCGGGCTTGATCCAGGCCATGCGCGGCGTGACGCGACTCAACCGGCCGCTGGCTGCATCAAAAAGATAATACGTGCCCGGGTCCTGATCGGAAAACGCCAGCACCAGCAGGCGCGTCTCGTCCCGCGTGAAGCTGGTGATGAGGTTGACCGTGTGGGGCAGGGCCGCGTCGATCTGACTTTGGTAGCTGGCGAAGTCCGGATCGAACCAGCGGGTGTGCGGGCCGTTGGTCAGATAGTAGATGCCGACCAGGGTTTGCTTCTTTTTGGAAAAAACGCTCCGGTCGAGCGCCACGCCATCAAAAACCGGGACCAGTGTTTCGGAGACGATGTCATATTCCGGATCCTCCATCAGGACGTCGCCCAATTGGCCGGTGGCCGGATCAAAGGAATAAACCGCCCAACGTCTTTTTGCGGAAAGCGCCGCGACATAAAATCTCTGGTTGGAATAATCGAAGCCCAGCGGCATGACCTCACCGTGCGCACCCGCTGGCTTGGCCAGGGTTTGCCAGGGAGAATTCTCATTTTCGCGATAAATCACGCCTTCCTTCAGATTGTCCGTCAGGGTGAACCCCAGCCGGACGCAGCCGGTGTGGTCCACGCCCCATCCGACGACATTGCCGGGATTTTCCATCACGGTTTTGTAGCCACCGCTGAGGGTGTTGACCTTGACCACCTCCGGATAAACCGCATCCGTTCCCACCCTCTCATGGCGGTCGAGCATGAGGATCTCCTGCGCTTCATTTTCAAAGCTGTAAATCGTCTCCCCTGCCATCAGCCCGCCGCCGGTCGGATTGGCATCGTAGCCGCTGAGCGGCTGCCAGTGGCTGCCATCGCAATCGACCGCCCACACTCCGGTGAAATAATATTCGTCCCGGCAGGACGCGGAATAAATCAACCGGCGGTCGTTGATCCATCGAAAAGAATTTATTTCCCGGCGGGCGCCGTTTGCGTCCTTCACGTAACCGGGATCGACGCGGACGATCTGTTTCTTGCTCGCGCCGATCTCGGCAAAAAACAGCGTCTGGCTGCCCTCGTATTCACGGAGAAAGGCCAGATGCTGCCCGTCCGGCGAAAGCTGCATGTGCGAAAACGCCGGTGCGCGGGCGAAGTCTTCGACCGGAATCATTTCGGCCGCGGGCAAAGTGGCGGCCATCGCGATGAACGCGGGTGCCCATCGATAAGTCGTGATCATAAAGCTGGAGAATTTGTCGTGACGTTCATATCCCGCGCCTTCATATCCGCAATAGATTTTGCAAAGCACCCCGGACGTCTTGCATTTTTCCCGGTCGATGCCGCCTTCCCTGCCTGAAGCCTACTTCGCCCGCGCCGGCGAACTCCTCGCCCGCGCCTGGGAAACCAACGCCCCGGTGCTCGCCCGCCTTGCCCCGATCCTCGGCGGCTGCGTCGCGCGCGGCGGCGTCATCCACACCTTCGGCAGCGGACACAGCGAACTCATCTCACGCGAGATCATCGGCCGCGCCGGCGGGCTGGTCTGCGTTACCGGCGTGATCGACCCGACGGCCGGTTTCGTGGAAAATCTTCCCGGTTACGGCACGCGTCTCGCCGCGCGCTACGATCGGCAATACCGGCTTCGCCCCGGCGAAGTGCTCATCGCCATCTCCAACTCGGGCAAAAACTGCTCGCCGATCGAAATGGCGCTCTACGCCAAGGAAAAAGGCCTGGTCGTCGTCGCCCTCACCAGCGTCGCCACGTCGCGAATCACGCCGAGCGAGCATCCGGGCGGCCAGAAGCTCGCCGACGTCGCCGACCACGTGCTCGACAACGGCGGCGTGCCCGGCGACGCCATCGTCGACGTCGCCGACGGCGTCCGCGCCGGCCCGACGTCCACGCTCATCGGCTGCTCCGTGCTCAACTGGCTCATGCTCGCGACCATCGCCTGGCTGAAGCAAAACGGCCATCCCCTGCCCATCCTGCGCAGCCAGAACCTGCCCGGCGCGATCGAACACAACCGCGCCCTCGCGGAAAAATACCAGGGCCGACTCAGCCGCCAGCTGGCCTGACCAGAAAGCGAAGGTGCCCCATGGCAACGCCTCCGGTTGATGGCGTGCGGCCATCGGGCGGCGGGGAAACCTCAGCCGCGCGATTCGCGCCAGCGGCGGCACAGATCCGCCGCCGCTTCCGGCCAGGCGGGAAACTGAAACACGAATCCGTCCTGCAAAAGCCGGCCAGGCACCACCCGCCGGCTTTTAAGGATGAGCTCGGTCTCGGTGCGGAGAAAAACCGCGCCCAGCTCCAGCATCCATTCGACAGCGGGCAGTCCGAAGCGAACGCCCCACGCCCGCCGCAGCCCGCGCATAAATTCCGCATTCGGCAACGGCTGCGGCGCGGCCAGGTTCACCGGTCCTTCCAGCGTGTCGCGCTGGATCAGCCAGTAAACGGCCCGCACCAGATCCGTTTCATGAATCCACGATACGTACTGACGCCCGTCGCCGAGGCGTCCGCCCAGCCCGCGCCGGACCAGGCCGAGCATGATGTCAAATGCGCCGCTGCGCACCGGACTCATGACAATGGAAATTCGCATGAGCACTTTTCGCGTTTGTGAAAGCGGGACTTCCTCCACCGCACGCTCCCATGCCGTGGCCACGTCGATGCTGAAACGCCAGGTCTCGGGCGCATCCGACTCCGCGCCGCCCATGAGACCGGTCGCTTCGTCGTTGGGCGCATCGTAGCGATGGGCGTAGATCGTCGCTGTGCCGGCCTGCAGCCAGACCCGCGGCGGCCGCGCCGCCTGCGCAATCGCCCGGCCGATCGCCCGTGTTGAATTCACACGGGAATCGACGATGGCGCGACGGTTGGCCGCGGTGTAACGGCAATTGACGCTCCGCCCGGCCAGATTGATCACGGCATCCGCACCCTCCAGCTCCGCCGACCACGCGCCCGGCGAAAAGGCGTCCCACGCCACCGCGCGCGCCGGGCCGTCCGCCCGCGGATTCCGGCTCAGGACCACCACCTCGTGACCGTCCTGCGCAAAGGCGCGCGTCAGCAGCCGGCCGAGCAGACCGCTGCCACCGGAAATAACGATTTTCATTTTCGGCAGCTCGCACGACCGCGCCGGCATCAGTTCGCGCCGGCGAACGAGCCGAAACCAATCACGTGCCCGACCGCGGCCTCTTCTTCCTCCGGAATTTCCTCCAGCGGCGCAAAACGCTCCGAGGAAAAGCCGAGCTCTTCCTTGCCTTCGTGAAACGGATCGGCCGGATTGTGCAGCTCTTCGAGGAGCAGTCCGACGGTCGCGGTCTCGCCGCCTTTCACGACCTTCTCGCGTCCGAGATACACTTCGCGAACGGTGTAAATTTTATCCTTCACCGGCAGCTGCGTGTAGAGCGCGCGGACAATCTGCGGGAAGGCATCGTTGATGCAGACAACCTTCTGACCTTTGATCATGACGGACGTGAAGCTGGACAATTTTAACCCGGAACCGAGAAAATCAAGAATCTCATACAAAATCCCCCTGAGTTCCTGATTTCCAGATAAAAGCGCTACTCGACGCGGCCTTCGTCGAAGTCGATGAGATCGGGCACACTCCTAATTTGGCCGATCCGGTCGGCGCAACCCATGGCGGTGAGCGCCTGGGCGATGAATTCCTGGCCGGCAGGCGTCATGCCTTTTTGCGCCAGCTCGCGGTTCCATTTGGCGGCGCGGACGTCGGCCGGCAGCAACGCGCGCAGCTTTTGCTCGATCTCGTGGTCGCTCGCGGATTCGCGGACAATTTTTTCGACGGCGTCCGGATCGACGCCAAGGTGCAGGCAGAGGAAACGGTCAATGCCGCGCTTGTAATTTTTGGCGTAGCTCGCCGGCAGCGCGCCATGCTCCTTCACGTATTTACACTTGGCCAGGAACCGCGGCAGATAGAGCAGCCCGGTCGCGGCGTGCGGCTGGTAGGGCGACGGCAGGCAGGTGAGCACCTCGCCGGTCGAGCCGGGAATCGGTTTGGAAGGCATGGCGAGAGGCTGGGCGGCCGGTGAAAACTTCGCAAGGCCGAGCCACCGCTCACTGAGAGCGCGAAGGCAGCGGATAGGCCGCGGGACTGGCGTGGCCGGCCGCGTCCACCGCCTCGACACCGAAGATGAAGTTGTCCTTGGACACGCCACTCACGGTAAACCGCGTCGCGTCCTTCGGCACCTCGACCGAGTGCTGCCAGAGCGGCGCGCTGGTGTCGCGCCAGACAATGCGGTAGCCGGCGAGATCCGGCTCGAGATTGGCCAGCCAGCGCAGCGTGGTGCTGTTTTCGGGTTTTTCGGTTTCGATCTGCACGAGTCGGGGCGCGGCGGGCGCGGAGGCGAGCACGGCCAGGGCCGCGGCGTTGATGCGGGCGACGTCGGCGACGTAGGCGAAATTGATCAGGTCGGCGGTGTCGCCGAAGGCCGCGCCTTTTTCCACGTGCACGTCCTGGCGCTGGTGGCGGAAATCCGGCGCGGGTTCGGTAAAGCGCACCGCGGGAAAACCCTTCTCGAGGAACGCCATCTGGTCGCCGTCTTCGAGGTAGCGGTCGGCGCGGTAGATGAGCTTCACATTCATCGCCGGGAGGTAGAGCGCGGCGGCCTCCTTGATCGCGCGGGCCAGCTCGCGCGGCGGCGTGTCGTTTTCGCCGCCGGTGGCGAGGAGTTCGCGCAGGTCGGCGCTAGGCGCGGGCGGCACGCCCTGGGCAAAAAGCCGCACGGTGGAGCTGTCGACCGTGCTGTCCCCGCCGCGGGTGCTGCCGATGGTGTCGTTGTTGAGCACGCCGGCGAGATTCAGGCCTTTTTTCCCCGCCTGCGCGGCCCAGTGCGCGGCGCCACGATGCCCCTGCTCTTCGCCGGCGGTGGCCAGGAAGACGAGGGTGGCGTTGAACTCGTAGTGCGACATGACGCGCGCGAGTTCGAGCACGGCGGCCACGCCCGAGGCATCGTCGTCCGCGCCGGGCGCCGGGCTGTCGGCGTCGAGCGGATTGGAGGCGGAGGAATCGTAATGCCCGCAGACGACATACACCCGGTCGCGGGAGGCCGGCTGCGAACCGGGCAGCGTGGCCACGATGTTGACGATGTCCGCCGGCTTGGGCAGGCCGGGCGCGGCCGGCGGCCGGAACGAATCCAGTTCCACGTGCAGCCGTCCGTCCGAGGCGGTGGCGATGCGCTCGAATTCGGCGCGGATCCACGTGCGCGCCGCGCCGATGCCGTTGCCGCCCGGCGAGGGATCGGAGAAGGTGTTGCGCGTCGTGAAACTGGTGAGAATGTGGATCGAGCGTTCGATGCGTTCGGCGGAAATCTCGGAGATCATCTTGGCGATGTCGGGATCGCGCGAAACAGGCGCGGGCCCGACGTCCTGGGCCAGGGCGGCCGCGGACAGAAAGGAGAAAACCGGAAACAGCAGCGATGGAACGAACTTCATCACGCCACTATGAGGCGTCCGGACCGCGCTGGCAACGCGCTTGACACCCCCGCCGGCCTCCGGCACCTCAGTCAACTCTTAATCACAGAAAAGCCATGCAACCGACCTTTCGTCCTCATCGCAAAAAGCGCGCGCGCAAAATCGGTTTTCGCGCCCGCATGTCCACCCGGGGCGGCCGCAAGGTGCTCGCCGCCCGCCGTCGCAAGGGCCGCAAGCGCCTGACGGTCGTCTGACCGCGGCCCGCCCGCGACGGCCCGTCTCCCATGCGTTTCCGCGCCGAGCAGCGCCTGCGCCGCCAAAACGATTTCCGCGCTGTGCGCGAGCAGGGCCGCCGCCACGACTGCGGCGGATTCACGCTGTGGTGGCGCCGCCGCGACCCCCCCGCCGGCGCGGCGTCTCCGCCGGCTGCGCGCCTCGGCGTCGTCGCCTCGACCGCGGCGGTCGGCCCGGCCGTCAGCCGCAACCGCGCCAAACGGCGCCTGCGCGAGGTTTTTCGCACCCACCAGAACCTCGTTCCGCCCGACTGCGATCTGCTGCTGGTGGCGCGGACCCCGCTCAATCGGCTTGCCTATCGCGAGCTGGAGCAAAAGTTCATGGATGCGTGTCACAAGATTTTCCCCCCCGCCCATGTTTGAGCGCCTGAAGACCGTTCTCCGCCTCGCCGCCCGCCTGCCGGTCGGCGCGGCGCTCGTGCTCATCGCGGTTTATCAGCGCACATTTTCGCCATTCCTGCCCACCCTGCTCGGGCCGGGCTGCGGCTGCCGGTTCACGCCTTCGTGCTCGCAGTACGCGGCCGGGGCGCTGCGCGAGCACGGACTG
>DATJYF010000028.1:0-7037 GCA_035499715.1 Opitutaceae bacterium | reverse complement strand
ATCGAGGCAGCCACGCCTACGACTTTGTTTGTTGTCGTTGGCGTGCTGCTGTCTCCAAGCAAGGAAAGAAAAGTGGTGTTTGTTTTTTTTGCTTTGGCGCTCCTGTTTTCCGGAGGCGGTATGGGTTTGGTCGAAGCCTATCAGGATGGATTTCTGCCATTCTGGTTGGCTTCGGCGGCTGGAGTCATTTTAGGAGCTCTCTTGGGATTGCTTGTTAGTCTCGGTGTCCAGAACTTAAGAAAACGACGGGCAAACCATGCGCTACAGCGCAACACCGCTGGCTGTCTTTGACATTCACCTAAAACCATGAAACCGCGCATTACCATCATCACCCTCGGGGTGGCAGACCTCCCCAGTGCTATCCGGTTCTATCGGGACGGACTCGGCTTTCCGACCAACGCAAAAGACGATGCGCCGATCGCGGTTTTCATGACCGGCGGCGTCCGCTTGGCGCTCTATCCCAAGAAAGCCCTGGCCGAAGACATCTCTCCCGATGTCGAGCTTTCACGCGGAGGCTTCGGTGGCATCACGCTTGCGCACAACGTAGAGAAAAAGGAGGAGGTGGCCGAAGTGCTCGCGCTGGCGGAGAAGGCGGGCGGGAAGATCGTGAAACCGGCGCAGGATGTGTTCTGGGGAGGCCACAGCGGCTATTTTACCGATCTGGACGGATATTTCTGGGAAGTCGCCTGGGCGCCGATGTGCACGTTTGACCAGACCGGCGCTCTCGTGTTCAAGCCGTGAACGACCGACCGGCGCTCCGCTGCGCGGCTTTTTTTGTGGCAGAAAGCGGACGAAGAAGCTGCATTCGATACAAAATACAATGCCTGAAAAACCAAAACTGAAAGGCCCAGCGTCCTACTTTCCGTCGATTGAGAAGAAGTATGGCAAGCCGATCGAGCACTGGCTCGGTCTGCTGCGGGGTCTCAGCGGCATGAAACACATGGAGATGGTCGAGTGGCTGAAGTCGAAGCACGGGATGGGTCATGGCCACGCCAACGCTCTTGTCGGCTATTTTCGGGCGAGGTCGGAAGCCAAATGAATTTGGCGCGCATAGCAATTTGCGACTTGGCTTACTACGGTCCGTGGTGGATTGCATTCGTCGTGATTGCTTTCTTCGTGCCGCGCTATGTAGGCTGGCTCGGGGCCTCGAGCTTGTCGAAACGGCTCAGGGCTTGAGCAGCGCTTGTCTCCGTGCGGGTCAGCTCTAACGTAGGAATCTATGGCGAATCAAACTGAGTCCACTAACGACCGATTTGCGCGAGGCTTGGAAAAGCTGCGCGAAATTGACGGAGAAGCCGGTCAACGAGTGATCGACGCGCTCAAAGATATTGCCCCCGACTTGGCCCGCTACACGATCGAATTTCCTTTTGGCGACGTGTATCAGCGCGGCGTGCTTTCGTTGAAAGAGCGCGAGATAGCGACCGTGGCTGCGCTCACAGCGCTGGGTCATGCGCAGCCTCAGCTCAAAGTGCATATCCACGGTGCACTTAATGTCGGATGCAGTCGGCAGGAAGTTATTGAGATCATCATTCAGATGGCGGTCTATGCTGGATTTCCCGCCGCACTTAATGCGGCGTTCTCCGCCAAGGAGGTGTTTGCGGAAAGGGATGCCCATGGACAGAGCTAAGCCGCCGAACAGTTGCCAAAACTGAAAGGCCCGGCGTCTTACTTTCCGTCGATTGAGAAGAAGTACGGCAAGCCGATCGAGCACTGGCTGGGCCTGCTGCGGGGGCTCGGCGAAATGAAGCACATGGAGATGGTCGAGTGGCTGAAGTCGAAGCACGGGATGGGTCACGGCCACGCCAACGCCATCGTCGGTTATTTTCGGGCGAAGCCATAAAGACCACACAGTGCCCGTCTCGTTTGCTAATTTCAGTAGTAATAAAAAGCGAACGTCAGTTGTTGCTCGTTGCCCAATGAAGCTATCATGTCGGGCGTCCACTTGCCATAAGGTGAGGGATTGACGATAGCGCTAACACAATAGATTTCACCTTTTTGACCGGCATCACCGTCCACCTTCACGATTTCTACAACTTTTCCCTCTGCGTTAAGCAAAAAAGTCACAGTCACACGGCTGCCGGCTCGTGGATAAACGTTGCTGTTACTGATAATCCGGTCCCATTCGGTTTGAACCGAATCAATAAGCTGCTGGAGATATTTGCCATAATTGCTCCAACGTGGATCACACGATGAGAGGCCGAGATTATCCGAAAGTTGCAAATGCTGCGGATTGAACTCTCCCGGCGGTGCTTTATCCTGAGCTATGGAATTGGCATTCGCTTCGGGGGCTGAAGACGATGAAGAGTTGACAACAGGCGCAGTGGCGCAACTGGCGAAAGTCATCAACGCCAGGCAAAGAATTGAAACGAGAAACGTTCGTACTGGGATCACGTCAGATCCGGCGGGACGTTGGAGAGCGCTTCCTCGATGGTGCTGAGGCCGAGCTTGACCTTGAGCATGCTGTCCTGGTGGAGCGTCTTCATGCCGCCCTTGATCGCGAGGCGCTTGATCTCGGCGGTCTCGGCCTTGGCGTTGATCGCAGCGGTGAGCTCCTCACTGTTGGTCATGAGTTCGTGGATGCCGACGCGGCCCTTGTAGCCGGTGCCGCCGCAGGTCGGGCAGCCCTGCGGGTTGGCCTTGAAGATTTCGCCGCTCCAGCCGAGGGCCTTTTCGAGGATTTCCTTTTCGCGGCCGGCGGGCGTGTAGGGTTGCTTGCAATTTTTGCAGACACGGCGCATGAGGCGCTGGGCGCAGACGCAGACGAGTGAGGCGGAGATCATGAACGGCTCGACTTCCATCTCGCTCAGGCGGGCGATGGTGCTGGGCGCGTCGTTGGTGTGGAGGGTGGAGACGAGGAGGTGGCCGGTGAGCGCGGCCTCGATGGCGATCTCGGCGGTCTCCTGGTCGCGGATTTCGCCGACGAGGATGATGTCGGGGTCCATGCGCAGGTAGCAGCGGAGCGCGCGGGCGAAGGTCAGGCCGATCTGGCGGCTCATCTGCATCTGATTGATGCCGGCGAGGGTGTATTCGATCGGGTCCTCGGCGGTCTGGATGTTGACGTCGGGGGCGTTGATTTCGCTGAGGGCGGAATAAAGTGTCATCGACTTGCCGGAGCCGGTGGGGCCGCAGTGCAGGATCATGCCGTAGGGCTGGCGGATGCACTCGCGGTACTTGGCGAGGTTTTCGTCGGAAAAGCCGAGGGCGGTGAGCGGCAGGGTCGACTTCTGCTTGTCGAGGATGCGGAGGACGACCTTCTCGCCGAAGTTCATCGGGCCGGTGGCGACGCGGAGGTCGACGTCGATGTTTTTCTTGGTGTATTTCTTGAAGACGATGCGGCCGTCCTGCGGGAGGCGGCGTTCGGCGATGTCGAGGTTGCACATGATCTTCAGGCGCGTGACGAGGGCGTTGGCGGCCTGCTTGGGCAGGCGGAGCTTTTCCTGGCAGACGCCGTCGATGCGGTAGCGGACGAGGAGATCCTTTTCCTGCGGCTCGATGTGGATGTCGGAGGCGCCGGCGATGTAGGCGTCCTCGATGATGCGGTTGGCAAGCTGGATGATGGGGGCGGATTCCTCGCTCTCGAGGTCGCCGGCGACGGCATCGACGGCGGCGCCGCCCTCGGCGTAGGAGGTGGAGATGCTTTCCGCGACCTTGTCGATGTCGACGTCGCCGGAGGTGAGAACCTTGGAATCCTTGAAATATTTCTTGAGCAGGAGATCGATGAGCGTGGCCGGGGCGACGCTGACCTCGTCGATGACGAATTCCGTGGCTTCCTGGAAGGCATCGCGCTTGGCATGGTCGAGCGGATTGGCCATGAGCGCGGAGATGTGATTGGCGTTGAGCTTCCTGACCGGGAAGACGCCTTCGCGGCGGATGATGGCCTCGCCGATGACCTCGATGAGCTTGTCGTCCGCGGCGACGTCCTCGATTTTGGTCACGAGCGGCAGGTCGGTGAGGCGGGAAATGAACTTGGCGGTGTCCTCGGCGCTGAGCTGGAATTTCGGATCCAGCATGCGCTGGATGAGGGTGGCGGAGTATTCGGCGACCTCCTGGAGGAGGGTGAGGTCGCGCTGGGTGAACTCGCCGTTGGTGGCGGCGGACGGCTCCTTGTTCAGGACCTGGATGGCGCCGATGACGACGTTGGTCTTGAGCGGCACGGTGAGCATCGAGTGCACCTCGAAGCCGGTGGTCTTGGCCATGGAGAGGAGCGAGGAGGCGTCCGGGCCTTTTTTGTTGAAAAAGAGCGGCTGGCCGGAGGCGATGACCTTGCCGACATTGCCGGTGCCGAGGGGGAGCTTGGTGGCGAGGAGCTTGGCCGTGAGCTCCTTGAAATAGTCGCCATGGGACGGATTGGACGCCCAGAGGGTGGGCGAGTAGTAAACGTGCTTGAAGGCGATGTCGTTGCCCTCGACGAGGTAGAGCGTCATCGACTGCGCCTGGAGGGCCTCGACGACCTTGGAAGCGGTGAGCTCGATGACGGAGTTGAGGTCTTCGCGGCTGGGCGCCGGCTTGGAAATGATCTTGATGAGCAGCGAACGGCGCAGGGTGTTGGCAAGTGTCGGTGTGGCCATGGCGGGAGCTGGTGGGCGGGTATGCAGGCGGAATGCCATTGCCTGGCGTGTCCGGCAATGAGAATTACACGCTGTCCAGCCGATGTTCTCCTGGGTTAAGAGCCTTTTTGAGCGTAGTGCCGGTTCGACGACGCCGACGGGCGCCGCGGGCGAGCGCGCGGCGGAGGAGTTTCTGCGGCGCGAGCGGGGCTTCTCCATCGTAACCCGGAACTGGCGCAGCCCGCGCGACCGGCGCGACGAGATCGACCTGGTCTGCCGCGACGGCGGGGTGCTGGTCTTTGTCGAGGTGAAGACACGGGCGGCCGGCGCGCTGGTGCCGGGCTATTACACGGTGGACGCGCGCAAGAAAAAGGTCCTGCGCCGGGCCTGCACCGCCTATCTGCGGGCGCTGGCCGGCGACGCCCGCCCGCAGACCTTCCGCCTCGACGTGGTGGAAGTCGCCATGCCGGGCGGCGGCGGGCCGCCCGAGGTGCGGCATTTCGAAAACGTCCCGCTTTTCCCCAAGAGCTTCGGCGGCTGACGCACCGCAATCGCGGACGGCGGTTTGCTTTTTTTCGGCAAGCATTTCCCTTGCCTCGTCCCGGCAATGCCGAGACAAATTTTTTCCGCATGGCTGAAACGCAACGTCATCCGTTCCTGCAAGGCCTGAGCAAGCACCGCGGCGCGCCGCCCACCGTGGTCGTGATTTTCGGCGCCTCGGGCGATCTCACCGCGCGCAAACTCATTCCCGCGATCTACAATCTCGCGGCGGACAACCTGCTGCCGGCGGATTTTCATCTCGTCGGCTACGGCCGCAAGCCGATCCCCGACGACGAGTTCCGCCAGATGGCGGCGGACGCGATCCGGGAGTTCTCCCGCCGCGAGCTCGACCAAAACATCTGGGGGCGCGTCGCGGCCAATACCAGCTACGTCGCCGGCGGCTACGACGAGAAGCCCGCCTTCGACCGCCTCGCCCAGCACATCGCGGGCATCGAGCAAAAAAACGGCCGCGAGATGCAGGCGCTCTTCTACATTTCGACGCCGCCGACGGTTTTCGCGCCGATCCTGCAGAACCTCGGGGCGAGCGGTCTCGCCGGCAAGTATCTCGGCCAGGCGCACCACGCCAAGGTCATCATCGAGAAACCGTTTGGCCGCGACCTCGTCTCGGCCCGTGCGCTCAACGCCACCATCCGCAGCGTCTTCGAGGAGCATCAGGTCTATCGCATCGACCATTATCTCGGCAAGGAGACCGTGCAGGATCTGCTGGTCCAGCGCTTCGCCAACGCGATCTTCGAGCCGCTCTGGAACCGCAATTTCATCGACTCGGTGCAGATCACGGTCGCCGAGCAGGTCGGCGTCGAGGCGCGCGCCGGTTATTACGAACAGGCCGGCTGCCTACGCGACATGATCCAGAACCACACCATGCAGCTCCTGGCGCTCACCGCGATGGAGCCGCCCGTCTCGCTCGACGCCGAAGCCGTGCGCGACGAAAAAGTGAAGGTGTTGAAAGCCATCCAGCCGCTCGCCCTCGGGCCCGGCGGCGACGTCGCCCGCGCGCAGTACGCGCCCGGCATGACCGGCGGCAAGCAGGTGCCGGGCTACCTGCAGGAGCCCGGCGTCAACGCGGAGTCCGCCACCGAAACCTACGCCGCCATCCGTCTTTCGATCAACAACTGGCGCTGGCAGGGTGTGCCGTTCTATCTCCGTTCCGGCAAGCGCCTGGCGCGCCGCGTCTCGGAGATCGCGATCAATTTCAAGTGCCCGCCCGGCACGCTTTTCGCCGAGGGCAACCGTTTCGATCTTTCGCCCAACATCCTCGCCTTCCAGATCCAGCCCGACGAAGGCCTCAGCCTCGTGCTCAACGGCAAAATCCCCGGCCTGGAGACCCGCATGCAGCCGGTGAAAATGAACTTCCGCTACAGCACGACCTTCGGCTCCAACACGCCCGAAGCCTACGAGCGCCTCGTGCTCGACGCGATGGTGGGCGACGGCACGCTCTTCATCCGCGGCGACGAGGCCGAGACCTCGTGGCAGCTCTACACGCCGGTGCTCGAAAGCTGGACCGCGGCCGGCCGCCAGGGTCTGGACAGTTATCCCGCCGGCTCGTGGGGGCCGCCCTCCGCCGACGCGCTGCTGGCGAAAAACGACTGCGCCTGGCGGCAGCCGTAGCCCGCGGATCGCGCGCAAATCACAACCGCCCATATTCAACCGCCAAATAATCATTGCCGAGATTCCCTTGTGATCTGGATCTTCGGAATTCGGGATTTTTCTGAGCCATGACCGCGATCTTCCAAGCCCTGCCCGGTCTCGATGTGCCGGTCGGCTCGATCTCGAGCAGCTTTGACAAAATGTGGGATGACGCGGCGGCGGACGGCGACGCATCGCCCGCCGATATGAAAGCGACCCAGCTCAACTTTGTGCTGCACTACGGCTTCAACACCACGCCGGAGGATGCACAGGAGCAGTTTCAGATCATGCTGCGCTTCGCCC
>DATJYF010000027.1:0-5955 GCA_035499715.1 Opitutaceae bacterium | reverse complement strand
CCGCTGGAAGAGGCGGTGCGGCGTTATCGGGCGGCCGGAATCAAGGGCATCACGGTGTGGCGGGAGACGCTTGAAGGACGGGATGCCGCCGCCGCCGGTCGCATGATCCGCGAGCAAGGCTTGTCCATTGCTTCCCTCTGCCGCGGCGGCTTTTTTCCGGCGCTTACGGGCAAGGACAGGATTCGGGCCATCGACGAAAACCGCCGGTGCATCGATCAGGCCGCGGCGCTCGGCGCGCCTTTGCTCGTGCTCGTTTGCGGAGCCGTGCCCGGCCAGTCGCTGACCAAGTCGCGCCGCCAGATCGCCGACGGCATCGCCGAGATCCTGCCTCATGCCGCCGCCGCCGGCGTCAAGCTGGGCATCGAACCGCTTCACCCGATGTACGCCGCCGACCGCTCGGCCATCAACACCATCAGCCAGGCGCGGGCGATCTGCGACGACGTGAAATCCCCCTGGCTGGGCATTGTCGTCGACGTCTATCATGTCTGGTGGGACGATTGGCTCAAGCATGAGATCACGGCGTGCGGCCACGAGCGGAGTCTCTTCGCTTTTCACATCAGCGACTGGAAAACTCCGGTCGACGACGTGCTCAACGACCGCGCGCTCATGGGCCAGGGCTGCATTCCGCTCCGGCAAATTCGCCGCTGGATTGAGGCCGCGGGATTCACCGGCTTTATTGAAGTGGAGATTTTTTCGAAACGCCACTGGGCCCGCGACCAGACGACTTTCGTCGAGGACATCAAGACGGCCTATCTTGAGCACGCCTGAACCCGCGCGCCCTCCTCCTCTTATGAAACAACACACGATCGGCATCATCATGAACGGCGTCACCGGGCGCATGGGCACGAACCAGCATCTGATCCGCTCGATCCTGGCCATCCGCCAGCAGGGAGGCGTCCGGCTGGCCGGTGGCGACACGATCCTGCCCGTGCCGGTGCTGGTCGGCCGCAATCTCGAAAAGCTCAAGGCCCTGGCCGCCGCCCATGGCGTCGCCGATTTCACGACCGATCTCGACGCCGCGTTGAAGGATCCGGCCAACAGGATTTATTTCGACTCGCAGACCACCGACCGCCGCGCCGAGAGTGTGCGCCGGGCCATCCGGGCCCGGAAGGCGGTCTATTGCGAAAAACCCATCGCGCTGGATGCGGCCACGGCCTTTGCCCTTTATGAGGAATGCCGCGCCACCGGTCTCAAGAACGGTGTGGTGCAGGACAAGCTCTGGCTGCCCGGCCTGATCAAGCTCAAGCTCCTTATCGACTCGGGCTTCTTCGGCCGGATTCTTTCCGTGCGCGGCGAGTTCGGCTACTGGGTTTTTGAGGGCGACCTCCAGCCGGCGCAGCGCCCGTCGTGGAACTACCGCAAGGAGGAAGGCGGCGGCATCATCGCCGACATGCTCTGCCACTGGCGCTACGTCATCGACAATCTTTTCGGCAACGTAAAGAGCGTTTCCTGCCTCGGCGCCATCCACCTCCCGCAGCGCTGGGACGAGCAAGGCCGGCCGTATCGCTGCACCGCGGAAGATTCCGCCTATGCCACTTTCACGACCGACCGGGACATCATCGTTCATTTCAACAGCTCGTGGGACGTGCGCGTGCGCCGCGACGACCTGCTTACCATCCAGGTCGACGGGACCAGGGGCTCGGCCGTGGCCGGACTGCGCGAATGTTGGACGCAGCGCCTCGAGGCCACGCCGCGCCCGGTCTGGAATCCCGACATCGAGCAGCCGATCAATTTCTTCGACGGCTGGCAGAAGGTTCCGGAGTACACCCGCTTCGACAACGCCTTCAAAGCCCAGTGGGAACTCTTCCTCAAACACGTGGCCGCCGACGGGCCGTTCCCATGGTCGCTGCACGAAGGCGCCAAGGGCGTCCAGCTCGCCGAGAAAGCCCACGAGTCGTGGGCCAAACGCGCCTGGGTGGATTTATAGCCGACTGTCATCATCGGACGACGCCCGGCGCGAAGAGCGGTCTGGGCAAACGAAGAGGGATCCTTCCTTTTGCGCTACAGCGCGAGCTGGAGGATTTCCAACCGCTCGATCGACGTAAGGGGCAGCGGATTGGCCTTCATGCTGCTCGCGTGCGCGGCTTTGTCGGAAATCTCAGGCAGATCTCCGGCGGTGATTCCATAGTCTGCCAGACGGGGAATGCGCAGCTCTGCCACCAGCTCCCGGATCCAGGCGATTCCTTCTTCGATGCCCGCCCGCGGGTCCTGCGTGAGGGTTTGCGCGACCGTGGCATAGCGCTGCAGCGTTTCGCCGTCGTCCGGCCGGCGCTCCCGGATCGCCCGGACGTTGGTGCTCGTTGCGGGAGCGAGCAGCGCGGCGCAGACGGCGCCATGCGGCGCGCGAAACATGCCGCCGATCACGGCGGCAAAACCGTGGACGGCGCCCAATCCGGCGTTGGCCAGCGCGAGCCCGCTAAAAAGGCTGGCGATGGACATATCTTCACGAGCCTTGACGTTGCCGCCGTCGTGAACGGCGGTTTTGAGCGAGCCGGCGGCGCGACGAAGGCCCTCCAGGCAGAGGCCGTCGGTCAGGGGATTGGCCCGGCATGATACGTAGGGCTCGATCAATTGCGTCAACGCGTCGAGTCCGGTGCTCGCGGTCAATGCCGGCGGCAAATCGAGAGTGAGCGCGGGATCGATCCAGGCGATGCGCGGCAGCATGGAATGATTTCGGAGGCTGGCTTTGACCTTGTGCTCGGGAGAAGCGAGCACGGCGTTGCGGGTCACTTCCGCGCCTGTGCCCGCGGTCGTGGGAATGGCGATGCAGGGTGCGGCCGGCACCGCCAGCGGCCTGGCTTGGCCGATTACCTCGAGATATTCCAGCACGTCTCCCGGGTTGGTCACGAGCGCGGCGACCGCCTTGGCGGCATCGATCGCGCTGCCTCCGCCGAGGCCGATGATCAGATCGCACGCTTTGGAGCGCGCCAGCTCGCTTCCGGCGGCAACGGTCGCCACCGTCGGTTCATGCGTAACGGGAAAGGCGGTCGCCGCGATCCCTTCCGCCGTCAGCGCTTCGATCAAGCCCTCTGCCCTCTTCGGATTCGCCCCCGTCATCACCAGCGCCTTGCGGCCAAGGCCGCGCGCGGCCCCGCCGATCTGGCGCAGCGTCCCCGTGCCGAAGACGATCCTTCCCGCGGTGGCAAACTCGAATTTCATGGGGCACGCTCAGGCGGCGGCATTGCATTCCTCGGGAAAGCCATATCGATCCTCGCTCACCAACCGGCGTCGTCTGGAAACACATTGGCATATTTCAGCGCCTTGCGCGGCTCGGCCATCAGCGGTTCAGCCGCCTCCCTCCACACCTGGTAATGGCGCGTCTCCCGGTGGGCCGCGTGGGCTTCCGGTGACCGATATATTTCCACGAGCACGAAGCGGGTGGGATCGTCTGTCTGTTGGATAAAATCGAAGCGGGCCACACCCGCTTCGCGGACGCTGTTGCGCGCATTTTCGGCCGTAGCCGCCTTGAAGGCTTCGACGCATTCCGGTTTCACATGAATATTAACGAGCAGGATGTGCATGAGGGCGGTGGGTTGGAGAGAGGAGCTTCCCGTGTATCGTGAAAAAAGAAGGTTTTCCGGGCAATGAAAAGCCGCGCCGTGCGATGTTTCGCGGTGGCGCATGGCCTGCCGGCGGTTGACGCCCTTTTCGGTCCCTGCCAAAAGGTGGTGCCAGACGGCGGATGCCGCCCGCCGCCGTCCGCCCAACCCAAGATGAAAACCTTTAATGTGAGCCGCCGGCTCGCGCTGTGGCCGGTTATTCCGGCCCTGGCGGCGCTGAGTGCCGCGTGCGCGACGGCTGGAAAGGAAGCCATGCGACTGACAAGCCCGGCGTTTACCGACGGAAAATCCATTCCACGCGAGCACACCTGCGACGGTGTCGATGCCTCGCCGGCGCTGCACTGGCGCGACGCCCCCGCCTCCACCCAAAGTTTCGCGCTGATCTGCGACGATCCGGACGCGCCAGCCGGCACCTGGGTCCACTGGGTTCTCTACGGCGTGCCCGCCGCCGCCCACGAGCTGGCCGGAGCCCTGCCCGGCACCGACACGCTGCCCGGCGGAGCCCGGCAGGGCATGAACGATTTCGGCCGTGTCGGCTACGGCGGCCCCTGCCCGCCGCCGGGAAAACCGCACCGCTATTTTTTCAAACTTTATGCGCTCGACGCGGTCCTGACGCTGAAGCCGCGCGCGACCAAGGCGGACCTCCTGCAGGCCATGGCCGGCCACATCCTGGCCGAGGCGCAGACCATCGGGACGTACCAGCGCAAACGATAAGTGCATCCGCTGCTCCGGCCGGAGAAAACCACTTGAGACACGCGATCCGCTTTTACCCATGAAAATCCAGATCAAACCCTTCCGCGTCCGCGAGGGCGACAAGGTCGACCTCAAGGATTGGCCCACCCGGGTGAAACCGGTCTACAAGTCGAAGCACCACTACGAAAAGCTTCTGACGGAGCACGTCGGGGCGCTGAGCGCCCGCCAGAGCCTTCTGTATGCGCACAATCGCTACGCGCTGCTTCTCATTTTTCAGGCCATGGACGCGGCGGGCAAGGACGGCGCGATCCAGCACGTGATGTCCGGCGTGAATCCGCAGGGCTGCGAGGTCTTCAGCTTCAAGCAGCCCAGCCCGCAGGAGCGGCAGCACGATTTTCTCTGGCGCACGACCTGCCGCCTGCCGGAGCGGGGCCGCATCGGCATTTTCAACCGCTCCTATTACGAGGAAGTGCTGGTGGTCCGCGTCCATCCCGAGATGCTCGCGGCCCAAAATCTGCCGGAGGAAACCCGGCGGGATCCGGATTTCTGGCGGCACCGCTTTCGCTCGATCAACGACCTGGAAAAACATCTCCACCGCAATGGCACGCGCATCGTGAAATTTTTTCTGCACGTTTCGAAGGAGGAGCAGCGCCGCCGGTTTCTCGCGCGGATCGAGGATCCGGACAAAAACTGGAAGTTCAGCCGCTCCGACTTCGAGGAGCGAAGGCAATGGAAGAACTACACCGCGGCTTACGAGACGTGCCTGGGCGCCACGAGCACGCGCCACGCGCCGTGGTATGTCGTTCCTGCGGACGACAAGGAAAACGCCCGGCTGATCATTTCGCAGGTGATCCTCGACACGCTGGGCAAACTCGACCTGAGCTATCCCGAGACCCCTGCGGCCCGCCGGCGCGAATTGCAGGAAATCCGGAAACGCCTGGAGGAAAAGGCCGGTGCCTGATCCGCGCCCATGACCGACGCCGCCCATCTCCTGGTCGCGGAAAAGCCGGCCCTGCTGGCGGTCTTTGCCCTGACCTACCTGGGCATCGCGGCGGGCCGGGTGCCGGGGCTGAAGCTCGACCGGACGGGCATCGCGATGCTGGGCGCCATCGCCATGATGATTTTTTCCGGCCTGCCGACGGCGGACGTCGTCAACTTCATCAACTGGCCGACGATCCTGCTCCTCTTCGGGTTTTTTGTCCTTTCGGCCCAGCTGCGGCTGTCCGGTTTTTTTGATATGGTGGCCGGCGGCATCGCTCGCCAGCTCGAAAACCCCGCGCGCTTTCTCCTCATCCTGATGCTGGCCACGGCGGGGCTCTCCGCCTTTCTCAACCACGATATCGTCTGCTTTGTCTTCACGCCGGTGGTGGCGGAGGCGCTGCTGCGCCGGCAGCTCAATCCCGTTCCCTTCCTCGTCGCGCTGGCGGTGGCAAGCAACATCGGCGCCGCCGCGACCTACATCGGAAATCCGCAGGACATGATGATCGCCCAGCTGGCCGGACTGGGATTCGGGCCATACGCGGCGTGGAGCCTCGTGCCGGTTCTTTTCGCACTTGGTTGCGCCTACGCGATTGTCTGGCTGATGGCGCGCCACCGCCTTGCCGGCACGACCGCCTTCAACCCGGCCGCCGCGCCGCGACCCTTTGACCGGGCGCATACGATCAAAGGCCTGGTCATTCTGGTTCTCGTCATCGGATTGTTT
>DATJYF010000026.1:0-17646 GCA_035499715.1 Opitutaceae bacterium | reverse complement strand
CCGGCCCCACGTGCTGACGTTGAGCTCGCCGCCGCGCTCTACGTCAATTTCGTGGCCATGCCCTACGGCCGGGTGCAATACGAACGGGAGCTGGCCGAGGCGCTGCGCACCAAGGCGCTGGGGTTCATCGTGCCGCACACTTTCGTCCGCGAATTTCCCGGCTGCGTCATTTACGTCAGCGAAAAAGACGGCACCGTGGTGCGCGACTGCTGGTTTTGGAAGCTCGACGACCAGCGGCGCGTGACGCTGTTCATCCGCGCCCAGTCCGGACGCGTTGATTTCGATGAAGCCAACAACACGCTCGTGCTCACGCTGTCGCACGGCCGGCTGGAGTACCGCGATCCGAAAAACCCGGAGGATTTTTCCAAGGACGTGCCCAACGTCGTCGGCGAAAGCGCCGGGCCGTTCGTCTTCCCGCTCGACCGGATCTTCGGTCGCAAGGCCTTTCATAAAAAGGAGCAATGGATGACGTTGGGCGAACTCCAGGCCGAGCGTGCCCGGCTGGCCGCCCAGACAGTGGCGCCGCCCCAGGCCCGCGATCACGCCCGCGACCTGATGAAGGTGCAGATGGTGCTGAGCGACAAGACCAACTCCGCCCTCGCCGTGTTTTCGTTCGCGCTCATGGCCGTGCCGCTCGGTATCAAAATTTCGCGCCGCGAAACCTCCGCCAACCTCGGCGTGGCCGCCCTCCTCGTGCTCGGTTACTATTTCCTCAGCGTGACGATCGGCTGGCTCGACCGGCATCCCGAATACCGCCCCGATCTCCTGCTCTGGCTGCCGAATCTCATTTTTTTCTCGCTCGGCGCGTGGCTCTTCAACCGCCTGGACCGGCGGTGAAAAGGTTCGCGGTTTTCTGCCCATGATTCACGGCTTTAAAACCGTCAATTTAATCGCGAACGGTGAACTTCAACCACGGCCGTTAGAGCCTTTCCGGTTTGGATGGGCGCTGGAGAGCTTCATGCGATTTTGATGTTTGTAACATAATACGTTACAAACACTGGCGAACGAGCGCGTGCGTTTGTGACGTATTAAATTCCAAACCCGCGCCGGGCGCTCCGGCAAAATCGAGCGCGTTTTAGGCCGCCTGCGTCGCGACCACGCCGCTGCGCCCGTCGATTTCCGCCAGCACCTGGTCGCAGACCGGAATGGCCGCGCGGTCCGCCAGCAGCTCGCGCGCAAGATCGTCGAGGCGGATGAATTCGACCCCGGCGCCCTTGCACGCCTCCAGCAGCGCCTGGAAAAGCGCGCGCTTGCCCATGCCCTCGATTTCCGCGTGCAGGGTGAAGACGTTGGGCCGGTCCGCGCGCAGCAGCGAGAGGTAGTGCGGCACGATCTTTTCCTCCGGATACTCCGGCCGGCCGAGCAGCTCGTCGAAGGTCGGCAGCGTGCTCGGGATTTCCAGCGTGCGGAAAACCTTTCCGTCGATGCGCGGAAAAAACGGAAACGTTCCGCGCGTGTCGCTGGCGTAGAGCAGCCCGGCCTCGTCGTAAACCTCGCGGCTGCGGGCGTTGCTCTGCCAGCCGGCCGCACCCGCAGTATGCGACTCCCGGCTGAACACGCGCAAAAACTCGGCCCGCGCGGCGATGAATTCGGCGCGCACCTCGGCCAGCGGCATCTTCTGCACGTAATCCTGCCAGCGGTAATGGTTGTAGCAGTGGATGCCGGTCTCGAAGCCGGCCTCGCGCACCGCGCGCATCACGCCGGCGTTGCGGCGGCCGATGTGCGGCGCGGGCAGGAGCGTGCCGTTGAGCAGCGTGCGGACGCCGTAAAGCCGGACCACGCTGGTGCGGCTGACTTTTTTGAAAAATCCCGGCCGGAAGACGCGCGTGATCGCCCGGCCGGTCTGGTCCGGCCCGAGTGAAAACAGAAAGCACGCCGGCACGCCGGCCTTCTGGCAGTCGGCGATCAGGTTCGGCACGCCCTCGCGCGTGCCGCGGTCGGTGTCGACGTCGATTTTGAGCGCGAGGCGGACAGGCATGGCGCGCGGCGCGGCTTACTCCAGCGCGTAATCCTTGTGCGCGAGGTGGTAGTCGAGCGTGAGTTTGATCGCGGTGCGGAGGTTCACCTTCGGCTGCCAGCCGAGCTGCCGCTTGATCGCGGCGATGGAGGGCACCCGCTTCTGGATGTCCTGGTAATATTTGCCAAAATATTTGCCCGATGGCACGACCACGACCTTTGCCGCCGCGGCGTGCTCGCGATAGTCGGGATAATTCTTGAACGCGGCGATGATGAGCTTCGCCAGCTGGGCGACGCTGACCTCGTTGGCCGGATTGCCGACGTTGAAGATCTGGCGCGAGGCGCGGCCGTCCTTGTTCTCGATGATGCGCAGGAGCGCGTCCACGCCGTCGTCGATGAAGGTGAATGAGCGGGTCTGCCTGCCGCCGTCGACGAGCTGGAGCGGTTTCTTGAAGATGACATTGGAAATGAACTGGGTGAAGAGCCGCGAGCTGCCTTCCTTGGCCTCGAAAACGTTGTCCAGCTTCGGCCCGATCCAGTTGAAGGGCCGGAAGAGCGTGTAGTCCACGCCGTCGCGCACGCCGTAGGCATAGATCACGCGATCGAGCAGCTGCTTCGAGCAGGCGTAAATCCAGCGCTGCTTGTCGATCGGTCCGTAGACCAGCGGACTCGCCGCCTCGTCGAGCTCGCGGTCGGGCGACATGCCGTAAACCTCGGAGGTGGATGGAAAGATGATGCGCTTCTTGTATTTTGCGCACTGGCGGACGACGGCGAGGTTGGATTCGAAATCGAGTTCGAAGACGCGCAATGGGTCCTTGACATACTGGACGGGGTTGGCGATGGCGACGAGCGGCAGGACGGCGTCGCATTTTTTTACGTGATATTCGATCCACTCACGATTGATCATCACATCGCCTTCGACGAACTTGAAGCGCGGGTTGCCGAGGCAGTGACTGAGCTTGTGGTCGCCCACGTCCATGCCGTAGACCTCCCAGTCTTTCTGCTTGAGGATGGCATGCGTGAGCGAGCTGCCGATGAAGCCGTTGGCGCCGAGGATGAGGACTTTGAGAGGCATGAAGTTAAAGGCGGAGGTTAAGACATGAATCACAAAAAAGACACGAAAGAATGTTTGTCTCGATTTGAACCACAGAGAGACGGAGGCACGGAGCCAAAATTTTTCGCCGCATGCCTTGTGCGCTCCTTGCCCGGTGGTTGATCAAAGAAGCTGTCCGGTTTTCAATTCCGGCGCGGGCGCGCCGCGCCACTCCGTGCGGGTGAGCTCAAGCGCGCCATCGCCGGTGGCGACGACGAGCGGCACGAGAGAGAGAATTTCTCCGGGCCGGCCCTGCCGGCCGCGGGCGGCGGGCGAATCGGGTTCGGCCCACCAGACCATGAGCCGGGCCGGGCCAACGTCGGTGAAGGCGCCGGGGTACGGATCAGTCACGGCGCGGATGAGGTTGAAAATCTGCGCGGAGGTCTGAATCCACTTGATCCGGCCGTCCTCGGACGTGCGTCCGCCGAAGTAGGTCGCCTGCGAGCTGTCCTGCGGCGTCTCCTTCGCCGTGCCGGCGAGCAGCGCGCCGATCTGCCGGGCGAGCACGCGACGGGCACAGGGGAGCACCTTGCGGAAGGCCTGCACGGCGGTGTCGCGCGGGCCGATGTCCACGCCTTCCTGGTCCACAATGGCGCCGGCGTCGGCCTGTTTGACCATGCGGTGCAGGGTCATGCCGATGCGCGGCTCGCCGTGAAGCACAGCCCAGTTGATCGGCGCGCGGCCGCGGTATTTCGGCAGGAGCGAGCCGTGCATGTTGAAGGCGCCAAGGCGCGGCAGCGCAAGAATCCGCTCGCTGATCATATTGCGGTAGTAAACCGAAAGAATCAGTTCCGGCTGCAATGCGGCGATTTTTTCGATCCATTCCGGCGTGTTCACTTTTTCGGGTGTGAAAATTGGGATCTGCTTCTCGCGCGCCAGGATCCCGGGAGTCTTGAACCAGATTTTTTCGTGCGGGTTGTCCTCGTGGGTGAAGAGGGCGACGACATTGTCGCCACGCTCCAGCAGTAGCTCCAGACACTCGCAGCCAACCTCGCTATAAGCAAAATACATGATACGGGGGCGGGAGATCATCGAAATGAATGATTTAGGATTGTGCCAAAAAAGGTCCTTGTGAAAAAGGCTTGTTTTGTTGCCCGGCTCGCCTGTGTTGGACATCGGCCCATGGACAACCGATTCCTTTCCCCTTCATGGCCGGGCCGTCAAGACGGACCTGTCATGAGCTATGCATGCGTTTTTCAATTTTGGCAGCGGGCGTGGATGGCCGCCGTTGCGGCGGTGATGACCGTCGCTTCCGCGACCGCGGCGCCCGACCCCGGCAACATCCACTCGGAGGAGCCGCTGTTCAAGATCGATCCGCCGCAAGTGGAAGCCCGGCGGCTTGCTTGGTGGGAGGACGCTCGCTTCGGCATGTTCATCCATTGGGGGCTCTACTCGCAATGGGGCTGTCACTTTCCCGGGCCGGACGGAAAGATGCTCGACGGCATGAGCGAACACATGATGCTGCGCCTGAAAATCCCGCTCGCGCAATACGCGAAGATCGCGGACGTGTTCGATCCCGTGAAATTCAACGCCGACGAATGGGTGAGCATCGCGAAGAACGCCGGCATGAAATACGTCATCATCACCGCCAAGCACCACGACGGCTTCGCCATGTTCGACAGCCAGGCGAGCGACTACAACATCGTCGCCCGCACCCCCTTCAAGCGCGACCCGGTCAAGGAGCTGGCCGAAGCCTGCCGCCGCCAGGGGCTGAAATTCGGCGTCTATTACTCGCTCGGCCGAGACTGGCAGGATCCCGACGTGCCCACGCGCAACGGCTATCGCAGCAACACCTGGGATTATCCCGACGAGAAAAAGAAAGTCTTCGCGCGGTATTTCGAGCGGAAGGCGAAACCGCAGATTCGCGAACTGCTCACGCACTACGGCCCGATCGCCGTGCTGTGGTTCGACACGCCGGAGGAGATCAACAAGGAAGAGAGCCTCGAGCTGGTCAACATGATCCGCCAGCTCCAGCCCGATTGCATCATCAACCAGCGCGTCGGCAACCGCTACGGCGACTATCGCGTGGCCGAACAGCAAGTCCCCTCCGCCGGTTATTCCGACCCATGGGAAACCTGCATGACGCTCAACCGCCACTGGGGCTACTACCTGGGCGACGAGGACTGGAAGCCGGCCGAGCTCCTCATCCGCCGCCTCGTCGACATCGCCAGCAAGGGCGGCAACTTCCTGCTCAACGTCGGCCCCACCGGCGAGGGCGTGATCCCGGCCGGCTCGGTCGAACGCCTCCAGGAAATCGGCCGCTGGCTCAAGATGAACGGGGAAGCGATCTACGGCACGACCGCAAGTCCGTTCAAAAAACTGGACTGGGGCCGCTGCACGCAAAAAACCACCGCTGACGGCGCCACGCTTTACCTGCACGTCTTCGACTGGCCGTCCGACGGCCGCCTCGTCGTGCCCGGCCTGAAAAATCCCGTCGAATCGGCCACGCTTCTGGCCGATGGGAAAACCCTGCAAACTTCAAGCAGCGATCAAGGTGTCGTCCTGAGCCTTCCCGCCGCCGCACCGGACAAGATTTCCTCGACCATCGTCCTGAAAGTCAAAGGCCCGCTGCAGATCGAGTAAAATTTTTCCCGAACGTGCCGCGGCGGATTATTTCGTCTCCAGCATCTCCCGCACGTGATACTGCTGGCGGGCGCGCACGACCTGGTAGCCGCGGCCAACGTACTCGCCGATGAGACCGATGCCGACCATCGCCACACTGAGGAGGAAAAACAGGATGCCGAAGAGGGTGAAAATGCCCTCGGCCTCGGCGCCGAGGAAGATGCGACGGTAGGCGAGCACGAGCACGAGCAGGAAACTGCCGGCGGCGCAGAGCAGCGCGAACATGGTGAAATATTGCAGCGGCGCGAGCGAGAAGCCGGTGATGAGGTCGAAATTGAGACGGATGAGCTGATAGAGCGAGTAGTTCGACACGCCGGCGTGACGCTCCTCGTGCTTCACGCCGACCTCGGTGGGATTGCCGGAAAAACTGTAGGCCAGCGCGGGAATGAAGGTGTTGATCGCGCCGCTGCGCACAATGGCCTCGATGATTGGGCGGCGGTAGGCGCGGAGCATGCAGCCCTGGTCGGTCATTTCGATGTTCGTCATATGGCTGCGCACAAAGTTGACCAGCTTGGAGGCGAAGGTGCGGAAGAAGCTGTCCCGCCGGTTGAGGCGGAAGCCGCCGACGTAATCGTGGCCGGCGTCGATCAGCACGAGCAGCTTGGGAATTTCCTCGGGCGGATTCTGCAGGTCGGCGTCGAGGGTGACGACAATTTCGCCGCGCACGCGCTCGAAGGCGGCCATGATGGCCATGTGCTGGCCGTAGTTGGCGTTGAAATCGATCACGCGCGTGACCTCCGGCCGCGCCGCGTGCTGCGCCTTGAGCAGCTCGAAGGAGCGGTCGCGCGACCCGTCGTTGGTGAAAATGACCTCGTAGGGGCGGCCGAGGCCGTCGAGCACGGGATAAAGCCGCGCGAAAAGCGTGGGCAGGTTCGGCTCTTCGTTGAAGACGGGGATGACGACGGAGAGTTGCGGCACGGCGCTCATGGTTTCCGGTGGGCGGAGAGAATCTCGATCAGGGTTTTCGCCACGCGCGCGACGTCGGCGCGGGTCATGGCGGGGAAAAGCGGGAGCGTAAGGATGTTGCGGCCGGCGTATTCGGCCTGCGGAAAATCGCCGTCCTTCCAGCCGTGGCGGCGATAGAGCGCGAAAAGATGGATGGCGGGATAATGCACGCCGCTGCCGATGCCGGCCTCGTGCAGCTTTGCCATCACCCCGGCGCGCTTGAGCGTGAGGCGTTCCTCGGGGAGGATGACCTGGAACATGTGCCAGTTACTGTCCGTAAAATCGGCCGGCGGCAAGCGCAGGCCGAGCCCGCGGACGGCGGGCGTGTCCAGCAGCTCGAAGTAGGCGCGGGCGAGTTCGCGGCGCTTCGCGTTGAATTCCCCGAGATGCGGCAGCTGGCCGAGGCCGACGCGCGCGGCGACGTCGGTGAGGTTGAATTTTCCACCGACCAGATCGACTTCCATGCCGTCCTGGCCGGAGCGCACCACGCCCTGCAGGCGGTATTGTTCGGCGAGCTTCGCCTCGCGCTCGTCGTTCATCACCAGGCAGCCGCCCTCGATGGTCGTGATGTTCTTGTTGGGATGAAAACTGAACGACACGAAATCGCCGAAGCTGCCGATGCGCCGGCCCCTCCAGGTGCTGCCAAACGCCTGCGCGGCATCCTCGACCACGCGGAGCTTGTGCTTTTTCGCAATGGCGTGGAGCCGGTCGCGGTCAACCGGCAGGCCGGCGAGATCGACCGGAATGATCGCGCGCGTCGCGGGCGTGATCGCGGCCTCGACGCGGCCGAGGTCGATGTTGCGTGTAGCCGGATCGATGTCGACGAAAACCGGCCGCGCGCCGACCTCGAGGACGACGTTGCTCGTCGCCACCCATGACAGCGGCGTGGTGATGACCTCGTGGCCCGGGCCGACGCCCGCGATGCGCAGCGCGATTTCCATCGTGCAGGTGCCGGAGTTGAAGGCGCGGACCGGCCGGCCGCCGCAATACTCGGAGAGCTTCGCCTCGAACGCCTTGACCTGCGGCCCGGACGTAATCCAGCCGGAACGCAGCACCTCGGCCACGCCGGCGATGGTTTCATCATCGATCGTCGGCCGGGTGAAAGGCAGGAACGGCACGGGGGACGGGGAGGAAGCCACGGATGGTTTGGGCATCGGCTAGGGCTGGTTGCTGAAAAGAATGTCGCCGTTGCGCTCGGCGAGCAATTTGTATCGGAACACCGGATCGGAGAAAAGTTTCACCGCATCCCTCTTCCGCGCCACCGCAAAGATCCGGCCCGGCCCGGCCCACAACCGGCGGAACGTCGCCTCGTCCACATAACGGTCGCTGTGGTCCTCGGCCGACACGCCGAATTCCATTTCGCCGCGATATTCCACCGTGCCGATGGTACGGCCGAGGTAGAAGGGAAAGTCGTGGAAAAACTCGTGGTAACTGAACACGCGGTCGCCGGGCTTCAGCTCCGCGCGCAACGCCAGCGCGAGCGGCTTGGTCGTGCGGTCGAGCACGGCCGGCAGGGCGCACACCACGACGACGAAAAACACCACGGTCGCGGCCGCCAGCGCCCGCAGGCCCACCCGCGCGCCGCGCCGCGCCGCCAGCCAGGGCACGAGGAATCCGCCCGTGCACAGGACCGAGACGAGCCCGGCGACAAATGGCGCCAGTGCGGTCCGCTGCGCCGGCGCGAGCTTGTCCGCCGGCAGGCGCGCCCAGATCAGGAACAGCGCCGCGGCAAGCGCGCCGGCGACAAAGCCGTAGGCGCGGAATCCTCCGCGCATCGGCGCCTCGCCCGGCACCTCCCAGCCCAGCGCGATATAGCGCCCGATCAGCAGTGCCAGCGGCGGAAACACCGGCAGGACATAGGGCGCCAGCTTCGAATGCGACGCCGAGAAAAAAAGAAAAATGAATCCCGCCCACACCACGCAAAACCACGCGGTCGTGTTGCCTCGTCGCGCCGCCCATCCGCCCTGCAAATTGTGCCGCAGGCTCTGCACGAGAAACGCGATCCACGGAAACAATCCCGCCAGGACGAGCGGCACGAAGTACCAGAACGGCTGCACGCGGTTGTCCGCGTTCGTGGTGAACCGCAGCCAGTGCTCGCGCACGAAATAAAACCACAAAAAATCGTGCTGCTTTACCGGCGAGTGGTTGGCCAGCTCCGCCAGCACGTGCCAGGGCGCCGCGATCGCGAGGAAAATCAGCGCGCCGGTCGGCAGGTAGAACGGCCGCAGCCGGCGCCACTCGTTGAAGACCAGCAGCCAGAGGAACATCACCGCGCCCGGCAGGAGGAAGCCGATCAGCCCCTTGGCCAGCGTGGCCAGCGCCGCGCAGACATAAAGCGCGTAGAACAGCGCGCGCCGCCGCGCCCCCGGTTCCGCCTGCACGCCCACGATGAAGGCGAACAGCGCGCCGCTGATGAGCACCGACACCGCCATGTCGGTGATGAGCACGTGCGCAAGTGCAAAATAAAACAGCGACGTGGCCAGCACCACCGCGCCCGCCAGCCCCACCGTGCGACCGTAAAGCGCGCGCCCCGCCGCGTAGGTCATGAGCACGCCGGCCAGCGCGAACATCGCCGGCCAGGCCCGCAGCGTCCATTCCTCGTCGCCGAAAAGCTTCACCGACGCCGCCACGCACCAGTAAAACAGCGGCGGTTTCTCGAAATACTTCACGCCGTTGAGCCGCGGCGTCACGAAGTCGCCCGTCGCCACCATTTCGCGGGGAATCTCCGCGTAGCGCCCCTCGTCGGGATTTTGCAGCGGGAAGTTGCCCAGGCCGAAAAAAAACAGCGCGCCGGCGCAGAGCGCCAGCAGCAGTAGGTCGCGAGCCCAAATCTCGCGCGGCACCGGGCGGGGGTTGGCAATGATCTGCATGAAAATCAGCCCCACTCTCGAATGCCGGCGCGGCCTTGGCGATTTTTTTCGTTTCGTTCCGCCGCCGGTCCGTTCAAACCGGAGGCATGCCCGCGCCCAAGCCCTTCGCCTTCGTCTGCGGCGCCGACGAGTTTCTCGTCCAGCGCACCGGGCAGCAGCGCTTCGACGCACTGGCGGCCGAGGCCGGGGCTGATGATTTTTCGCGCGAGATCGTCAGCGGCTTCGCCGCCAACGTCGGCGAGGTCGAGGCCGCGGTGAACCGCTTCCGCGAGGCCGTGCAAACCGTGCCGATGTTCGGCGGCCGGCGCGTGGTCTGGCTCAAGGACGTGAATTTCCTGGCCGACACGCCCACCGGCCGCGCCGAGGGCACGCTGCGGGTCGTCGAGGACCTGCAGGCGCTCCTGGCCGCCGTCGGTCCCGCTGAAGCTGCCGTGCTTCTCACCGCGGCGCCGGTGGACCGCCGCCGCGCGTTTCCGAAGTGGTGCGAAAAAAACGCCGACTTTGCGCTCGTGGGCGACGATGAGGCCGGCGGCGAGGCCCAGGCCGGCATCGTGCTGGCCGAGGCGCGCGCGCTCGGCGCGAGCTTCGCGCCCGGCGCGGTCGATCTGCTGCTGTCCAAGGTCGGCGCCAACACCCGCCTGCTCGTCGAGGAGGTGCGCAAACTGGCGACGTTCGCCGGCGAGCCCTCGGCCCCGCTCGGGACGGGCGGCGCGGTCATCGCGGAGACACACGTCGCCGAACTGACCCCCAACGTCGCCGAGGGCGACTTCTTCGAAACCGCCGAGGCTTTTTTCAGCGGCGATCTGCGGTGGACGCTCGCCGCGCTGCACCGGCATTTCTTCGCCGGCGGCGATGCGCGGCCGGTCATCAGCGCGCTGCAAAACCGCAACCGCATCCTCCTCCAGCTCCGCGCGCTGCTTGACGGCGGCGACGTGCGGCTCGGTCCGCGCGGCGTCGACGGCCTGCCGCGCGCGGCAACCGCGCACGCGGCAAAATTCGGCGAGGCGGCCGGCGAGAAAAGCTCGTTCAATGTTTTCACGCAGAATCCGTGGTATCTCGGCAAGCTCGCCGGGGCGAAGCTGCCGTCGCTGCGCCGCCTGATCGACAACCAGCACGAGTTCATCGCCGCGTTCGAGGAGATCATCCGCCGGCCCGACGAGCAGGAGGAGGTCCTGCGGACCATGGCCGTGCGCTGCCTCGGCGCCGGCTGAGACGCCCGGCGGCGCTCAGCTTTCGGCGAGCACGCGGTTGATCCGGCCGATGGCCTCGTCGATCTCCTGCGTGGTTTTGAAGCCGATCACCACCGCGTCGATGTCCGGGCAGCTCATGGCAAAGCGGATGGATTTCTCGCGGTCGGCCGGATCCTTGAAGGAACCGTTGCCGAAAATTTTCATGCCAATCACGCCGCGGCCCCTGGCGTGCATCGTCTTGATTTCCTGCATGACCGGGGAGACGTCGACGGTGTCGCGGCTGTTCCAAGTCGCCACGGCGCCGTCCATGTATTTGCCTTGCGGGTTCACTCGCACCAGATGCACCTCCGTCCAGTCCGAGGCCGCCGCGGCGCGCAACGCCGGCAGGGTGTGGCACGACACGCCCTTGGCGCGGATCCACTTTCGGTCCTTGGCTTCGTTGAAAGCGTCCATGACGCGCTTCCAATCGTCGGTCCAGTTGTCCCGGGTCATGCAGTGGATGAGCAGGCTGTCGATGTAATCGGTGTCATAGGTCCGGCGGTGGTGGTCGATGGTGGCGAGCACGTCGGAGGGCCGGCCGGAAACCTTGGACTGGAGGAAGATTTTTTCGCGCGGCAGGCCCTTGATGGCGTCGCCGATCCAGTCGAAAGTCTGATACGACTCGGCCGCGTCGACATAGGTGATGCCCTGATCGTAGGCGTGGTGGATGAGCCCGACAAAGTCTTCCTTGCCCAGGGCAAAGAGATCTTCGCCCGCGTTGATGCCGGTGCCGATCCCCAGCCGGCTGAGCCTGATGCCCGTCTTTCCCAACGTCACCTGGTCGGTGGCGGTGCGTTTGCCGGCGGCGGGCGTGCCCGCCAGCGGCCAGGGTGCCAACAGCGCGGTGCCGGCCAGCGCGGCCGAGGTGCGGATAAATTGCCGGCGATTCAGTTTGCGACAATTCCTGCCGAGGTTTTTCATCGTCTGTCCTCCGAAAATGTTCCGTGCGATTTGCGGCTGGACGCCCGCTGACGGGGCCCAGCTTGGCTTGACGGGGAAAAAAAGCGATCTCTATTCCGACCGATTTTCCTGTGCGGCCGAGCCCCCCTCGGGAGACGCCGGCAGGGGTGGGGCCAAACCGGCCCCGCCGAGTCCGCCTCTTTTCAGTCGTCAACGCCGCCGCGATTGTTATGCGTGAAAATCTCCGACGTTGAAAACCACCCCCCTTTCTCCCGCCGCCAGGCCCGCGCCGTCCGTTGATGCCGCGGACTACGTCATGCCGCCCCCGCCGATCACCAACGTCCTGGCCGAGCGCTACGCCTCGCCCGCGATGAAGGACATCTGGTCCGCGCCCGGCCGCGTCCTGCTCGAGCGCGATTTCTGGATCGCGGTCATGAAAGCACAAAAAGATCTCGGCGTCCCCATCCCGGCCGAGGCGATCAAGGACTACGAACGCAACAAAAACCTCGTCAATCTCACCTCCATCGCCAAGCGCGAACGCGTCACACTTCATGACGTCAAGGCGCGCATCGAGGAGTTTTCCGAGCTGGCCAACCGCCAGTTTATCCACCTCGGCCTGACCAGCCGCGACCTCACGGAAAACGTCGAGCAGTTGCAGATTCTCCGCTCGCTCAAGATCGTCCATATGAAGGTCGTCTCCGCCCTGCTCGCCCTCGCCCGCCACGCCGAGGCGCACCGCGACGTGATGCTGACCGGCCGCACGCACAACGTTCCGGCGCAGCCCACCACCCTGGGCAAGCGCTTCGCCATGTTCGGCCAGGAGTTGCTGCTCGCCTTCGCCCGGGTGGAGGGGTTGATCGAACGCTACCCCGTGCGCGGCTTGAAGGGCGCGGTCGGCACCCAGCTCGACCAGCTCACGCTCCTCGGCGGCCGCGCCGACAAGGTCGCCGAGCTGGAAGCGCGCGTGCTCAAGCACCTCGGCTTCCGTGCCTCGCTTATCGCGGTCGGCCAGGTTTATCCGCGCAGCCTCGATTTCGACGTCGTCAGCGCGCTCCACCAGGTCGCGGCGGCGGCGGCCAGCTTCGCCACCACCCTCCGCCTCATGGCCGGCCAGGGCCTGCTCACCGAGGGATTCCAGGAAGGCCAGGTCGGTTCGTCCGTCATGCCGCACAAGGTCAACGCCCGGAACTGCGAGCGCATCTCCGGCTTTGCCACCGTCCTCAGCGGTCATGTGACCATGACCGCCAATCTCGCCGGACATCAGTGGAACGAAGGTGACGTGTCCTGCTCGGTGGTGCGCCGCGTCGCCCTGCCCGATGCGTTTTTCGCCATCGACGGCCTGCTCGAGACCCTCCTCACCGTGCTCGCCCAAATGGAGATTTTTCCCGCCGCCATCGCCGCCGAAAACGAGCGCAACCTCCCTTTCCTCGCCACCACCACGATCCTGATGGAGGCCGTCAAGCAGGGCGCAGGCCGCGAAACCGCGCACGCCGCGATCAAGGAACATTCCCTCGCCGCCGCCAGGGCCCTGCGCGCGGGAGACGCGAACGGCACCGTCGACCTGCTCGCGCGCCTGGCCGGCGACAAGCGCATCGGCCTGGGCAAAAAGCAGCTCCAGGCCATTCTCGCCGAAAGCAACCGCTTCGTCGGCGCCGCGCCGCACCAGGTCGACGCCTTCGTGGCCGAGGTGAAGCCGATCGCCCGCAAATACCCGCAGGCAGCCGCATACCGGCCGGGCAAACTGCTCTGAATTTGAAGTCGGCCGGGCAAAATCCGCTGTGATGCGTGCGCCGGCTCGGGAAATCCGGCCCGTCCGAGGCCACCGGATTGTCACCTGAATTTTCGTTCTTCGGGAAATTTTCGTTTGCCTCCGCCGCGCGCGGCCGGTTTGGTGGACTTTCCTGTTTTTTCGAACCTTTACCTTACACTCGTCATGGCTGAACTCGTAGGAAATATCTTGGTGGGCCAATCCGGCGGCCCCACCGCGGTCATCAACGCCAGCGTCGCAGGCGTCGTCACCGAAGCCCTCAATCACGGCTGCATCGAGGAGATTTACGGCAGCCTCAACGGCGTGCTCGGCATCCTCCAGGAGGATCTCATCGACCTCGCCTCCGAGTCGCAGCAGCAAATCCGCGCCCTCCGCCACTCGCCCGGCGCCGCGCTCGGCACCGTGCGCTACAAGCTCAAAAAACAGCAGGATTACGAGCGCATCCTCGAGGTCTTCAAGGCCCACAACATCCGCTACTTTTTCTACTGCGGCGGCAACGACTCGCAGGACACCGCCGACAAGATCTCCAAGCTTGCCCAGCAGCAGGGCTGGGAGATGCGCGTCATCGGCGTGCCCAAGACCATCGACAACGACCTCGTCGTCACCGACCATTGCCCCGGCTACGGCAGCGTCATCAAGTACGTCGCCACCACCGTGCGCGAACTCGCCGCCGACAACGAGGCCATGGGCCAGGGCGACCTTGTCTCCGTGCTCGAGGTCATGGGCCGCAGCGCCGGCTGGATCGCCGCCGGCGCCTCGCTCGCCAAGCGCCGCGACCATCCGCACGATCCGCCGCACATCATTCTTCTGCCCGAGATCGCCTTCAGCCCCGAAAAATTCGCCGCTGACGTGAAGCGGGTCCTCACCCGCGAGCGGTACTGCCTGGTCGTCGTCGGCGAGGGCCTGGTCGATGCCGACGGCAATTACGTCAATGCCGACGGCGCCACCGACGCTTTCGGCCATGCCCAGCTCGGCGGCGTCGGCGAATATCTCGCCGACCTCGTCTCGACCCATCTTCCCGGCGTCAAGGCCCGCGTGGCCAAGCTCGGCATCGCCCAGCGCTCCGCCGCCCACTGCTCCTCCAAGACCGACAATGACGAGGCCTTCCTCGCCGGCCAGGCCGCCGTGCGCGCCGCCGTCGCGGGCGAGACGGACAAGATGGTCACGCTCGTGCGCGGTGAAGCCGACCACTATACCTGCGAGACCGGCCTTTCCCCGCTCAGCGAAATCGCCAACGGCACCAAAAAGCTCCCCCGCGAGTGGATCAACGAGGACGGCGTCAGCATGAACTTCCAGTTCCTCCGCTATGCCCAGCCGCTCATCCAGGGCGAGGTCGCCGTGCCCTACGACAACGGCCTGCCCAACTTCGTGCGCCTCGAAAAAGTCCGCGTCGACAAGCTGCTCGGCTCCTACGAAACCTGAGCGCGTCGCGCATAAAAATTTTCCCTCAAGGCCGGTCGACTTCGACCGGCCTTTTTTTTCTTTTTTTTTTTTGCGCCGTCAGGCCGATTCCACCGCGCCGACCGCCACATACGGCTCTTCGCGCAAGACCGGTACGCGCCGCCGGGTCAGCAACAGCACCCATTCGCGGGCGCAGACCACCACGACCAGCGCCACGAGGACGAGGAACAGGCCGGTGACGGCGGCGTTGATCTCGTTGTTGAACACCAGCCGCTGCAGCTGCGCGAGTTTCTCCACGGGTGCGCCCGCGGCGATCTGCGTCCGCAGGCCGCGCGCCGCGCTCAAAAATCCCAGCCGCGGGTCGGCGCTGAAAATTTTCATCCAGCCCGCCGTCATGGTCACCGCCAGCAGCCAGCCGAGCGGCGCCAGCGTGGCCCAGGCGTAACGCGCCCGCCCCATCTTGATCAGGATGGTCGTGCCGAGCGCGAACGCGATGACCGCGAGCAGCTGGTTGGCCACGCCAAAGATCGGCCAGAGCGAATTGATGCCGCCGAGCGGATCGATCACCCCCTGGTACAAAAACCAGCCCCAAGCCGCCACGAAGGCCGCGCTGGCCACCGCATTGCCCAGCGCCGAGCGGGTCTGACCGAGCGGCTTCCAGATTCCGCCCAGCAAATCCTGCACGAGAAAGCGCCCCACCCTCGTGCCCGCGTCGATCGTGGTCAGGATGAACAGCGCCTCGAACATGATCGCAAAGTGATACCACAGCGCCAGCGCCGTCCGGCTGCCGAGCACGCCCGCAAACATCTGCGCCATGCCCACCGCAAACGTGGGCGCGCCGCCGGTGCGCCCGATCATCGTCTGCTCGCCCACGCCGGCCGCGAGATCGGCCATCTGTTGCGGCGTCACCGGATAACCGAGCGCCGTGACTTTCGCCGTCACCGCCGCCGCGCTGCCCGGCAGATTGATTGCGAAATATTCGCCCGGATGCATCGAACACGCCGCAATCAACGCCATCACGCCGACCAGCATCTCCGCGATCATCGCGCCGTAGCCGATCACACGGATGTCGCTCTCGCGCATCAGCAGCTTCGGCGTCGTGCCCGACGCGACCAGCGAATGGAATCCCGACACCGCCGCGCACGCGATGGTGATGAAGCAGAAGGGAAACACCGGCCCGGCAAAGACCGGCCCGCTGCCGTCGATGAACTTCGTCAGCGCCCGCATCTGCAGCCTGGGCGCAATCAGCACGATGGCCACGCCCAGCGCGGCGACCACGCCGAGCTTCATGAACGTACTCAGGTAATCGCGCGGCGCGAGCAGGAGCCAGACCGGCAGCACCGAAGCCGCGAAACCGTAGCCCATGATCCACCAAGCCAGCGTCTTTTGATCGAGCGCCAGCGCATGCGCCATCCAGGGCGTGTGCGCCGCCCATTGGCCGCCCCAGACCGCTAACAAGAGACCGGCAAATCCAAACAAGCTCACCCAGCCGACATTCACGCGGCCGAAACGCAGCGCGCAGCCCATCGCCACTGCCAGCGGCATGGTCGCCGCAATGGTGAACGTGCCCCACGGGCTCTCCGCCAGTGCTTTCACCACCACCAGCGCCAGCACCGCCAGCAAGATCACCATGATCGCGATCATGCTCACGAGCGCGATCAGCCCGGCCAGGGGCCCGACTTCCTCGCGCATCATCTGGCCGAGCGATTTCCCGCCGCGCCGCGTCGAGCAGAACAATGTCACCGCGTCGTGCACTCCACCGCCGAGCGTGGCCCCGATCAAGATCCACAGCAGCCCCGGCAGATAGCCGAACTGCGCCGCCAGCACCGGTCCCACCAGCGGCCCCGGCCCGGCGATGGCCGCGAAATGATGCCCGAACGTGATCCAGCGATGCGTGCGCACGAAGTCCCGCCCGTCCTCGTGCACCATCGCCGGCGTCGCGCGCTGCTCGTCGAGCGTCAGCACCTTCGCCATCAGCCACGCGGAATGAAACCGGTAGGCCACCAGCGCCACGCACACGCTCGCGATCACCAGCCACAACGCATTCACCGGTTCGCCCCGCGCCCATGCCATGACCGCAAACGCCGCCACGCCGAGCGCGACCACCGCGCTCCAGCCGAGCGTGCGCACCACTGAGGAAGAGTTTTTTGGGGCAGACATCGAACGTCCGGACACTTTGCACCAAAAACAAGAAAGCGGAAAACAAAAAGCGCGCGCCGTTTATCATGCACTGTATTTCCAGTTGGCAGCTTGCGTGTCGGTCCTTATCGCCTCGTCTGCTGTGGACGCTAACACTCACCGTCCGATGTGGAAGACCCTGTCGGCCTTCGCGATTATCTATTTCGTGTGGGGATCCACATTCTTCGCAATCCGTATTGGTGTTCGCGAAGTTCCGCCGTTCCTTTTGGCGGCGATACGGTTCTTAGTTGCGGGATTCGTTCTTTATGGCTGGACGATCGCGCAGGGTGAGCGTTCGCCGAACATCCGCCAATGGGCGTCTGTATGTTTACTGGCTTTCCTAATTTTCCTCGTCGATTACGGGCTATTGTTTTGGGCAGAACAGCGCGTACCTTCGGGCATTGCCGCAATCATGATGGCCACGATCCCGGCATTTATGGCGCTGTCGGAAGTTATTTTCCTAAGAACGCAAAAGCTCACCGTCCGCTTGGCCTTGGCATTGTTGATCGGCCTGAGCGGAGTGACCGTGGTGGTGAGCCGCTCGCTGGACCTCGGCGGGCCGCCGATCGATAGATTGGGCACCGTGGCATTGCTGGTCGCAGCGATGAGCTGGTCGATAGCGTCGGTGTTCGCGCGTATCCTTTCGCTGCCTCCCTCCAAAGTCATGAGCTCGGGAGCGCAGAT
>DATJYF010000025.1:0-6902 GCA_035499715.1 Opitutaceae bacterium | reverse complement strand
CGAACACCTCGAAGGTTTCGCTGGCCGGAATGTTCATCAGCACATCATGCAAGGCGTCGATTTGCGCGTCGCGCTGGATTTTGTCGAATTCGGACCGGTCCGACCTCAATCCCTTTTGCCAGCTTTGAAGTTTGGCCAGCGCATCCTGCCACATCTTCTGGCGTCGGAGAAGGTCCGGCTCTTTTTTCAAGGCGTCCTGGTAGTCATCGCGGGTGATGAGCGTGCGCGGATCAAACCCGTCCGGTCCGACCAGCGAATGGTCCGAGGGTCGGAGGGGCGGCGGCGATGTCGGCGGCGGAGGAGGTCGGGGCGCGAGGCGGGCGACATCGGCGGCGAAGGCGGCGTTGTCGGTGTTGTAGCTCGCGAGATCCGAAGAAAGGCGGGAAAGCAGGGCCTGGCCGGCGGCGTATTCCGCGGAATTCGGATCGAGGTCGCGGTTGGCGTACTGCGAATTGTAGGCTTGGGCTTGTTCGTTCCAGGCCTGGAAGCGTTGCAGGAGGTCGGCGTGTCGCGCATCGAGGCTGCGCTTGAGGTCAAGGTTGGATTCATCCTGAGCGAGGTCCGACTCGGCGGGAACGTCGACGGGCGCGGTCGGCGCGGACTGGCTGCGGGCAGCCGGCGCCGCGCCGAGCAGCGCAGCCCACAATAAAATAAACAAGCGGCGCATGAAAACGGCTTACGGTTTTTTGGGCGGAGACGCGGTGGGCAGAGCGGGCAGCTTGGCTTTGACCTGATTGGTCTCGAATTGGACCATGTCCTGCGCGCCCTTGAGCTTGGCTTGCGCGTCCAGCACCGCCGCCATGTTTGCGTTCGGATTGGTCAGCTTTTCTTTTTCATATGCCGCCTGCGCCTGGGCTGCGGCCTCCTGATCCTGCTGCACCTGCTGCTGGTATTTTTGCAGGCTCTGCACGTCGGGATCGTGGGACATCGACGGCGGAATATTGAGCGTCTCCGTCGTGGCTGTGCCGCTGGACGGAGCCACGACGGTGGATGAGTCGATGTGGCCGGCGTAATTGCCGCCGGTGTCAATGCCCTGTCCGCGGTTCTCCGGATTCGGAGTGGTCTCGCTGATGCTTTTCAACTGATCCTGGGCGCGAGTGTCATTGCCGCCGGGCGGAGGATTTTGGGGTGGAGTCTGGTTCGGTGCAGGTGGATTCGGTTGCGGTGGGAAAGGCGTCAGCTGATTAGGAGCGGAATTGTTGTTGGGCGGAGAATTGGGCGCATCGCGCAAGTCTTCGCCGGTCGGGCTCGGCGGAGGATTTGGCTCGGGGTTTGGCTCGGGTGGAGGCGTGGGATTGGGCTCGGGCGCGGGCTCAGGCGATGGCTCCGGAGGACCGGGCGGAGGGTTGGGCTCGGGATTCGGTTCCGGCGGCGCAGGGCTGGGCTCGGGGGTTGGCTCAGGCGTTGGTTCCGGAGTCGGTTCGGGATTGGGCTGAGGAGGGTTGGGCTCCGGTGCTGGTTCAGGGGCCGGTTCTGGACTAGGCTCGGGAGGATTTGGCTCCGGAGCCGGTTCGGGATTCGGCGCAGGGCTGGGCTCGGGGGCCGGCTCCGGCATTGGTTCCGGAGTCGGCTCGGGCGGCGGTTCCGGAGGCGTGGGATTGGGTTCGGGGGTCGGCTGCTGATAATCGCCTCCACCTTCGGCGGCCGCGGCTTCCGGAGAAAAAAGGAGCAGGCTGGGAATCGAAGCGGAGGCGCCGGCCAGCAGCATCAGCCGCAGCCAGGAGCGGCGCGTCGTCTCCAGCGGTTCGGTCGCGGCGGCGCGGCTGGCGCGATTTCGCGGCGGCGCGGGTTGGAGGGAAGCGATCGCGATGGCGGCGCCCCGCCTGCCGCCTTTGCCATTCATCACGACGCAATCGCAGGCGGTGTCGCCCAGCTTGCGCAAAGCGGCGATGAATTTTCTCTGATCGCGATTCGACAATCGCAAGGAGCCTTCGGTCGGGCGCAAGGCGCCGTGGCGGGTGGTGGTTCCGCCGTGGATGAAAAAACCGAAGCGCCCATTGGCGTCGGCGAGGACGGCTTCGCCATGCCGGGGCTGGAGGAGAACGATGCCGGCCGCGCCGAATTGCTCGCTGCCGTAGGGCGTGCCCGGCCCGCTGGGGATGATTTGCACCGCGCGATAAGTGCCGACCGGCGTGTCACCGAAGGGAAGCAGCGGATTGCGCGAGGGATTGCGGTTTTTGCGCGCGAGCTGATCGTCGGCGCGCCCGCAGACTTCGAATGGACCAGCAAGGAGCTTCCCGCGGGGGCCTTCGATGGTCAGTTGCCCCGCGTAATCACGATTCGCCGGAAGCCGGACGACGATCTTGTGCATGGCCAACTTCGGAGTTTGTCACGAAGCTCGATTCAAAGCGATTGGAAAAGGAAAAAAGAGGGACGCCTATCGCGAAGAACGCGCTGGTGCCACGGAAATACGGCGGCGGGTTTTGGCCGGCTGGCGCGGAGCGGACGGCCCGGCCGGCGCGCCTTCCAACAATTTCCGGTAGCGATTCACCATCAGCGGCATGGAAAATTCACGGAGGGCCGTGGCGCGCGCGGCGGCGGCGAAACGACGATAAACGGTTTGGTTGGTCAGCAGGTGGTGTACATGCCGGGCCAATTCCTTGGGATCGCCGCCCGTGACGAGAAAACCATTTGCGCCATGGCGGATTTGTTCCGCGGTGCCGCCGGCGGAATTGGCGATCACCGGCAGGCCGCAAGCCATGGCCTCGAGCGAGGCGTTGGGACAGCCGGGCGATTCGGAAATCGTGACGAAGACCTTGAACGTGCGCAAAAACGGCGTCACGTCGGCGTGCGGGCCGGCGAAATGAACGCTGGTGAGGCGCTTGGACTGGAGGCGCGCAACCAGCTGCGGCCAGTAATCGGCGTGGCGCGGGTCGACGCCGCCGACGATGACGAGCGCGGCGCCGGGCAGGCTGGTGTTCAGCTCCGCCATCAGGTCGATGAGCAGCTCGATCCGCTTGCCCGGCATGATGCGGCCCGCGGTGCCGACGAGCAGATTTGGATCGGCGCCGGGCGGAAGCGGCGGAGCCGCGCCGGCCGGGGGCGGAGGCGCGGGCACGCCGTTCGGAATGACGACCACTTTCCGCCCGTCGACGCGCCGGCCGGGTGGAGCACCGTCGCGGTACTTGGCGACGAAATGATCGAGGCGCGCCCAATAATCGGAGGCAGAAAACGAGATGCGGCGCTGAAACGCGCGCGTCCGCTCCATTTCCACAAACAGGAACGGTCCCGGGCTGACCTCGATCAGGCGGGCGGATCCGGCCGGCAGGAGTTTCGCCAGGAGCAGCTTCAGGCGCGCGTCCAGATTCCAGAAGCAGACGTTCCTCACGCCCAGCCGCTCGATCAGGCAGAGGATGCGCTCGGCCCGGTCGAGGTAGTCGGTGCTGTTGTGGAGGGAAAAAACCGGCACGCCGCTCCTTTCCAGCGTATCCAGATATCCCTGACAATAGACCGTCTCCGAGACGCAGAGCCAGGCGCGGTCGGGGCGCGGAAGATGGCAGAGGAGATTGACCAGCGAGCGCTGGGCCCCGCCGATGTTGAGGTTGTCGGTGAGGAAGAGCGTGCCGGCGCGGGCGGGCGGCGGACGGAAAAGATCGGGCCGGCCGTAGCGGCCGAGCAGGCACCACAGCCGCGGCACCAGGTCGAAGTCGTGCGGCTTTTGCGCCAGCACGCGGGACCGCGCGCCCAGCGCCTGCGCGATTCCGACCACGTAGGCGGAGACGTCCGACGCATCCCGGACCAGGACTGCGCGCTCGGGCAGAACCTCGGCGTTGCCGCCGGCGTCGGCCGTGACGATCGGGCAGCCCGTCTGCACCGCCTCGAGCAGCGCCACGCTCAATCCTTCGTAGGCGCTGGTGTTGAGAAAAACATCGAACGCCGCGTAGTAGCGTTCGGCATCCGGCACCGGGCCGAGCGTGAGCAGGTCGGTGATCACGTTCAACTCGAGGGCAAGGCGGCAGGTGGCGGTGTAGGCCTGCCGGCCGTGGCCCCAATCGTGGTCCCAGCCGCCCAGGATCATGAGCTTGGCCGGGCGGATCTGCCGGATTTGCGCGAGCACGCGCACCGCGCGGGTGTAGGCTTTCTGGGATTTGAATTCCCCGACCATGCCGATGAGCAGCGTGTCGTCCGCCACGCCGTGGCGTTCGCGGATCTGCCGCCGGTTTTCCTGCTGCTCCTCCGGCGTGAACCAGCGCTGCAGCTCGTGCCGCATCACCGTCACCGGCCGCGGGCATCGGTCCTCGCGCAACTGCTGCGCCACGGCGGTGGAGACGGCCGCGACCAGCGGCACGTTGGGATGGGCGAAGGCTCGCGGTGGATCCTGCCAGGAGGGGCGGGCATTCTGGATGACGGGAATGGTTTTCACACCGAGGTCCCAAAGCTGCCGGAGCAGGCCGGCGCCGACCATGTGGGTGAAAAGCACGGGCTCGGGCGACGCCAGCACTTCCGCGGCGATCGTGCGCAGCTTCGCCGCCGGATCGAGGCCGGCGAGCTGGAAGACCTGGACGCCGCCGGTGTTGCCGGTGGCGTAACTCGGCCGGACCTTGTGCAGCAGGAACAGCTTGCCGGTGGAGTTTCGGCGCTGCAGGCCGGCGATGGTGTCCAGCACGCTCCGCTCCGCCCCGCCGCGCGTGAGGCTGGGCAGGAGGACATTGAGATGGCTGGTCATCAAAAAGCGCGGGGTGGCCGGCTGCCGTTCGGCCGGCTTGTTCAGCGGGATTTCCAGCTGGGGCTTCGGGGGCACGCCGTTCGGGCCGGTGGCGGGCGGGATTTGGTGCTCGGCGTAAAGCCGGGCGAGAACGCTGCGCGGATGCGGATTTTCCTTGTCGGGCGCGGCCGCGAACAGGCGCTGGCCGCGATAGACGCCGCCGGTCTCCTTCAGCATCCGCCAAAACTCGTTGATCCAGTGAATGGCCGCCCAGCCGGCCGGAATCGCCGCCTCCTCGAGCGCAAACGGCCGCACCGCGTCCCACCACGATTCCTGGTTCCAGATGTCGCCGCGGATGTAGCGCGTCAGCTTGAGCCGGCGCACCGCCTGCGAAAGCACGCGGTTCGGCATCAGCCATGCGCTGTGCTCGCTGGCCTCGCGCGCCACCGTCGCGTAGACGGATTTCATCAGGCGGCTGTGCCGCGGGCACTTGATCACGTTTCCCACCACGCCGACGCGGTGCGCCCGGAAGACATACGGCTCGGGAAAATTGAACGGGCGCAGGCAGGTGACGTCCATGTCGACCCAGTAGCCGCCCATTTCATAGAGCAACTTGAAACGGAAGAGATCCGAAAACGGCGAGCTGTAGCTGCCCTTGCCCACACCTGTCTCCGGATCGGTGTCGGCTTTTTTGATGATGCGGCTTTGCGGAATGATGCGGTTGGCGTCCTCGGTGATCACACCCTGCGGCAGCGGCGTTTCGATTTTGCCGTAGACCCAGAGGTGAAATTCGTGCCCGTGGCGGAGAAAGGACCGCAGGGTCAGCAGCTCCATGCGCGAGAGGGCCGGCCCGATCCACAAACTGTGCACGATGCGATTGTCGGGCGAAAGCGATCCGTTGGGCGGGGAGGCTGCGGCGCGCCCGGCCGCGGGGGTTTTCAGCAGGCGCTCCACCTCGTCCCAGTTTTTCCAGCCGCGCCGCCCCACGCCGCCGTTGACGAAATGCAAAAACACCGGCCGCGGCTTCGTCGTGTCGCCGTCCAGCGAGTAGCTTTGGTTCGGCGCCAATTCGCGGGCCGTCACGACGGCCCGTTTGGCCGCGGGCACGCCGTCGAGCGGATCGACGATGAAATTATATTCGCGCGGGAGCGCCGGCTGGTCTTGCCGCCCCAGCTGCCACGCGGTGGCGGCCAGCGTGCCCTGGTCGCGGGTCTGCCAGTAGGGATCGTCGAAAATGGCGAGGGTATTGCGGTGCCAGCGTTCCATGAACCCGGCCGCAGCCTCGTCGAAGACGAAGACCCCGCCGTTCCAGTGTTGCCAGGTCTGGCTCTTCACGCTGACGCCGAACGTCCGGCGGATCGCCTCGGACAGATGTCCGCATTCGGGTCCGGGGCAGCGGCAGTTCACCGCGTAACGGCTGAACTGGCGGAAGGTGCAGTGATCGGACGCAAAGGAAACCGGCGGGCGTGCGTGGCGGAAAATGTCATCCACGCCGGAGCTCACCGCGATCACGTCGTTGTCGAGATAACAAAAACGGCGGCCGTGAAAATCCAGGATCCGGTGCAGCGACGTCTTGAGAAAAATGCTGGCGGCGTGGTTGTCGAGACCGGCCGGGACCTTGGGCGTGATCACCTGGTCGCAGTCGAACTTCCCGCGGGTCCGGCTTTTGACCACGATGATTTCCAAGCGTGAAAAATGCCGGAGATACTGCAGCGCGACCTTGAGCCGCGCGGCGTGCCGCTCCCCGCAGGCGACAAAAACAAAGGCGTCCTTCTTCATTTCATCGTGAAAGCGGGTGGATCGATCGGGCAGCCGGAATGGCAAAACGGGAAAGCCGGGCGGAAGATCATTGGCACGGCGACGGGTGCCTGCAATCCCAGAAGAGAAGAAAAAGCCGCACCTTTTTGAAGGTGCGGCTTGCAAGTGGCGGAGGGATGGATCCCGCCGGGGGATAGTAATTTTAGTGCAGCGAGACCGAAGTCGATACGTTGGTCGGGGTCGAGAACTTCACCCAGACGATGTTGGCGGAGGAGTCGTAGTACCAGCCGCTCGAAGCGGAGACCAGGGCCGACTTGGAGCTGACCGAGCCCACGGTGTTGCCGTCGCGGGTCACGCTGGCGGGCGCCGAGGCCTGCTGGTTGATCTTCAGGTAGTACGTGCGGCTGGCGAACTGGCCCGCGAACGAGCCGTTGGCCGCGCCGATCGTCACCGTTTCCTTGCCGCTGGTGTTGTTCGAGCCGAACACCGTGCTCGAGTA
>DATJYF010000024.1:0-2893 GCA_035499715.1 Opitutaceae bacterium | reverse complement strand
CGGCGTTGTTCAACACATAGAAATCGTCGGTGAGTGACGAGGCAGGCACCAGGCCGAAGCTCATGGCCGCAGGGAGTTCGACAAAGAAACCGTGGTTGCGCACATCGGTGATGACCGCGTCGAAGCGGGTTTTCTTCTTCTTCGCGACCTCGCGTTCGAAAAACTCGAGCAGCTTTATTTTCTGCGACTCGCGCTCAGCCTCGGTTGAGTTGACCTCGGTCAGGCTGATGTGCTCGGCCAGGCTTTCTAGGCTGCCGGGCTGATAGCCGGGGGCGGAGCGCGCCATGGTGCGGCCGGCGTGCTTCACCAGATAAAACTCGAGCACGCGGTGCACGACGAGATCGGCGTAGCGGCGGATGGGTGAGGTGAAATGGGTGTAATCTTTTTTCGCCAGTCCATAATGGCCGTCGGGCGTGGCGCGGTAGACGGCTTTTTTCAGGCTGCGCAGGAACTGTGTGCGCAGCGTGTAGCCCTGCGGATGCGTGCGCAGCGCCCCGAGCAGCTTCACGACTTCAGGCCGCCGGGTGAGATCGCCGGCCTGGACACCGAAGGTGGCGGCGAGCTGCCGGAACTCCTCCAGTTTTTCCTCGTCCGGATCGTCGTGCACGCGATAGAGCGAAGGCAGCTGCTGTTCGCGCGTGAGGCGGGCGACGGCCTCGTTGGCGGCGAGCATGAACTCCTCGATGAGCTGGTGGCTCTCGTCATGCTCGATGCGTTCGAGGCGGTCGGCGTAGCCTTCCTTGTCCACGAAGATTTTCACCTCCGGCATATCGAGGTCGAGCGAGCCGTGCGCCATGCGATCGGCGCGGAGCTTGCCGGCGATTTTCCACAGCCGGCGCAGCCAGCTCTGCAGATCGACCAGCTCGAGGTCGCTGAGCGAGGCCAGGGCGCGGCCGGTCGAGCCGGTCTGGTGCGCGGCCGGCAGGGGCAGCGCGCGGATGGCGTCGAGCGAATTCTCGAAGAGGAGCGCGTGGGCCTGTCGGTAGGTCAGGCGCTTGCGGCTGCGGATGACGGTGTTGGCGAACTCGGTCTGCTTGAGGCGGCCGTTCTTGGCGAAGGTGAGCAAGGCGGCCTTGGTCAGGCGGTCCTCGGCTTCGACGAGCGAGCAGAGACCGTTGGACAGTTTTTCCGGCAGCATGGGGATGACCGTGCCGACGAGATAGGTCGAATTGCCGCGCCGCTGCGCTTCGCGGTCGAGGGCGGTGCCGGGCCGGACGTAGGTGGAGACGTCGGCGATGTGGACGCCGACGCGGACGTCGCCGCCGGGCAGCTCCTCGAAGGAAAGGGCGTCGTCGAAATCCTTGGCGTCGTCCGGATCGATGGTGAAGACAGGTATGTCGCGATAGTCGAGCCGGCCGGCCAGCTCGGCCGGCCGCACGCGCGCGGGCAGGGCGGCGGCCTCGCGCTCGACCTCGGCGGGAAAATCCGGCCGGAGGTCGAATTTTTCATAGACGCCGAGGAGCTCGGCCCGCGGCTCGTGCGTGCGGCCGAGGCGCGAGATGATTTCGCCCTCGGGATTGACGGAGCGCTGCTTCCACTCGAGCAGGCGCACGACGACCTTGTCGCCGATGGCGGGCGGCGGCGAGAGGCCGGATTTCGCCGGATCGGGCACCAGGATGTCGTGGACGAGGCGCGGATCGTCGGGCACGACGAAGAACACGAGTCGCGATCGCTGGAGGTTGCCGACGACGGTGTCGCGGGCACGCTCGAGGATGCGGATGACGCGGCCGGCCAGCTTGCCGTCGTCCCGGCGCAGTCCGCCGGCACTAAGGCGGGCGACGACCTTGTCGCCGTGGAGAGCCACACCGGTGTCCTCCGCGGCGATGAACACGGCCGGACGCTCCGGGCCGGGCTCGTTGACGCGGGTCTCGGGAATGACGATCGCGTTGCCGTTTTGCCGGAAGGAAATGCGGCCGGTGACGAGATCGGCCTCGCCGGGCTCGCAAAGTTTGTCGCCCTTGATCCGCACCAGTTCGCCGGCGGCGAGCAGGCGGCGGATCTCGAAGGCGAGGGTGCGGCGCTCCTTTTTGTTGAGCTGGAGCAGGCGCCCGAGCTCGGCTTCGTTGACCGGCACGTAGCCGGGCTCGCGCAGGCGGGCGAGGAGGCGTTCGCGAATGGTCATGGCAATGAAAAAATCCGGCGCAGGCTTTCTGGTTTGAATCAGACAACAATGCGGCTAAGCGTGGCGCGATGAAAATCGTCCATGTGGCCAGCGAGATGTTCCCTTATGTGAAAACGGGGGGGCTCGCGGATGCGGTCGGATCGATGACGGCGACCCTGGCTGACTACGGGCACGAGGTGGCGGTTTTTTTGCCCGGTTACCGCGCCGCATTGGAACATTCGCAGGCGCTGCGGGCGGAGCGGCGGGCCCGGCTGCGCATCGAAATGGGCGACGTGTTTTACACCGGCGACGTGCGGGCGTTCTCGCCGCGCAAGAACCTCACGATTTACTTCATCTGCCGCGAGGAATTTTTCGACCGCCGCGGCCTCTACGGCAACGGCGAGCGCGATTACGAGGACAATCATCACCGCTTCATTTTCTTCTGCAAAGGGGTGGTGGAGACGCTGCGTCTGACCGAGCTGCACGCCGACATCGTGCACAGCCACGACTGGCAGGGCGCCCTGCTGCCGCTGCTGTTGCGCTACGCCGAGCGCCGCCATGGCGGCACGCTCGCCCTCAAAACCGTGTTCACCATCCACAACATCGCCTTCCAGGGTCTCTTTCCCATGCGCTCGTTCTACCGCACCAACCTCCCGGACGAACTGGCGGGCATCGACGGCGTGGAGTTTTACGGCCAGCTGAGCATGATGAAGGGCGGCATTCTTTTTGCCGACCGTGTGACCACCGTCAGCCCGCATTACGCGCAGGAAATCCAGACGCCCGAGTTTGCCT
>DATJYF010000023.1:0-6554 GCA_035499715.1 Opitutaceae bacterium | reverse complement strand
CTCTTGGTCTGCCCAGAAAGAAGCCCGGCGGAACCCACTCCACCGGGCTTCTTGGTGATAGCAAACGTGTCGTTCGCTTAAAGTTTCAGCAGACCGGCGGTCTTGCGGCGCCGCAGGGCTGCCGCCCCCAGGGCCAGCGCGCCAATGAGCGCGGCGCAGGTCGCCGGCTCGGGAATCGAGGTCTCAACATTCTGCTCCAGATCCGCAAAACCGGAGAGCGACGCCACATCCTTGCCGCCGGTGAGGCTGAAGCTGGTTTGGAACTGCCAGAAATCGAGCGGCGTGCTCGTCATGCCCGTCAGCGTGCTCGAAAACACGCCGTAGGTGACGGTGCCGGTGTTGGTGCCGATGGTTGGGAAAGTCGAACCCGCCGGTCCGACGTCCACACCGCCGTCGAACAGCGTCGCTCCACCGTCCGTCGAAAGCGAAAGGTTCTGGATTTTCGTGTTGGGGCTGACCGGGGCGATCATGGCCGGCGTGCCGTTCACCGCGTTGGTGATGCTCCCGGCGATGTCCGCATAAAGGCTGTAGCTGCCGGTCACCGATGGCGAGGCGGCTTCCCCATAGGTGAAACTGTAGTTCTGCGTCGAGGCGGTCGCGTTACGGGCGGTGAAGCCGTAGCTCAGGACCGGGTCCGTGTTGCCGGTGGCGAAGAAAGTGACGAGCGACTTCCACGATCCGTCCGGATTCATGTCGCTCGAGTGCCACTGCACGCCCTGCTCCTGCGTGACTTTGCCTGTGCTGTCAGTCACACCCACCATGATCGGAGCACCTTGACTGTTGGTCCAACTCCAGTTGCTGCTCGGCGTCGAGCCGTAGTCCATGCTAACGGCACCAGTGGACGAATTGTAGGACAGCACGCTGCCGAGATCGACCGACCAAGCATTGCCGGAATCGTCCGTGATGTTCAGCGAGGCGGTGTACGGCGCCGCGACAGCGGCGGAAAGCGGGCAGGCAAGGCCGGCGACCGCGAGCGTCAGGGCGAGGGCCTTGGCGGCAGCCGGAACAAAGCGCCGCGCCCGGTGGGGAAGCGGACGGGAAAGGGAATGATAAACGCAGGTCATGGCAGGAAAGGGACTGGGATGGGTGTGGTCGGGCAGAAAACTGCCGTACAACGCGCCCAGTATAAGGGATTCGCCCGATTTTTCCCAGCGACGTTTGTGTCAGGAATCAGTAACAGCGACTGTTACAACCGTGAAACTGAAGGCAGGCGCGAGTCCGGTTTTCTCCGCGAGGAAACCGCAGCGATTTTCGCGTGCCGCCGGTCTGTTTTTCGGTCGCCCTGGTCATACTGATCTTTCTCGCTACTTGCGGACGGACCGCCGGCCTGCCAGTATGATGGCGTTTTCTGCGCGATGTACGGCTACAATTTCCCCGACAACCGTCACCAGCCGGTGATGTGGCTGCGCGGCTATCCCATCTATGCCGCATACTTCGTCGTGCTCGTCCTCGTCGTTTCCATGCTTGCGACCACCGTGATGCAGGCGCTCAACGCCTTCTCCCTCGCCGGCTGGCTGCTTTTCGACAGTACGCTCGTGCTCAGGGGTGAGGTTTGGCGCATCTTCACCTATGGATTGGTCAATCCCCCAAGCATCTGGTTCGTGATCGACATGCTCATGATCGCATGGTTTGGCCGGGAGCTGGAACGGTTTTTCGGCCGGCGCACGTTTCTCTGGCTTTATGCCGGCATCTATTTTTTGTCGCCGCTGCTTTTCACTGTCATCGGCGTGTGGTGGCCGAGGCAGTTGATGGGCGAGACCGGGGCCTTCGCCATTTTCATCGCTTTCGCCACGCTCTACCCGAACGTCGCGCTGCTTTTCAACATTCTGGCCAAATGGGCCGCGGTGATCCTCACCGCCCTTTATGCGCTGATGGCGCTGAGCAACCGCGATTGGGTGTCCCTGATTTCACTTTTTGCCACGGTTGGCTTCGCTTTTGCCTTTGTGTGTTACGCTCAGGGTCGCTTTACCCTGCCGGCCCTTCGCCTGCCGCGGCGCCGGCCGAAGCTGCGCGTGCTGCCCGATCCCAAACCGCGGACGATTTCCAGTGCGCGGGCGTCCAAGGGAAGCCCCATAGCCGAGATCGATGGGTTGCTCGACAAGATCGCCCGCTCGGGCATGTCCAGCCTGACGCCGGAAGAACGGGCCCGGCTCGACGCCGCGCGCCGGGACTTGTTGAAAAAACAGCAGGGGACGGGAGCGTGAGCCGGCGCCCATATCGGCGGCGGACATTCGACCGTGCGCCTTCGCCTTTGCCGTAGGAACCTATTTTCCCAGCGGAACGCTGACGCCGGCGCCGGCCGCGGGCCGGACGTCCGTGCCGCCGTGCGCCCAGCCGTGCACCGTGCCGCAGCCGGAAAATGCGGGCGTCGTGATCAGCAGCGCGATCGCGGCCCACCGGCGCCGCAGGCAAAAGCGAAAGAGAAGCCGGTGGGTCATTTTTTGATATGACGCGGGAAACGCTCCCTGGTTCCGCCGGCCGCGAGCCGATTTCTCTCTGGGAGGCGAAAGTGTACACGCTGATGTGGCGCGGAAATTTACTGCCGAAGGCCCGCAGCCCGCGGGGAAAGGGAAAGGTTTTAGGCGTTGCCGGCGCCGTCCGGCGTACGTAATTTTCGCCCAATGAGTGGTGCAACCCCGGCGGCGCCTCCAGCGCGCGCGACAAGCCATTTTCGCTGGGTGATCTGCGCCCTGCTTTTCGCCGGCACAACCATCAATTACATCGACCGGCAGATCCTCGCCCTGCTCAAGCCGATCCTCGATCGCGAGCTGGGCTGGACCAACGAGCAGTTCGGCTACGTCAACTCAGCCTTTTTCACCGTCTATGCCGCGTGCTATGCCTTGTTCGGATGGTTTGTCGACCGCTACGGCACGAAAATCGGCTACGCCACATCTGCGTTCCTCTGGAGTCTGGCGGCGATGGCCCACGGCGCGGTCAGCAGCGTGCGCGGTTTTTTCTTCGCCCGCATCGCGCTCGGCTTCGGCGAGGCGGGAAATTTTCCGTCGACCGTCAAATCGATGGGCCTGTGGTTTTCGCGGCGCGAGCGCGCCTTTGCCTCCAGCCTTTTCACCACCGGTCCGAACGTCAGCGCCATCATTGCGCCGGCGGTCGTGCCGTGGATCGCCTATCGCTGGGGCTGGCAGATGTCGTTCGTCGTCATGGGCGCCGCCGGCCTGGTCTGGCTCGCCGTCTGGCTCGCGCTCTATTCGACGCCGGAAAAAAGCCGCTTCGTTTCCGCGGCGGAACTCGCCGGCATCCGCAGCGATGCCGAGGAAAGGGCGGACACCGTTGCGCCGATCCGCTGGCGCGCGCTTTTGAAATTCCGCCAGACCTGGGTCATCCTTGTCGCGAAATTCCTCACTGATCCGATCTATTGGTTCTTTCTCATCTGGCTGCCGGATTTTTATAAGAAAACGCGCGGCCTCGATCTCAAGGCGAGCTGGACGCTGCTCGTCGCAATCTACGCCATCGCCACGGTTTTCAGCGTCGCCGGCGGCTGGCTGACTGGATTTTTGCTCACGCGCGGCTGGACGCTGACGCGCGCGCGCAAGACCGGCCTGCTGATTTTCGCGCTCTCGGTCGTCCCGGTGCTGTTCGCGCCGCACGCCGGCGTAACCGCCGCGGTGATCGTGATCGGCATCGCCTGCGGCGCGCACCAGGCATGGTCGGCCAACATCTACGCGCTGAACGCGGACCTTTTTCCCCAACAAGCCGTGGCCGGCATCGCCGGCATGAGCGGCATGGTCGGGGCGGTGGGCGGAATCATCTTTCCCGCCTTTGCCGGCTGGCTGCTCGACCACTGCAAGGGGAGCGGGGCGGGGGAATCCGTCGCCTATACGATCTTGTTTGGCATCTGCAGCTCGGCTTACGTCGTTGCCTTTGCCGTCACCCACTTGCTCGCGCCGAGGTTCGAACGGATAAAACTAGCTACGGAAAGCTAACGGTAACGTTTGGGCCCGTCCAACTCTAGTTAGTCTAATAGCATACGATTTTTGTGGCATGGCTTTAGTAACCAATCTAATCTCTCACGTCCTGCTGATGGACCTGGATCTAAATGTCGATCGAATGAATGAGACCGATGTTCGTGAGAACATCATTGCTCCTTTGCTTAAAGAACTTGGCTATAAGCATTCATCTTCAAACGACATTATCACCGAGCAAACCTTACGATATCCGAAGCAATTTCTTGGCCGGAAAAAGAAATCGGACCCGCAACTCCGCGGGAAAGCAGATTATATTTTAGAGGTAGAGAATCGCTTGCGCTGGATTGCTGAAGTAAAATCGCCAGCCGTTGAGATTTCAGATGACGATCGTGAGCAGGCTTGCACATATGCAATGCATCCTGAAGTGAAAGCCATTTACTATCTAATCACCAACGGGAGGAAGTTTGAAATTTATCGAACACTAGAGAGTCCGAGCGCTCCACCGATTTTCGTGGCTTACTACAATAATATTGAGACCAACTTACAAGCTATTAAAAATATTTTGTCACCAGTTTCACTGAAACGCGATAATCCAGAATTTATTTTAGACATTGGAAAGCCGTTGGCTCCTGGATTTCGCTCTTTTGCAAAAATAATTAACGGAACTGTTACCTATGAAAGCATGCAGCCACCACTTCCGGGCTCAGCTATTATCGGTATGACTAACTACTTTCGCGAGGGTTCAGTGGAACGATCAGAAGGGAGGCTTTTGGCATATTTAAAGGTTGGAAGCTCTCATAGACAAATCGACGAATTTAATAGAGCATTTGGTTTAGAAATTTTTGAGGTCTATAGCGACGAAAATGAGCTCTCAACCGATCCTTCACGTCCAACAAAATTTTCGGCGCCTCTGATATGGACAATACCGAAAGGCTCAAAGCTCTTTTATCCACCAATGGCAAAAGAAGTGGTATTTCCAATAGATCTTCGTATCAGTTCTATGACTCAGGCAGCCGGGTGGCTAGAAGGGAATCAGTTTCGGGGAACAGTAAGTGTCGATTTTAAAATGACCGGATTCCAAAATACATTCAGACTCGGTGGCATCTTTCAAGCGGTATTATCGTAATCCAAGTATGGGCCCAGCCATTTTTCGGCTTCGGCGAGGGTGAAGGCCTTGCGCTTGGCGTACTCTTCGACCTGGTCGCGGCCGAGCTTGCCGACGCCGGATCAAATTTACTACAGAGACGCAGAGGACACGGAGATTGAAAGGCATGCTTTAGGCTGCACATGGCGCGATGACGTCAAATCTTCTGCAGCGGAAAGCCACAGCCTTCGTTCTCTGGCGGGTGGGCAATCCGAATCCGCCGCCGGTGCTGATGATCGGACAGCTTCAGCCCGGCGCGCCGATCGTGTTGCTCGACGTGCAGCGGTTTCCGTTGTTGCCCGATCCGGAGTTTGCGGATCTCTGGTCGGTCGATGCCGCGGAGTGCGAATTGGCCGACGGCGTGATTTATCATTACTGGTTCGAAGTGTCGGTGAGTAATCCGAACCAGCCCGCGACCGCGCGACTGCAGATCACGGATCCGACGGCGTGGAGCGTGGACTGGCGCCTGCGCGGACCGCGCATGGCGGCGCCGTTTGGCGACGACGACCGCTATCCGGCGGCAGTCGTGAAATTCAGCGGTGGCCAGCTCGTGCCGGCAGACCCGGAAGTGGGGATCGATGGCTTCGCGGGCGAGCCGGGCCCGGACACGCTGCCGCCGAACAACCGGCTCGTGATCTATGAGCTGCCGACGACGTGGACGCGTTCGGCTGAGGTCGGCGGGCGGGACATGGGCGTGGGCACGTTTCGCGACACGCTCGCGCTGATCGACGCGAACGCGGAGGGCGAAAATTTTGCCGACCTCGACGTCACCCGGGTGGGCCGGTCGTACCTCACCGAGCTGGGCGTGAATGCGCTCGAGCTGCTGCCGCCGGCGGACAGCGTTTACGACCGGCAGTGGGGCTACGGCACGACGAACTACTGCGCGCCGGATTTCGAGCTGGGCTTTCCGCTGACGTATTCGTCGCCCGCGCCGAATCGCGATTTGATTGAGCTGGTGAACGGATGCCACGTGCACGGCATCCGGTTCTTCGTCGATTCGGTGATGGCGTTCTCGAAAAACAATCCGTACCTCGCGGCAGCCTGCGACGATTTTTTCATCCTCGATCCGGCGGCGACGCCGGACGATCCGGATGCGCACAATTCGCGTGGTGATGGCAGCCTGCGCAACGGCTACGGTGCGTCGCTGTTTCGCTATGCGCGGCTGGTGCCCGACGCGTACGACCCGATTTCGGGCGCGGCGCAGGCGCTGTACCCGGTGCGCCAGTTGATGAAGACGGCGCTCTGCCGCTGGTTCGCGGATTTCCACATCGACGGGCTGCGGCTCGACAGCATCGAAAACGTGCAGAACTGGGATTTCGTCCAGGAATACAAAGACCTGGCGCGTGCGCTGAACCAGCAGCGCTTCGCGGACGCAGGCGTGACGGGCGCGGACGAACGTTTCCTCGTCGTCGGCGAAGAGCTGTCGGAGCCGCTCGCGCTTTTGGGACAAAACCGCCTCGACGGACTCTGGCACCAGAGTTTCAAGG
>DATJYF010000022.1:0-2109 GCA_035499715.1 Opitutaceae bacterium | reverse complement strand
TGGGCGAAGAGCATGATCTTCGCGCCGGGACGCGAACAGGCGACGGCTTCCTCTACGAGGCCTTTGGCGTTGGCGGCGACGAATACCATGTCGGCGCCACGGCCGCCGGTCAGCTCTCTGAGTTGTCCCGCGACATCGGTGCCGCGCGGATCGACCGCAGACGCTGCGCCGCAGAGTTTCGAGAGTTCGAGGCGGCGGGGATTGGTGTCGGTGGCGAGAATGGTGCAGCCGCGCAGTTTCAGAAGCATGGTGAAGAGAAGGCCGATCGGACCCTGGCCCTGAATGAGCACAACATCGTCGGGCCGGGGATCGCACTGCTCCACGGCTTTCAGGCAGGTGTTCAGCGGCTCAACAAATGCGGCCACTTCGAATGGCACATCGGCGGGAATTTTTTCGACGCCGCGCTCGACGATCCAGTCCATGACGCGAACGTACTGCGAAAATCCGCCACCCGCGGGCTCGAATCCGGCGGTCACGCCCACCTTTTTATATACGGGACACTGCGCGTAGAGTTCGCGCTGGCAGTAAAAGCACGTGCCGCAGGGAATGTGGTGAAAAACGATGACGCGGTCGCCCGGCTTGAATTTCGTGACGTTTGCCCCGACATGGGCGACGACGCCGGCGGTCTCGTGGCCGAAGATACGCGGCGGGGGGAGCAGATTGTATTCGATCTTCTTGAGGTCAGTGTGGCAAACACCGCAGGCTTCGACGCGAATCAGAATCTCGCCCGGGCCGATGGCCGGGGTTTCCACGGTATCGACCGATACGACGGAGTTGCCGCGGTAAACGGCGGCCTGCATATTGGAAGGGATGCTCATCCGGAAAACCCTTGAGCCACAGATGGACACAGATGAACACAGATAACCAACAAATCAAAAATCCGTTGCTGCAAGAAAGTCTCCCAGTTTTTTCGAGGCTATTTCAGTCCGCTGCCTGAGGCGGAGTAGCTCCTTTAAGTTTAGTTGCATCACCAGGCGGGCGGTGCTGAAGCGGCCGTCGGGCCGGAGGGCGGCATTGAAATCGGTGGCGAAGGTTTCGCCGGCGAGATCGCTGACGGCGCGGATGCAGTAGAAAGGCACATTGAGATCTTCGGCGGCGCGGGCAACTCCGGCGGCCTCCATTTCCACTATGGATGCGCCGGCAGCCTGAAGGTTCCTTTTTTCGGCCGCGGTCTGAGCCACATGGTCGATGGACGCGACAAAGCCCCGGGCGGCCTCCGCGCCAGCGGGCACGGCGGGGAACCAGGTGCGGCCGTTGCTGTCGATTCGAGTGCCGATGACAATGTCGCCCACGGCCAGTTTGTCATCGAGCGCGCCGCAGAATCCGATATTACAGATGGCGGCGGATTTTGGCGCCAGAAGAATAGCGGCGAAGGCGCGGTCGGCGCCGGCGCCGTTGGCGACAGCATAGACCTCGCGTCCTTTCCACTGGCCGGAGCGGGCCCAGTGAACCGGGAGGGGAAGAGGCTCGACGTGCCGCCAATGCGTGAGGAAGCCGGTGAACTCGCGCTGGTCGGCCGCGATGAAGAGCAGGGAGTCAGACATGGGGGCGAGCCGAGAACCACCGGACGGCATCCGCGAGAGCGCCGCGGGCAGGGCAGGGCGAGTAGCCAAGCTCACGCGCGGCTTTTTCGTGCGAGACCCACATTTTCTTTTTCGCCATTCGAACCGCTTCAAGCGGCGCGCGCGGCGGGATGCCGGTCAGATGTGCGAGGGCGGTGGTGACAGCACCGGCGGTCCAGGCCACAAAGTAGGGCAACTCGATGGTCGGAGCCTTACGGCCGGTGATCGCGGCGAGTTCTCTGAGGATCTGGCCGAGAGTCATGTTTTCGGAGCCGAGGATATAACGCTCTCCGGGCCGTCCTTTCTCGCAGGCGAGCAGGTGGCCGAGGGCGACATCACGCACGTTGACCACGTTCAGGCCGGTATCGATATAAGCCGGCATGGCGCCGCGGAGGAAATCGACGACGATCTGACCGGTGGGCGTGGGTTTGAAATCGTGATCGCCCATGGGGGCGGTCGGATTGACAATCACGACAGGGAAGCCGCCGCGGGCGAAATCGCGCGCCACCTGCTCGGCCATGAATTTCGAACGCTTGTAAGCGCCGGT
>DATJYF010000021.1:0-3366 GCA_035499715.1 Opitutaceae bacterium | reverse complement strand
TGGGAGGTTTAGGTCGGTGGAAATACTTCCGTGATGCCCGCCGGCGGCGTTGCTTTTTGTTTTGCGGCCGCAAAACTGCGTTCGTGAATCATGCCGGTCAGTCTTTGCCGAGGGAGCACGAGAGGGCCGCAGGCGGGCGGGACCTCGTCGAGGTGAACCGCAAATTCTACGACGCCCTGTGGTCACAGTCGCGCCTCGAACGGCCGGAACGGTTCAACACCTGGCCGATGATTTCGGCGCTGCTGCCGGCGGCTTCGGCCCGGCTGGAAATCGGCCCGGGTCTGCGTCCGCGGCTGCCTCTCGCCGGCACCCACTTCATCGACATCAGTGCGCCGGTGATCGCGCAGTTGCAGGCCCGCGGCGGCCTCGCCGTGGCCGGCGAAATCACCGCGCTGCCGTTTCCTGATCAGGCGTTTGATCTCGTCGGCGCCTTCGACGTCATCGAGCACGTCGAGGATGACCGGCGGGCTTTCGGCGAATTGAGCCGCGTGCTCAAGGAGCGCGGCGTGCTGGTTTTTTCCGTGCCCCTGCATCCGTGCCGGTGGACGGAATTCGACGACTGCGTCGGCCACGCGCGGCGCTACGAGCCGGCGGCTTTGGTGGCGTTGCTGGCGGAACACCGGCTGGCGGTTGAAAAAAGCGCGGGCTTCGGCATGAAGCCGAACAATCCGCGTTTGCTGCGGTTCGGAATGCGGTGGCTCGCCCAGCATCGCACGACGGCGATGCGCTGGTACAATGGGGTCTTCATGCCGCTCGGTCTGCTCCTGCAGAAGCGGTTGAAATTTGCCGAAGGCCTAATCGACCCCGCCGGCGCCGGCGGGATCGTGCTGGTTTGCCGGCGGCTTCCGCGCACCTGAACCGGCGAAAAGTTTTTCGTTTGAGGGAAAACGGAAATTCCGGCCATAGTGCCGGTCTGCCCCATGAAAACAACCCCATGGCTGATCCTGACGGCCGCGCTGGCTGCCAACCTGGCGGCGCAACCCGCGCCCACCGCTGCCCCGGCCGCCGCGCCCGCGCCGGCTTTGCCACCGAGTCCGGAGCTGGACAAGATGACCGCGCTCTTCGACGGCCGGACGCTCGACGGCTGGGACTGCAATCCGGCCAACTGGTCCGTCGCGGACGGCGCCATGCGCGGCACCGGCGCGTGGTGCCTGGCCTTGACCAAGGATGATTACGGCAGTTTCCGGCTGCTCGTCACTTCGCGGGTCGTGACGCCGGAGGAAAACAAAGGCAGCGCCCATCTCGGCATTCTTTTCTGGGGCAGCCGGCCGGCGCCGGGAAATTACACGCCGAAAAACACCGGCATGCTCAACCTGCAGCCGCCCTACGGCTCGATTTGGGACTACGGCACGAACAAAAATGTGCCGGTCGAGCATGTCATTCCGAAAAATGACAACCGGCTGCGCTGGCACGACTGGCACGCCAGCGAAGTCATCGCCAATTTCAAGACCGGCGAAATCCGCATGGCGGTCGACGGCGTTGAGCTCATGCGCTTCAAGGCGCCCGATCCTGCGCTTTTGAAGAAAGGTCCGATCGCGCTGCAGGTTCATTCCGGCAAATCCGTCGTCGAATACAAGGACATCAGGATTGAAATCGATCCACCGGACGACCGGCTCATCACCGTAAAGTGAGCGTTGGAAAAAGCCGGAGCGCGCGGCGCGGCGGAAATTCGGCCGGCTGGCTTTTGCGCCTCCACCTTCGCAAATCTACTGGGGCATATCATGCATACTGATGATACCGCTCGGGCGCGAAACCTTGTATCCTGAGAGTTCCGTTCTCCTTCAGGAGTTCGGATCAACCATACCCCATCCCCCCCGTGGGCCGGATTTATCCACCGCGCCCATGATTCTCAACCCCTGTAATGCAATGACTGCCATGAGACACCTGAAACGTCTTCAATCCCTGTTCCTCGGCCTGTCGCTGGCCGGAGCGCTCGCGTGCCACGGCACGGTTTTTTTCCAAAATGAAGGTACCCAAGAAGGCTGGCCGACCCAGGGCCAGCTGCCCCAGGCCGACGGCACGATCACCGATGTGACCAGCCCGGCTTTTCAGGGCAACACGGCCATCAAATTCACCCAGACCTGGATCCCCAATTATACCGGCCGTTATCATTCCGAGGTGCATTACCAAGGCACGGAATTCACCGGTCAGACGCGCTACTACGGCATGACGGTGTTTTTGGCCAGCGATTGGGACCTGGCCGATTCCAAGGTTTCCATCCAACAATGGGCCGGCACCGGTCCGTGGATCATCATGGAAGTGCGCGGCACCAATCTGGTCATTTTGCCGCACGTCGCCGGAATCACGACCATCGCGCCCATCACGCCCGGCGCGTGGATGCGGATCGTGACGCAGATCACCGATACCTCCAGCGGCACGCTGGCGGTGTGGGTCAACGGCACGCAGAAGCTGCACCTCACCGGGAATCTCGTGGCGCCCGCGCCCAACGGCGAAATTCGCTGGTCCTGCGGCGAGTATGTCACCGGCTGGACCGGCGTGACGTCGAAGCCTTCGCCTTCGTATCGCGAACTTTTTGAAGATCATTTCCGCATCGCCGACACGGAAGCCGAAGCCGAGCCGGCAAGCTGGAACGAAACCAGCGGGCCGACCCCGGTCGCCGATCCCACCTTCAGCCCGGCCGCCGGCACTTACGCCAGCGCGCAAACCGTCACGATCAGCACGGCCACGGCCGGCGCCTCGATCCGCTACACCACCGACGGCAGCACGCCCTCCGAAACCGTCGGCACGCTCTATTCCGGCCCGGTCAGCATCGGCAGCACGGCCACCCTCGAGGCCATAGCTTTTGAGGCCGGCTTCACCGACAGCAACGTCGTCAGCGGCGCCTACACCATCACCACGCCTCCGCCTCCCCCGGTGGCAGCTCCAACCTTTGCGCCCGGCGGCGGTACGTACGCCAGTGCACAAAGTGTGACCATCTCCTCGGCCACCAGCGGCGCCACGATCCGCTACACCACCGACGGCAGCACGCCGAGCGAAACCGCCGGCAATCTCTACTCGGTCCCGGTGAGCATCAGCAGCACCACGACCCTCAAAGCCATCGGTTTCGAGAGCGGCTTCAGCGACAGCACGGTGACTAGCGCGACGTATACCTTCGGACCTCCGCCCACGCTTAACTTCGAAGCGGAAAGCCTGAGCTACACCGGCAGCGGCGCCACGACCTCGGTGCAGACCGACAAGAACTCCAGCGGCGGCAAGTGGGTCGAACTGGCCGGCAACAGCGTGGGCGACCACATCGACTTCACCGTGCCGAACGTTCCGGCCGGCACCTACCAGCTGAAGATGGAATGGAAAGGCAACAACACCCGCGGCATCCTCCAGCTCTCGGTCGACGGCGCCAACCTCGGG
>DATJYF010000020.1:0-16254 GCA_035499715.1 Opitutaceae bacterium | reverse complement strand
GGGCGAAGGCTGCGTGCTCGGCAATTCCTGCGAGTTCAAAAACTGCCTGCTCATGGATCGCGTGCAGGTGCCGCATTTCAGCTACATCGGCGACTCCATCCTCGGCAACGGCGCGCACCTCGGCGCCGGCGCCATTCTCTCCAACTTTCGCCTCGATCATAAACCCGTCATCCTGCGGTTGGCCGACCGCAACGTCGAAACCGGCTTGCGCAAGTTCGGCGCGATCCTCGGCGACAAGGCCGAGGTCGGCTGCAACGCCGTGCTCCAGCCCGGCACGCTGCTCGGCCCGCGCGCGCTCGTCATGCCGGCCATCGCCTTCGGCGGCTACCTGCCGTCCGCCACCATCGCCCGCGGCCGCATCCAGGTCGCCATCCTCCCCCGCCGCGACTGAGCCACGCGTATTTTTCTCCTGACTTTTGCCCGTCTGCCGCTGAATCCTCATCGAATGCGCATTCTCACCGGCATCACGCCTTCCGGCACGCTGCACATCGGCAATTACTTCGGTGCCATGCGCCCGGCCATCGAGCTGCAGGCGCGCGGCGAGGCGTTTTATTTCATCGCCGACTACCATTCGATGACGGCCGTGACCGACGCCGCCGAGCGCCGCCGCTATACGCTGGAAATCGCCACCGACTGGCTGGCCTGCGGGCTCGATCCGAAAAAAGCCGTGTTCTGGCGCCAGAGCGACCTGCCGGAGGTCTGCGAGCTCACCTGGCTGCTCGGCTCGCTCACGCCCATGGGCCTGCTCGAGCGCGCCCACAGCTACAAGGACAAGATCGCGAAGGGTATTGCGCCGAATTTCGGCCTCTTCGCCTATCCCGTGCTCATGGCCGCCGACATCCTGCTTTACGACACCAACCTCGTGCCGGTCGGCCGCGACCAGAAGCAGCACCTGGAAATGACGCGCGACATCGCGATCAAGTTCAACCAGACCTACGGCGAGACCTTCGTCATTCCCGAGCCAGACATCCGCGATGAGGTGGCGATTGTGCCCGGCCTCGACGGCCAGAAAATGAGCAAGAGCTACGGCAACACCGTGGAAATTTTCGCCGACGAAAAGGCCGCGCGCAAAAAAATCATGGGGATCGTCATGGACTCGCGCACACCGCAGGAGCCGAAGCCCGACGCCGACAAAAACCTCGCCATCCAGCTGCTCAGGCTCGTCGCACCGGCCGACGCGGCGCGCGACTGCGAGGCGCGGCTGCGCGCCGGCGGCCTCGGCTACGGCGACCTGAAAAAGGCGCTGTTCGAGCATTACTGGAACTATTTTGCGCCCTATCGCGCCCGTCGGGCCGAGCTGGCGGCCGATCCCGGCTACGTGCAGGGCGTGCTGCGCGATGGCGCCGCGCGCGCCCGCGCCGTCGCGAGCGGCGTGCTCCGGCGCGCGCGCCAGGCCTGCGGGCTGGAGTGACAGCACGACCGCCGGGTGCTGGAATTACGGTTCAGTGTGGCATTCAGGCGTGCGTAAACGACGGATTCTTGAGGTTCATGGCCACAAGCCGCTTCTCAATTTCATCCATCAAATTGTGGTCGGGGTTTCCATTGGCATCGACATGCCATTCCTCGAGGTAAGGCTTGATCGCAGCGAAGACCTTGGTGCCGGTTTTGGTGTCGTCGTTGCGGACATCCTGCACGGCGCCGATCATGTTGGTGCTGATTTTTGCATCCAGCGCGGATTTTCTCCGGGTCGCATAGGCGCGATACAGGATCCAGCCGCCAATGCCCAAACTCCCGAGGGCGACGCCCCCGAGTCCATAGCGAAACCAGGGATTCTGGAGCAAATCCTCGACGTAGGTTATGGCCCAGCCCAGGCCGAACATGCCCGCGCCGGCGGCGATGCCCGGCCAAAGCACGCCGGGCACATGCAGGAACGTGGCGATCACCGCACCGGCGATGAACAGCCCGCCCAGCACCATGAACACCGTGGCCGCGCGCAACCGCGTGTGCTGCGCAGCCTCCTGCTGCGCCTGCCTGCGGGCTTCCTCGCTCTCGGCCGCCTTGATGCGGATGGTTGCGTCGGCATCCTTTAATTTGCCAACCTTGTCGTCGAGCTGGTGCGAGGCGTCATCCAGTTTGCTCTGACGCTGGTCGACCTGTTCCTTGAGCGCGGCGGCCTGGCCGCGAAGCTGCTCGGCCTCGGCGTTGAGCTGATTGAAACGCGCTTCGAGAATTGCGCGGTCGCTCTCGGATTTGCTCAGCGCAAGCTGGAGATTTTCAATCGCCTGGCGCTGTCCCTCGGCGCTCGCCGGGGGCAACGACTTGGCGGCGCTGGAAAGATTCTTGTCCACCAGGGCCGTGTGCTCGTTTTGCTGCGGATTTTGCTGGTTGGTGTATTGCGCGCCATAAACGCTGTCGGATACGAGCTGCATGGTTTTCTGATCGTTCGTGACCTGCTGCTTCTGGGTGTCGATCATGGCGTCCTGCGCCGTTTTCATCGCATCGACCTTTTGCTGCACTTCACCGAGAATGGAGGTCACTTCCTTCGCCGTGCCGGAGTTCGGCTCGTGCGAGATGTTGTCACAGCCGGACAGCAGCGACAGGCCGGCGAGGGCCCAGACGAAACACACGGAAAATTTGTGTGACGTCGAAAGGACCCGATGGGCGTGAGGGTTTTGCGTGGAGTGGAAAACAGGGAGAAGGCTGGATGGTTTCATGGCCTGCTGGCATTAACGCAAACCACGGCCTTTTTCTATGCAAAAAATTGGCAATACCGATCGGCGCCCGCAAAAATCGCCGTGAGCGAGCCCGCCCTGTCTTTTCAGCAGCGGGGAAAATTGATTTTCGTCCGTCTTCAAACCACCGCCGGACGCGGCGCTTCGAGCGCGGCGATGGCGGCCATGATTTTTTCCGACGCACGCTGGTAGCGGTCCTTGCCCGCGGCCGGATCATCGAAATCCTGCGGCTGCAGCAGGCGGCCGAACGCGACGTGGAGCGGCGTCCCCAGCCGCAGTCCGCCGCTCCGGCCAAACGCTTCAAACGAACCGAAAATGCGCGCCGGCAGCACCGGCACGCCTGCCCGGCAGGCCAGCAGGCCGACGCCCGCCTTCGCCGGCTGGAGGCGCCCGTCGCGCGAACGCGTGCTTTCGGGAAACATGATGATGGGCCGGCCGTCGCGCAGCGTCTGCAGCACGCGCTTGACGGCCGCGACATCCGTGCCGCCGTCGCGGTCCACCGGAATCGTGCCAACGGTGTCGAGCCACCACGAGGCGAGGCCGGGTTTCCACAGGGTTTTGCGCGCAAAAAAGGCGAGCTGCCGCGGAATGTGGCAGCCGACGAACGGCGGATCGAGATAACTCGCATGATTGACCGCGAGAATGAAGCCGCCCTGGGCGGGGATGTTTTCCAAGCCGCTGACCTCGCCGCGGAAAAAAGCGTCGTAAAGGCCGACAATCACGTAATGGCAGAGCCCGTAGACAGGCTGCATCGCCAGATGGTTGTACCGGTTCATGCGTCGGCGGATCGCGCCGCGATGGGCGCGGCGAGTTTTTCCACGACCTCCTCCAACGTCAGGTGCGTCGAGTCGACGGCGGTCGCGCCCGGCGGGCAGGAGAGCGGCGCGTTCGGCCGCGACAGGTCGAGCCGGTCGCGTTCGTGAATCGTGTCCTGCCGGCCCTCGCGCTCGCGCCGGCGGGCGCGCTCGGCCGGATCGGCCTGAAGGAAAAAACGAAAATCGGCGTCGGGGAAAATCACCGAGCCGATGTCCCGGCCCTCCATGACCAGTCCGCGAAAGCCGCGCGCGCGAGCCACCTCCGCCTGGCCGCGCTGGTAGGCCAGCAGCGCCGCGCGCAGCTCGGGAATGGCGGCGAAATAGGACACAACCGCGTTCACCGCGGCGCTGCGGATCTCGTCGCTCGTCATGGCATGGCCGTTGATCTCCATCACGGCCGAGCGGCCCTCGATCCGCGTGGTCAGGCGCAGCTGCGCCAGCGCCGCGCGCACCGCCGGCAGGTCGTCGGCGCGCACGCCGCGCCGCAGCAGCTCGGCGGTGATCGCGCGGTAGAACGAGCCGGTGTCGACGTGCAACAGGTTGAAGCGATCGCTCAGCACGCGCGCGGTGGACGACTTGCCGGAGGCCGCGCCGCCGTCGATGGACACGATGATGAATTTTTGGGAACTCACTGATGTGAGTTTTTCCAAACCTGCTCCAGCACGTCAAAAAAGTTCGGGAACGTCTTCGCGCAGCAGGCCGGATTCCGGATGCTGAGCCAGGGCTTCCCGTTTTTCAGGAGATCATGGCAACCAAGGATGGCGAAACTCATGGCGAACCGGTGATCGTTGTAGGTCTCGATCTCGATCACGCCTTTGGCGGCGCGTTTTTTCAGCTCGGCCGGATTGGGCGTAATGGTGAGCGAATCTTCTTCTTCGATGACATTGTCATCACCGATGAGTTTTTTCAGCTCGCGCGCCGCGCCAGCCACTCGGTCGGTCTCCTGCTTTCGCGTGTGCGCAATGCCGGTGATTTTGGTCTGTCCTTCGAGCAGCGGCGAGATCGCAGCAAGGGTGAGAAAGGTATCGGAGAATTTGTTGAAGTCCTTTGCTATACCCTTGCGTGGTAAACCAGCTTCGAAAGAAATTTCAAAGCCATCATATGTTTGTTCCACCGTTGATCCTGCCAGCGCAATAATGCCTAAGAAATCAGTGTCGCCCTGCAAGCCCCACCGAAGGTGGAGGAGAGCAATTTTGCCTGCTACCACTAACGGGAGCGCAGCATAGTAACTCGCGGCCGTGGCGTCTGGTTCCATGGCGTAGCTGCTTGGCGAAGCATACGGCGCCCCGCATGGAATAGAAAAATAAGACTGTCCAATACTTCCAAAACGAGGTTGTCCAAAGCTTTCCATCAACCGTGTTGTCATTTGTACGAATGGCCAACGTACATCACCGATCAGTGTCACTTCAACCTGTGTGGCTGCAAGCGGCGCCACCATTAAAAGCGCCGAAAGCATTTGGCTGCTTTCGCTGGCATCAATACCGACATCGCCTCCTGTTAAGCCACAGGCATGAATTTCGATGGGGAAATAGCCTTCTTCATCGAGACAACGAATATCTGCACCGAGCGAACGCAACGCCTCAATCAGCCCTTTCATCGGCCGCTTGCGCATCTGCGGAACGCCGTCGAGCTTGTAAGTCCCACGCGGTGCAGCGGCGCAAAGCGCAGTCAGGAACCGCGCGGCCGTGCCGGCGTTGCCGACGAAAAGCTCGGCGGTCTCGTTCGGAATTTTTCCGCCGCGGCCTTCGACATAGATTTCATTTTTCCCGGGCCTTGGTTCGATTTTAAACCCCAATGCGTCCAGTGCCTTCGCCATGATTTCCGTATCCTCGCTGAAAAGCGCGCCGGTAAGCGTGACCGGTCCGTCGCAGAGCGCAGCGAGGAGCAACGCGCGGTTGGTGATGCTTTTCGAGCCGGGCAGGGTGACTTCGCCGCGCGCGGGCTGGGTGAAGGGTTTGACCGGATATGGATCGGACAAAGGCATGGAAAAACAATTGCTCACGCAAAGGCGCGAAGACGCCAAGGAAGAAGATGACTTTGCGACCTGGCAGCTTGGCGTGAATTCATTTCACGGCAATGGACGGAACTGGTCGCGGTAGGCTTTGCCGCGTTCGAGACGGGCGACGACGTCGAGCCAGTCGCGGTTGGCGAGCGAGGCCTGCATGGCCTGCAGCTCGTCCTGGAACTGGCGCAGCGCGCGGAGGAGCTCGTCGCGGTTTTGCTCGAGGATGGTGCGCCAGAGCTGCGGGTCGCTTGCGGCGATGCGGGTGGTGTCGCGCAGGCCGCCGCCGGCGAAATTGCGCCAGCCGGGATTTTTTTTGGCGAGAAAGGCGCAGAGCGTCGAGGCCAGCACCTGCGGCAGGTGGCTGATATGCGCGACGATTTCGTCGTGCGCATCGGGATCGAGGGTCGTGACCTCGGCGCCGAGTTCATGCCAGAATTTGACCACGGTCTCGACCGCGGCCGGATCGGTTTTCGGCAGCGGGGTGACGAAGCAGGCACGGCGCTCGAATAAGTCGGCGTCGGAATTTTCCCAACCGGTCTTAGCTGAGCCGGCCATCGGATGGGAGCCGACAAAGTATCCGTGTTTACCGAGTGCGTCGTGGCCGAGGCGGCAGATGTCGCCCTTCACACTGCCGACGTCGGTGACAATGGCGCCGGCGGGCAGGTGCGGCGCGATGAGGCGGACGAGTTCGATCGTTTTGTCCACTGGCGTGGCGATGACGGTGAGATTGGCCCCGGCCACGGCGGTCTCCGGCGCGTCCACGACGGCGTCGCACCACGGCTGTTCGCGCAGCTTCAGCCGTGACTCCGGCCGGCGCGCCCAGATGACAATGCGCCGGGCGAGACCGCGCGAGCGCGCGGCTTTGGCCACGGAGCCGCCGAGCAGGCCCGGCGCGAGAATGGTGAGTTGGGCAAGCACGCTTCAGTGCAAAGGCCAAAGGCGCCGCGGTGTCGAGCACATCGCGGTGCGGCGCAGCCGGTCAGGCGCCGCCCAGGTCGACGATGCGGGCGAATTCGGCCGGCGCGAGCTTCATCACGGAAAGGCGACTCTGGCGGAGAAGCGCGATATTTTTCAGGGCGGGATCGGCCCTGATCTGGGCGAGCGCGACCGGATGGTAGAGCGCTTTCAACGGCCTTAATTCCACCGCCACCCAGCCGTCGGCCGGATCGGCGGTGGGATCGGGAAAAGCGGCGCGCGCGACTTCGGCAATGCCGACGACGCATTTTGGTCCGCCGCTGGCGTAGAAGAGCACGCGGTCGCCGGCGTGCATGGCCTTGAGGTGATTGCGCGCCTGGAAATTGCGCACGCCGTCCCAGGTGGCGAGGCCGTCGCGCAGAAAGGCTTCCCACGCGTAAGCTTCCGGTTCCTGTTTTACCAGCCAGTATTGCGTTGTCATGGGGAACGTTATGGAGTGAACTGGAGTCAATGACCGAAGACGAAGCTAACAAAGCGAAGGCCCGTCGTGCAATCATTCTGCTATACGCCATCATGGCGGTGTTTGTCGCCCTGCCCTTCGTGATTTATTTTCTTCGCCGGGGCTGAGGCCATTTTCTCCATGAACAAGACGCTGCTTCCGATCCGCCTCGTGTTTCTGATCGTGTGTCCCGCGGCCGGGTGGCTTGTCTGCTATGCCACCGGAGATTGGGATGCCAAGCGCTGGCTGGGAACGCTCATCGGCTTGCTGCTGGGCGGGCTGGTCGTGCTGGTGGATCTGATGCTGAAGGGGTTTTCCCTGCGCGGGCTGTCGGCCATCACCTTCGGGCTCGGCGTGGGCACGCTCATCGCCTATCTTATCGGCGTTTCGCCACTCTTTGCGGAGGGCGATCCACAGATAGTCTTTTTGTTCCGGCTGGCGCTATTTTTGGTCTGCACCTATATGGCCACGATGATGGCGCTGCGGGGCAAGGATGAGTTCAACCTCGTCATTCCCTACGTGCGTTTTGTGCCGCACGACGTCGATGTGCCGCTGGTGGTGGTGGACACGAGCGCGCTCATCGACGGCCGCGTGGCGCGCATCTGCGAGTCGGGGTTTCTGAACGCGGCGCTGATCATCCCGCGGTTCGTGCTGGTGGAATTGCAGGCGGTGGCCGATTCACCCGATCCGCAGAAGCAGGCGCGCGGCCGGCGCGGACTCGAAGTATTGTCCGATCTGCGCAAGATCAAGAATCTCGATATGCGCATCAATGAAAGCGAAGTGACCCGACGCGAGGACATCGACGCCAAACTGGTCTTTCTCGCGCAGTCGCTGCGGGCCAAGCTGCTCACCACCGACTACAATCTGGCGAAAGTGGCCGAATTTCACGGCGTACGCTGGCTCAACATCCACACCCTCGTGCGGGCGTTGCGCCCGGAACTGGTGCTGGGCGAGTCGCTCGAAGTCGAACTGATGAAGCCCGGCAAGGAGGACGGCCAGGCCGTGGGCTATCTGGAGGACGGCTCGATGGTCGTCGTCACTTCGGCGCGCGACCGGATCGGCCAGCGCGTGCATGCCGAGATCACCAGCGTGCTGCCCACGGCGGGCGGCAAGATGATTTTTGCGCGGCTGGTGGGCAGCCCTGATTAACCCCGCGGCGTCCGCCGCTGCGGGGCAAAATTGATGTTTACTTGGCGGGGCGCTTTCCACAAAACGACCCTTCCGCAAAACGGGCCAGTAGCTCAGTTGATAGAGCGCCTCGTTCGCAACGAGGAGGTCGCCGGTTTGAGTCCGGTCTGGTCCACCACTTCCACGGGGACGGCGCGCGGCGAAGCTTCTCCTCCTCCCGCTACACACCGACGATGGCGGATTTTTGTTCCTCGTGAACGGCTGCGGTTGGGCGCAGAAAGACCCCGGGCACGACGGCCAGGGGTCTTTCCGAAAATGGAGCGGGCGAAGAGACTCGAACTCTCGACGTCCACCTTGGCAAGGTGGTGCTCTACCAACTGAGCTACGCCCGCGAGGGAAGGACAAGTGCTACGCGGTGCGCCAGCGGCGTCAACTGCTTTCTGCGACAGGCGGCTCGGCATGAAATCGAGCCGGTCGGAAGTCCGCCGCAACACGCGCCGCGCGCCTATTTCCCGCGGCGCTCGGTCAGAACGAGTTTTTCGCCGGTGGCCGGCGCGGCGGCCGGCTTGGGCTTTTCCTCCGGCCCGCCCTGGTCGCGATAGTAGGCGTAGTTTTTCGTGTAATAGCCGTAGTCGTCGCCGGCATTGCTCGGCACCTGGTTGAGGATGACGCCGAGCAGCGGGGTCTTGATGCCGTCGATGATCTGCTTTGCGCGCAGGACCATGCTCTGCGGATTGCGCCGGTGCTGGATGAGGAGCACGGCGGCGTCGGCCACGGTGGCGAGCACGGCGGCATCGCTCACGCCGATGATCGGCGGCGAGTCAAAAACGATCTTGTCGTAGCGGCTGCGCAGCTCGGCGATGAGTTCACGCAGGCGGTTGACGTAGAGCAGGCTGAGGGTGAATCCGGCGACCGAGCCGCTGGGCAGGAAATCCAGGCCGGGCGCGACGCCGCGCTGCAGCACGGCGTCGAGCGGGGACTTGTTGAGCAGAAAATCGGCGAGGCCGGGCTCCTTCGGGCGATGCGCCAGCCGGTGCTGGGTGGGCCGGCGAAGGTCGGAATCGATCAGCAGCACGTGCTCGCCGGCCGCCGCCATGGTGCGCACGAGATGGTGCAAGGTGGTGGACTTGCCCTCGCCGGGGCCGGCGGAAAACATGACGAGCGCGGCGGGCTGGCCGGGCTTGAGCGCGAGGTTGAGGTTGGTGTGCAGGACGCGGAACGGTTCGATCGAGGCCGGGTCGTCGTCGCCAAGTTTATTCGGATCGCGCACGAAGGGGATCACACTGAGCACGGGAAGCTGCAGCCGGTTCTCGACGTCGGCCACGCTGCGGAAGCTGGTGTCGAAATACTCCAGCAGCACGGCGACGCCGACGCCGAGGACGCCACCAAAGAAAACGGCGAAGACGAGGTTGAGCAGCCAGCTCGGCCGGCTGTAACGTGACGCGGCCTCGGCGGTGTTGAGGATCTCGATGGTCTTCTTCGGGACCTGGAAATCGATATCGCGCTGGCGCAGCGTGAGCTTGAGCGTGGTCAGCAGGTGTGTCTCGTCGTCGAGTTTTTGCGCGGCCTCGTCGAAGGGCCGCATGCGTTCGCGGGCGGAGAGGATCTGGTCCACCTTGGCCTGGGCGAGCTGCTGCTTGAGTTCGTCGACGCGCGCCTCGGCCTCCTCGTAGGAAATCTGGAGCGATTTTTCGTAGCCGTTGAGCATGGACTCGAGCTGATCGCGGATTTTGCCACGGTTGGCGACCGCGGCGATGAGATCGGGATGCGCCTCGCCGAGGCGGGCCTTGAGCTGGGTGACCTTCTGGTCCGACGCGAGGTAGGCCTGGAGCAGGTTCTGGATGTTCGGATCCTGGATCAGCTCGGAATTGACGAGGTTGAGACGCTGTTCGAAGGGAATGGCCTTGAACTGCTCCCAGCGCGTCTTGCGGCCGATCGCGTCCACGCTGAGCGCGATGAGCGAGTTCTGCATCTGGCGGAGCGTCTCGATTTCCATGTCGCTGTAACGCGACTGCAGATCGACCCCGGAAATGCCGAGGTCGCGGCGGAGTTTTTCCACGGCATCGCGCTGCTGCGAGACGGTCTTCTCCTGGTCGGCCAGCTCGGTCTTCAGCTTTTCCAGGCCTTCGCGCTGCTCGGAGGTGGCCAGGGCGATGCGGTCGTCGGCGTAGACGCGGGCGATTTCGTTGGCGATGTCGGCGGCGAGTTGGGCGTCGCGGGCGTAGACGTTGATCTCGATGATCGACGAGCTGCGCTGCGATTCGACGCGCAGCATCTGCCGGAGCATGTAATTGAAGGTCTCGGTCGTGGTCAGCGGGCGGCCGGCGTCGAGCGCACGGCCAAGTTTTTCGCCGAGGCCGAGATGATCGATGACCGGATAGAGGATTTTCTCCGACTGCAGGATCTTGAACTGATCCTGCAGGAAATACGGATCGTAATAGCTGTTGGGCTGGGCCTGAAAGAGCTTCACTTCGCTCTCGGGCTTTTCCACGCGAATCTTGGTCGTGGCCAGCCACCAGCGCGGCAGCAGCGCGGTCACGCCCGCGGTGGTAAGGACGACGAGGGAAAAAATGAGAAAAATCAGCCCGAGACGCAGCCGCAGGATGCGGAAAAAATCCGCCAGGGATGCGCTGTCCGGGCCGGCGTTGGACGAAGCCATGGGAAAGAGAGCGAACCGCGGGGCGCGGACTTCAGCAAGCTCGAAGCGGCCGGCGCCGGAACCCGCGGCGTCAGAAGGAGAAGGTCGCGCTCAACCCGGTGCGATGGCGGGTGAGTTCGCGGCTTTTGACATCGGAGCTGACGCGGTCGTAGTCGTAACTCGCGGTGATCGACCAGTTTTTCGTCGGCAGGTAGGTCAGGGCGAGGCCGGCGCGGGTGGTGTCTTCATTGGCGTTGTGAAAGCCGCGCCGGGCCTCCAGCACGGCCGGTTCGTAGTCGAGCGAGGCAGAGGCGACGATCAGCGCGCTGACCGCGTGCTGCACATTGAAGAAGAATTGGTTCACCTTTTCGTCGGTATAGGTGACGACGTCGGACACCTCTTCGAGGGAATAGGCGTAGCCGGCGGAGACGTAGGAACGGTCGGCGTAGTCGTATTTGCCGCTCAGCTCGGCGTAGGGCGCGGTGGTGTCGCGCTGGCTGTCGCGGTGGCGCTGCTCAAAGCCCACGCGGGCGCTGGCAGTGTATTGTTTGCCGAGCGCGTAATCGGCGCCGGCGAGGAAGAAATTCGAGCCCTTGTTCTTGGTCCCGCCCGCCGTGTCGTAATGGATATCCTGATACCGATATTCGGCCGCGGCCTTGACTTCGGGCAGCACGGCGTAGGTGCCCTCCAGGCCGAAAAGGCTCTCCGTGCGATCGAGTTCGCCGGCGAGGAAGTTGTCGTCGTAGCGGAAATTGAGGGAGCGGAACTTGAGCGCCACCCCGGCCTTGGGCAGCGGGCTGGTTTGGAAGCGGCCGTCGAACTCGTTGCTTTTGTAGGACTGGTTGGTGTTGACCGGCGCACCCGCGAGCAGCGCGGCGGGATTTTTGCTGATGTCGTAGGTGTCGCTGAGATCGAGGGTCGTGACCGGGGAAAAGGCATAGGCCGCCCGGCCATCGAGCAGGTGGCTGAAGAGCGCCTTCGTGCCCGGGCGGTTGTCGAAATAATCCAGGTCGAGTTCGTAGCCGGCCGAGACGAAGAGCTGGTCCGTGACGGACTGGTTGTATTTGAGGCGCGGCGCGACGCTGTAGACCCAGCTATGGATCTCGTTGGTGGGCGCGCCGAAGATATTGCTGTCGTAGGAAAATCCCCCGCGGAGGGAAGCCGAGAAGGCCTTGCCCTGCTCCTGCTCTGGAATGGGCGCGTAAACCGCCCAAACAGGCAGCGCAAAAAACAAACTGGCGGCGATACAGGCGCAGAGAAATCTCATGAGCTGGCAGAGGGAGACGATTTTCCAACGGTTGGCGGAAAGTCCGTCGCGAAGCAATTACTTTCACTCCGACGGAGGCGGCAGGCCGGGATTGAGCAGCACGATGAGGTTGTCCGCCACCTTCACCGGCGTGCGCAGGGGAAACGACGACGGCAGATTCCCCGTGGCCAGGCCGGCATAGACCTGCGCCCATTCGCCCAGCCTGCTCCCCTCGCCCGCCCTCGTCGCACGACCCGTCAACTCGCCGAAAAACGGGCGATCGAGCGTGCGCGCGGAGAGCACGAGCGCTCCCACAGGCTGTTCTTCGCCAATGGCATAAAGATCGCGCAGTCGCATCGGTTGGGCCCACACCCGCATCCCGCCATACCACGACGCGCCTGCCGGCACGTCGGCCATGGCGCCGAAACGCTCGAGCGCCCCGCGCCGGGCCAGCTCACCCCGGATGCCCATGAACAGGGTGGGAAAATAGGGCGGGTAAAAAAAACGGACTGACGGCGGCGGCGCCAGCACGTCATGCGCCAGCGGCACGGCCTGGGCGAGGAGCAGCGCGGCGGCGGCGGTGCGCGGCCAAGCGGCCAGCGCAGGGTTGCTGTCCACCAGCACGAAAAAAAAGGCTGCGCCGAAAATCAGAATGAGCGGCACGAGCCAGGCCGCCGCCGGCCATTCGCTTTCGCCGGAACCGAGGAACGCCTGCGCCGCCGCGGCAACCGCGAGGACCGCGACAAAAATCCAGCGCAGCCGGTCGGCTTCGCCGGCGCGAAAGCGGTACAAAAATCCGGCGACGAAAAACGCCGTGAGGAGCAGGCCGCCGCCAGCCCACAGCCGCGTGCGCACGGTCTCCTGCAGACTGGTGAGGCCTTTGTTGCCGAGCTTGTTCAGACTCAATTCCGGCGCCGCGGCGGAATAGGTCGCGCGCACCGTCGCCGGTTCGGCCGTGGGATCGCCGGCCTTGAGCGCGACATTCTGCCAGGCGAGGCCGACCGGGCTGCCGGTCAGGGCCAGGTTCCGCACGCACCATGGCGCGACCACGAGAACGAAGCCCGCCGCGACCGCAGCCAGCGCCAGCCCACGCCCGCGCCCGCGAAAGCGGCCGCCGGCATAGCCGAGGAAAACCAGTGCCACCGCCCCGGCCGAATACTCGGCCAGGAAGATCAATCCGCCGGCCGTGCCCAGCGCGCCGAGGCGCAGCAGCGGCGTCCGCCCGGCCGCAGCCGTCGCTTCGATCCCGGCCAGCAGCCAGAACGCGCCCAGTGCCAGCGTCAGCAGCAGCGGGAGGCCGTTGACCGCGACCGTTTGCTGCCAGACCGGCATCGACAGCAGCAGCGCCAGCGACGCCACCACGCCGACACGGGGGGAAAAAAGCCGTTTTCCGAGGAAATAGGTCAGCGCGGCGGCGGCCCAGAGCAGAGCGATGTTCAGGCCGAGCAGGACGTAGTCGGCGGCAAATGCGTCCTGTGGCGCGGCCGGCCGGGAAAAAAGCGCCGCCTCGGGCAGCACGGCCAGCGCGCCGGCGATGACGAGCGGGTAAAGCGGCGCGTGGTGGATTTCCGGATACGGCCGGGCGGGATCAAAACGCCGGCCGCGCGCGGCCAGCACCGCGGCGGTCTGCGGATAATTGACCAGCGTGGTGAAGCCCGCGCCGTGCGCGAGCTGGCGGCCGACGCCGGCCTGCAGCAGCGTGGCCTCAGTCTGCGGGCCGTGAAACTGCTTCCACGCCACCAGCAGCGACAGCCCGAGCAGGCCGAACAGGACCGCGCCGCGGCGAACCCAGCGTGCGCCGCCGCCGAGTTCGAGCCAGTGGAGCCATTCCTGCGCGGATTTCATGGGCCGCCGGCCGGTCCGCCCGGAACGCGGGCGGAGGCCGCCTTCCGCCTTTCCCGCCGGCTCATCGGTCGATGACGTCGAGTTCCGGCCATTGCCCGAGCTTGCGATGCAAGGTGCGGCGGCTGATGCCCATGAACTGGGCGGCCTTGGTGCGGTTGCCGCGCGCCTTGATCAGCGCCTCCCGGAGGAGGCGCTTTTCGTTTTCCTCGACGGAAAGCGAGCCGTTGGCCGGCAGCGACGCGGCCGCGCCGGAGACCGGCCCGGACGCTGTGACGTCGGCCACGACGGGCGCGGTGCGGAATTTGGGATCGAGGTCGAACTCGGTCAGCTTGCCGCCGCGGCGGAGGACGACGGCGTTTTCCACGAAGTTGCGCAGCTCGCGGATGTTGCCCGGCCAGGCATAGGCCTGGAGCGTGCGCAACGCGCCGGGCTCGATCGTGATGGGCGGCACCTTGTTCTCCTCGGAGAAAATCTTGATGTAATGGTTGAGCAGCAGGGGAATGTCGTCGGGGCGCGTGCGCAGCGGCGGCAGCGTGATGCGGACGACGTTGAGGCGGAAAAACAGATCTTCGCGGAATTTCTCCTCGTGCACCAGCTTTTCGAGGTGGCGGTTGGTCGCGGCCACGAGGCGCACGTCGAGTTCGATCGGCTTGTTGCCGCCGACCCGCTCGATGGCCTTGGTCTCGAGGAAGCGGAGCAGCTTCACCTGGGTCGACGGGGAGATTTCGCTGATCTCGTCGAGGAAAAGCGTGCCGGCGTCCGCCGCCTCGAAGCGGCCGATGCGGCGCTCGGTCGCGCCGGTGAAGGCGCCGCGCTCGTGGCCGAAGATTTCGCTCTCGAGGAGGTTTTCCGAGAGCGCGGCGCAATGCACGGCGATAAAAGGCGCGCGGGCGCGCGGGCTGGCCTGGTGGATGGCCTGGGCGATCAGCTCCTTGCCCGTGCCCGACTCGCCCTCGATCAGGACGGTGGCCTTGGACGGGGCGACGAGCTTCACCTTTTCGATGACCTCGCGGAGGTTTTCCGAGTTGCCGATGATGCCGTCGAAGGAAAACTTTTCGTCGAGGCGTTCGTGCAGCTGCTTGACCTCGACCTCGAGCGTCTTGGCCTTGAGGGCGCGCTGGATGAGGACCTCGAGGCGCTCGATGTTGACCGGCTTGGTCAGGAAATCGACCGCGCCGCGCCGCATGGCCTCGACCGCGGAATCGATGCTGCCGTAGGCGGTGATCATGATGACGGCCGGCCGGTTGGGCAGCGCGAGGGCCTTGTCGATGATTTTGAGGCCGGATTTGCCGGGCATGCGCAGGTCGGTGAGGATGACGTCGAACTCCTGCGCTTCCATGAGGTTGAAAGCCTCGTCGGCGTTGCTCGCGACCGACACGTCGTAATTCTCGTCCAGCGCCTGCTTCAAGCCTTCGCGGGTGTGCTTCTCGTCGTCGACGATCAGGACGCTAGGAACCATGCTGATATGACACCACAGTCCGCCGGGCGGTCAAACGGTAAATGAGACGGAACGGCACAGTTTTGACCTGAGTAATAGTACCTGATTAATACTGGTGGACGTGGGACCGGCGGCATATCAGCCTTAAAGAAGCAAAAAAGTTTCGTTAAGTTGAGCCGATGCAAGTAGCTTCAGTATGATTCCAGCACAATGAAGCCCGGTGAAAGGCTTGTAGCATTGAAGAAGTTGCGTCTTCCGGTCCGACCGGAGGAATGGGCTACGATTGAAGAAAGGAAGGCCTGGCTGGAACAGGTCGTACCGCTGCTGAATTTCAATGCGGTCTATTATGACAATTTCCTGCGCGTGGCCAATGTCCTCGGGCGGCCCGGCTTCAACAGCAGCATGTACGATCATGCCGCCGCCCAGGTGGAGTCGCTCGTCCATCTCGCCATCACGGAGCTGGAGAGCCGCTTTGTCTCGGCGGAACAACACAAACTTTGGATGCAAAAGGAGGAAAAGCACACGTTTTGGAAATGGTTGGGCGAGGCCTCGGTGCAGGAGCGCCTGGGTTTGCTGATGCTCCTGGCCGCCATGTTTATCGCCGGCCTGCTCTGCGCCCGCATTCCCGCCATCGGGCGCGGCCTCGACAACATGCAGCAGATCGTGCTCCAGCATTTTCACCGCTGACGGCGCCGGACCGGCGCGCGGCCCGCCATGCGATTGTGGACCCTGCATCCGCGCTATCTTGACGCCAAGGGGCTGGTCGCCGCCTGGCGCGAAGCCCTGCTGGCGCAGAAAGTCCTGGCCGGCGGCACGCGCGGCTACACGCACCATCCGCAGCTCGCCCGCTTTCGCGCCCAGCCACGACCGGTGCCGGCACTGGCGGCTTTTTTGCGCGGCATCGCCGACGAGGCGGCGCGGCGCGGCTACCGTTTCGACACGCGCAAGATTTCGCGGCCGCGGTTTTCCGGGCGGATAACGGAGACGCGCGGCCAGCTGCTTTACGAATGGCGGCACCTCAAGGCCAAGCTGCGTCGCCGCGCGCCCGAGCTC
>DATJYF010000019.1:0-6990 GCA_035499715.1 Opitutaceae bacterium | reverse complement strand
ACGTCGATGCCCTGATCAAGTCCGCCGGCTCGAAGATCGATTCAAAATTGGTGGCGGTCATCCGGCATGTCGCCACGGACAAGTTTGTGTTCAACGCGCTGGACAGTTTTCTCAACAAGGACGGCGGGAAAATCGAGGCGTGGAGCAAGGGCGGCCACTACGACGGTGATCACAAACCGCCGACCCTCTCCATCGGTCTTGGGACCAGCGACCTGGACGTGCGCTCCACCTTCGTGCACGAACTGCTTCACTACGTGTTCGATAAAAAGGACAGCGTGCTCGCCGAGTCCGAATCCACCGGCGGCGCGGACCATCCCGCCATTGAGGCCATCGAGGCACGGTTCGTGATCATAGACCTGATCCGCTCAGGGAAGGCTCCGTTGGATAAAAAAATCGAGAGCGATTTTGGCCAGTTCCTCAAGGGCGACGACTATTTTCCCAAAATGCGGGATGCCATCGCCAAGGATGACCGGAGCGGGCTCACGGCCCTCGTGGCGCAACCCGATTTCGTGAAAAAAACAGTGAGCAGCGGCCTCCTCACTGAAGCTTCTTCGTTGAATTTCAAATCATCGACGCCGGAATATCATTACACGGCGGATCAATTCCGCGACCTGGCGTTCATCTGGGCCCAGAATGCCGCCATCGTCCGCCATGCGATGAAAACCGCCGCGGCGGTCGCGGACAAAACCAAGACGCCGCTCAAGGATGTTTTCGCCACCGCCGACTGGCAGAAGGAAATGAACGCTTTTCTGGACGCCTTCGTCAAAGGGCTCCGGAAGGACCGGACCAAGGGCGCCGTCTCGCTTGAGGCCAAACTGTAACCGCCTATGAAAGCGAAGCCCCTTTGCTTGCCACCTCTCCAAGCGCGTCCCGCCAAGGACGTCGGTGCGGCGCCCCACGCGTCGCTCGCGGCTTCGGCCGTAAAAACTGTCGCTGGCGCGCAGGGGCTCCCCCAGTCGGATTTTTTCAACGTCCGGCTGCATCCTGACGCCGCGGAGGTGACGGCGCCGCTGCAGGCGAAGGCCGTGACCCGCGGACAGGATATTTATTTCCATCCCGGCCAATATCAACCCGGCACGCCGCAGGGCCAGGCTCTCATCGCGCACGAACTCGCCCATACGCTGCAGACCCGCCAGGCGGGCGGTTCCGGCAGCGGGCGCGCGCCGTTTGTTTCCCAGCCCGGCGATGCTTTCGAGGAAAATGCCGATGCGCTGGCGCGGGGCGAAACTGCGCACGCGCTGGCCGCCCCCGCCGGCGCCGCGCTTCGTTCGCCCTTCGATTCGGAAACCCCCGCCGAACGGACCCGCCGCCAGACTTTACTCCAGTCGATCAGCAACGCCACCAATACGCTCATTCGCCTCCTCCAGACGAGCGGATTGATGAATTTCGAAACGGCCACGACGCGCAACGGCGTGGACGGCGTGGTTTACATCCCCCTCGGGGCGAATTCACCCTTCGCGAGCTATGCGGACCGCAATGCGCAGATCCGTCGCATCATTGGCAACCTCCAAGCCATGGGCACACAGTACCGCACGACGCCCGTCCCCGGCAGTTTTACTCCTCCGACTCCCACTCCGTCCACCGGTGGTTACATGTCCTCGGTGCCGTATCCGCCGGGCGGAAAAATGAGCGGAGTCAATTTTCAATCCTCCAATGCCGCCTGGGCCGATCTGCAGGCGGCCTACGAACGCAATCTTTTGTCGCAGGGGCTGAATACGGGCCAGTCTCCGTATGATCGGGACTGGTTCTATCTCGACCCGACCGCCACGGTCGCGCCGGGCGCCGCTCGAGGCGTGCAGCAGCTTCGTGCCGGCACACAAACGGGCATCTACGTGGTCGTCCCGGACATCGAGAATGAGCCATTGCGCTACTGGAGACTGACCGGCAGTTCGCCCACTCCGCGGGGCAGCACGACCGTGGAACTCTGGGTCGATCAGCTGGGCTATTACTACATGTACCGCGGCCAGCGCATCTCCGTGCCCAATCCGCACACCCAATGAACGGTGTTTGAACATGTATCAGTCGAGCCTGCTGAAAAAGCCCGCAATCACGGCGATGTCGTCCACGCCGGGTCATGGTCCATTGCTGCAGTGCAAAAGCGCTCCCGCCTCCAGCCGGGGCGGATCTTCCATCGAAGCGTCGTCCGGAATCTCCCAGCCACGCTTTGGCCATACCTTCGCTGACATTCAGATCCATCCTTCCGGCCAGGCCGCGCCTGTCGATGGATCGTTGTCCGTCCATCCATCTCCCGAAGAGGGCAGCATCTTCATGGATGATCAACCCAAGGATAAGCCCAAGTCCCAGCCCGCCAAGCCGCCCGAAAACAAACCCGACTCCAAGCCCGAAAAGGCCAAGGCGGCGTGTCCGCCCACGATCGAGGTGGCGCAGGTCATCGATGCCGAACTGACCGAGGACAACGTCAAGGCGGGCTATCTCACCGGCGTCGGCGGCGTCGCCGAAATCCGGGTGTCTGATCCGACCGGCAAGGATTGGGCGGGAACGGTGATCCATGAAAATCTGACGCCAAAGACGAACACCTGCACGGGAATGGATAACTGCACAAACACGGGCGGCGTTGGCGGCGGCAAGGGCTCCACCTGGAAGGTGGGCGAGGCGGCGACAGGATTGGTAAATCTGTCGGCCAAGAAAAACACCTTCTATGATGTTCATCTTACCATGACGAAGAACAGCGTGCTGCACGACAACAAATTGGAATCCTGCGTGCAGACCTGTGAGCAGTTTTTTGACTGCCCCGGCGTGGGCCGGATCGGCAACAAGACCTTCACGATCAAGCGCGAGCTCAAAAAAGGAACCCTCGGAGGAAAAGGCGTCTCCCTGATCACGCTCACCGTTTCCTGATCCCCTTGAATCCAGCCTTCCAATACTCATCGCCCGGGAGCGGGCGCCAGCCGAGTCCGAAACCCGGTCATACGACCACGGCGGCATCGCCCGTGCCGGCCCGCAGCGGTCTTCGGCAGCGCCAAGATGACCGAACTTCGAGCCGCGATCAGACTTTCACGGAGATCCGGCCCGACCTACCGCCGCCGCGCTTCGGTTACGGCCTCCGCAACGTCCAGATTCATTCCGGTGTTCACGCCGGTGCGCAACCGCAGCATGGCGGCATTCCGCTGGAAGGAAACGTTCGCTGCACGTTCGAATCCCGCTTCCAGCAGGATTTTTCCGGCGTGCGCATCCATGCCGGCTCCACGGATCATCCGGCGGTGCGCAACGCCAACGCCGGCGCCGCGACCCTGGATCACGATATTTTTTTCGCCCCCGGCCGATACGCACCGCATCATCCCGAAGGCCGGCGGCTCCTGGCTCATGAGCTGACCCACGTTGTCCAGCAAGGGCTGCCGGGGGCGGCTGCGCCTTCGGCCGATCATGAGGCCGAGGCCGACAGCGTGGCGCGCGCATTCACCGCGGGCGGCACGATGCTTCGCCCGCAGCGCGCGTCCGCTCGCGCGCTGCAGTTCGACAAGGGCTATCCCAAGACGGTCAAAATCGGCAATTCCGACGTCTCCGTAGCCACGCCGGCGGAGGAAACCGAGGCCAACAAAATCATCACCGACATCAAATCGATCTACGGAATCGACTTCGATTCGGCGAAAGGACTGCAGGCCGTCAAAGACAAGGTCGTCGGTGATCCCGACCAGCCGCAATCCATCGCCGACATGTACGAGAACAAGCCGCGCCGCAAAGTGAAGGACGTGCTGCAAACTTCGGCGTGGACGCTGCCCCAGCTTCGCGACGTGAAGGCCGGCCTGTCTTTTTATCGTCCCGTGCTGGGCATGGCCCGGTCATTTTCCACCCGCGCGGGAACGACACAGGAGCTCACCAGCCTGAGCCGCGTGAACACCGGACTGAATGACGCCAAGACCGCGACCAGCAGCAACGTTCAGGGCGAATATTTTTCCTCGGCCAACAACGCCACGCTCTATGATTCAGCCGGTGCCGCGACCGAGCTCGCCGACAAAACCAAGGCATTCGAGGGCACCGTGGTGCATGAGGCGGCGCATGCGTTGCTGGGTTATGGGGAGTCAAAATTCGTCACCGACTTGAACCCCGCCTACTGGCAGGACGCAAAAACCGCCGCCAGTAATGCCACGGCGGAAAAGCCCATCACAAATTACGGCACGAAAAATGCCGCCGAGGATCTGGCCGACGCCGCCATGTTTTATTTCCTCGAACGCGGCACGCTGCAGTCGAAGTGCCCGCAGCGCGACAAGATCCTCGACAGCCTGGTGAAAGGCTGGGCCACACCTTTGCCGAAGCCATGAAGCTCCGTTTTAATTTTTGTCACGCATTTCACCCTCCATCATGTTTGCCAGCCAGCTGCAGCGATTGACCGCGCCCGGGGCATCACCCGGTTTCGGCCAAGCCATGAAGGCTCCGCCGATTGTCCGCGAGGTCTCGGAGTCGTCCGGTCAGCCGTCCGGTGCGGACGCTCGTACTTTCGCGGAGCCTCGCTTCGGCTACACCCTGAACCAGGTGCCGGTGCAATTGCAGCGGACGCCCGCCGTCGTTCAACGGCAGGTCCAGCAAGCCAGCCCGCCAGCATCGGCACCACCGGCCGGCGTTTCCCACGCGCCGAGCGCCTGCGATCAGGCCACGACCGGCCATAGCGACGCACAGGAAATCATCGAACAAGCGCGCGCCGCAGCGATTCAATATGTCAACCAGGCGATTCCGATCGTGATGCATGGCATTCACGAAGCGCCCTCCACTTGGAACGGGATGATCGCCCAAGAACTTCTCGACCGGCATTTTCATTGCCCAGGGCAGGAGGATATGGAAGACATTCTCACGACGCTGCAGGAAATCCGGGCGAGGCTGCCGACGGTGAGCCTCGATTGCCTCGGCAGCGATCGCGAGTGCAATCCCCGACTTCATTCACATTTCACACACAGGCCCGACCTCAGCGCGGGCTTGTTGTGTCCCGGGTTTTTCCACGACCCACAGTCTGTGCGAGCAGGTGAGCTCATCGCGTTGGTCGCAAGGTTGCTACCGCGACCTTTCTCATGCACCCGTCATGATTCCTGTTACAATGATTTCGTCGGCGTCGGTCATAGCCTTATGATTTACAATGCATATTCCTATGGTTACTTTAGCACTGCGGCCGCCGGCCACGAGCTGGTTCCCGAGCCGCCCGGCGGCGTGACGTGCCGTCCGCCGGAGTCCAGCCAGTCGCCTCCGTCTTATCCGCGTTCGCCGTCGTCAACGCGGCCGGAGCTGTGTTCCTCCCAGGGGACAGTCACCGGGCGCCAGATCGTGGTCTCGGAACCAGCGAAACAGGCCCATGTGTTGACATCATCCTCCGCCATTGACGGCGATATATATGAGGAGCGGATCGATCACAGTGGACGGCGTTTTGTCTGCGACCATGGAAGAAGGATCGACCAGAGCTGGTAGCAATTGAAGAACTCGCCGCAGATGGACAAAAAATCATGAGAACGCTCGCGGCCATGCCGGAAAGGCCGACTAAATCACTTTCGTCCGGGCGCGATGGTTTGCTCCAGCGCAAAAGTGACCGGACTTCAAACCACAGTCCAACCTCGGTGGAAGCTCCGCCCATTGTCCACGAGGTTCTGCGCTCACCGGGCCGGCCACTTGATGCGGAGTCGCGCGCGTTTATGGAGCCGCGCTTTGGTTATGATTTCAGCCGGGTGCGGGTGCATGCCGATTCGCAGGCGGCGAAATCCGCCGAGGCGGTCAATGCGCAAGCCTACACGGTTGGCTCGAACATCATTTTTGGTGCAAATCAGGGTGGGGCGGGGAATTTGTCACACCCGCGCCTCCTTGCCCACGAACTGGCGCATGTCGTCCAGCAAGGCGGCCGGCAGCCCGGAGGTTCGCTGCAGGTTGCACCGGCCAACGATAGCGCCGAAGGCGCGGCCGATCGTGCGGCTGATCAGGTTTTGTCCGGCGGACAAGCCTCGAATTCGACGAAAGCCGACGGGCGCCTCCAGCGTTACGGCTTCAATCCTGAATGCACTGCGACGCAGACAAACCAGATCCATCAAGCGATCGATACGGCCAATCGCTGGGTGGGGGGAGCGCTACGCGCGCTCGCGGCCAATCCTCTTTCGTCCGACACTCTCAGCGCGCTGCAACACAATTTTGGGGCGGCGGGCACGGCCGCCAATGTTGGAACGATCATCGCCCGGTTGAACGCCGGCCGCGCGGACATGCTGAATAATCCCTATGCTTGCCGGAATGCCGCCAACGATCCTCATTGTCAAAGCGCTGGTGCCTATACGGTCGGGCCGGGGAGTCATGCTTCAACTATCTGCACGAATCGGTTCACGAGACCTGACGCCATTGGCCGGGCTGCGACCGTGCTGCATGAGGCGATGCATGCCAGTGACGCTGCAATGACCGTGGACTCTTATTCCGACTATTTTGGGCACCGGCGACGAAGGTTTGCCTCCCGCGATTACCCGGGAACCGATCCGCTCATCAATGCCGATTCCTATGCCACTCTGGCCCTGGAACTTGGCAAAGACGCAAATTCGAATGCCGGAAATACTCCAATTGTGAATACGCCTCAGTCGAGCCCGAGGACCAGCCCGGGGCCACCGACTGCTTCGCCCGCCGGTGGGAGCAACAGTTTGCTGCAACGCAAAAACAACCCGGCTTTGCCCCACGGCCCATCTTCGGCGGAAATGAGTAGTGATCGTGGGCAGGAGGGTGCTGTCACCCCGCGTGAGCCCCGCTTTGGTTATAGCCGGGCCGATGCTCAAGTTCATCCGCAGTCCGTCAGTGGACAAATTCTTCAGCGCCAGCCGGCGCCGCCCGAAACAAAAAAGGAGGATGCTCCAGAACCGGCCAAGTCTGGTGAAACGCCGGCAGCTCCGGCGGCAACTCCAACGGCCGCATCGAACAAATGCCCGCCATTACCCGCGCCGGGTTTCGAGGCCATCCTTTCACCCCGGGACAAGCTCGACACGCGCAAGCCAAACGGCCAGGCTGACTTTCATGCGGGGGTCG
>DATJYF010000018.1:0-9107 GCA_035499715.1 Opitutaceae bacterium | reverse complement strand
TCGAGTTCCGCATCCCGCTCAAGCCGGAAGAAGAGCACGTCGTGAGTTATACCGTTCATTACGACTGGCAGTGAACCGCCGCACCGGTTTACTTAGCCGGGCTTACTGCGTGTAAATTTTGATGTTCTTGAACCGCGCTTCCATCCGGTCGCTGGGATTGTCCTGAGTGTAAACGCCGCATTTGAAATAATGCGAAGAGCCGCCGTTGTCCCTGGCCGTGAAGGGAGGAGCGCCGTCGATCGAGATCTGGATTTCGCGGGTGGCGACGTTGTGCACGACGTCGAGATGAAACCAGCGGTCGTAAACGTTTTTTTTGAGCGTTTCGAAGCGGTAGCGCATCAGATTGCCATCGTAGACGCGCAGCTGGAGCGAGGTGGCGTGGCCGTTGGTGCCGCCGAAAACCTGCATGATCGACACGCCGGAGGTTCCGGCCGGCACGTAGACGTCGGCCTCGAAGCGGTGGATGCCGGATGAGTAGTCGTTTTCGATTTTCATCTCGGTGCGCGGCTCGGTGGTGCTGCCGGGGCGGAGCGGCTTGTCGGTTTTGTAGACGACGAAGTCGTGCACGCCGTCCTTGAAACTGTAACGCGCATCCTCCTTCAGGTCGTAGGGCCACTGGATGGAGTATTTGAGCGGCTGTTCGGTCCAACCGGCGGCGAAGCCGGTCGCGGCGACCGGCAGCAATGCGAGGCACAAAACCAAGCTTCGGGATTTCATGGTAGCTGGAGGTGGAAGGATCGACTGCGCGGGCGGCGCCCGCCGCCTTACAGCAGGACGAGATCGTTGCGGTGAACGACCTCCAGATGCTTGCGGCCGGGGAAAAGGGCGCGGAGCTCGTCGCCTTTTTTGCCGGAGATGGTGAGGATTTCGCCGCGGGTAAAGGAGCTGGTGCCGCGCGCGATCACGGCGCCGTCGGGCGCGACAATGTCGACGACGTCGCCGGCGGCGAATTCGCCGGTCGCGCCGGTGACGCCGGCGGCGAGCAGGCTGGTGCCGCGTTCGCGCAGGGCGGCGGCGGCGCCGGCGTTGATGTGGATCGTGCCGGCGGGACGCTGGAACCAGGCCAGCCAGCGCTTCTTGGCGTGGAGCGGCAGGCCGCTGGGCACGAAAAACGTGCCGGGGCCGCGGCCAGAAAAAAGTTTTTCCAGGATGTCCGGCTCGGCGCCCCCGGCGATGAAGACACCGCAGCCGGCCTTGGTCGCGATCCTGGCGGCGGCGATCTTGGAAACCATACCGCCGACGGCGGTTTCGCTGGTGGTGCCTCCGGCCATGGCCTCGATCTCGGGCGTGATCTTTTCCACGACCGGCACAATCTGTTTCGTGCCCTTGAGGTCGATCAGGCCCGGCGCGGTCGAAAGGATGACGAGATGATCGGCCTCGATGAGGCTGGCGACGAGCGCGGAGAGGGTGTCGTTGTCGCCGAACTTGATCTCGGCCGCGCTGACGGTGTCGTTTTCATTGATCACGGGAATGACGCCGTAATCGAGGAGCTGGCGAAGGGTGGCCTTGACGCCGAGGTGGCGGGCGCGTTCGCGGAGGTCCTCATGCGTGAGCAGGACCTGCGCGACGGTGAGCCCGTGCGGGGCGAAGCCGTGCTGCCAGGTCTGCATGAGGAGCGACTGGCCGACGGCGGCGCAGGCCTGCTTGCGGGCGAGCTCGGCCGGGCGTTTGGCGAGGCCGAGCGCGCCCATGCCGAGGCCGACGGCGCCGGAGGAGACGACGATCACCTCGGCGCCGCGGGCGCGGAGCGCGGCGAGCTGGGCGCAGACGGCGGCGATGCGCGGCTCGTCAAGCTGGCCGACGCCGCGCGTGAGCACGCCGGTGCCGAGCTTGACCACGACGCGCTTGAGCCTGTCCGTATTCATTTTATTAATACAAAGGCGCGATGCGCACGGAGAAAGACAGGTGACCGGCCCGGCATGCCCCGGTGTTCTTGGTGTCTCCGTGGTTCAAATCAAACCGTCAACAGCTCCTTCTCCTTGTGCGCGACATGGTCGTTGATGTCCTTGATGAATTTGTCGGTCAGGGTCTGCACCTCCTTCTCGAGGCGCTTGAGCTCGTCCTCGGGCGGCTTGGCCTTCTTGATCGCTTCGAGCGCATCGCGGCGCAGGTTGCGGATCTGCACGCGGCCTTCCTCGGCAAATTTATGCGCAGCCTTGACGAATTCCTGGCGGCGTTCGCGGCTCATGTCGGGCAGGGGAATGCGGACGAGCGCGCCGTCGACGATGGGATTGAACCCGAGGTTCGCCTGCTGGATGGCCTTTTCAATCGCTTTGAGGAGGGACTTGTCCCACGGCTGGATCTGGATGAGGCGCGCGTCGGGCGTGGAGATGGCGGCGCATTCCTTGAGCCGCATTTGTGAGCCATAGGCCTCGACCATGACGCCTTCGACCATGGCCGGCGTGGCCTTGCCGGTGTGGATGCTGCTGAATTCGTGCAAAGTGAATTCGAAGGCCTTTTTCATCTTGGCCTGCAAATCGGTGAGGATGGGATGGGACATGGCGGGTGGCGGGTTTGGGTCGAAAGTATAAGGCCGTCAGCCGGGCGGCCGAAAGCCGAATTTTGCGCCCGGGCCTTCCGGCTCGGGCCTCCGGGTCGGGGGTGGATTCAACTGTGCACGAGCGTGCCGATTTTCTCGCCGAGAACGGCGCGGCGGATGGCGTGTTCGTCGCTGAGATTGAAGACGACGATGGGGACGTTGTTGTCGAGACAGAGCGAGAAGGCGGTCGAATCCATGACGTTGAGGCGCTGCTTGAGCGCGTCGAGAAAGGTGAGGTTGTCGTATTTGACGGCATCGGGATATTTTTTCGGATCCTTGTCGTAGATGCCGTCGACCTTGGTGGCCTTGAGGATGATATCGGCGTGGATTTCGCTGGCGCGGAGGGCGGCCGTGGTATCGGTGGAAAAATAGGGGTTGCCGGTGCCGGCGGCGAAAATGACGACGCGGCCCTTTTCGAGGTGGCGCATGGCGCGGCGCAGGATGAACGGCTCGGCGATCTGGTTCATCGGAATGGCGCTTTGCACGCGGGTCATCACGCCCATTTTTTCGAGGCAATCCATGAGCGCAAGGGCGTTGATGACGGTGGCGAGCATGCCCATGTAGTCGCCGGTGGTGCGGTCGACGCCGCGTTTTTCCCCGCTGAGGCCGCGAAAGATGTTGCCGCCGCCGATGACGAGGCAGATTTCCACGCCGAGCTCGCTGATTTCCTTCACCTGCGCGCAGGTGCGCTCGAGCGTGGCGGTGTCGATGGGGTCCCCGGATTTGCCGCCGCGGAGAACCTCGCCGGAGAGCTTGAGGACGATGCGCCTGTATTTGACCCGTGGATCGACGGGCTTTGTGTCGTGCATGGCCCGACACGTAACGGAGGGACAAAATCAACGTCAATGCCTGAGATGTCCTGCGCCGGCGGGCCACCCCGCTTCCGACGCCGGCAACGGCCGGCCTTTCCATGGCTGAAAACGGCTCCCGCGCATAAAGTGCTTGCATTGCGGGGGGATGATGCGAGTGTGACGGCCTTGAACGATCCCGGCATCACGCGTGACACGCGTGACGGGAGCTTACGTTCTCTTCGGGCGTCTCTTCGATGAAAGACCGTCAGAGGTCTTGAAATTCATCGAATTCACCGCTGCCGCCCGTCCCATCGACCGGCGGCGCCTCCCTCTGCCCGCGGGTTTCCGCGGACAGTTTAACCTACCTATGACCGATTCCTCCACGATTTCATTTGCCTCGCTCCAACTGGCGGCACCGCTTCAGCGCGCCCTTGCGGACAAGGCCTACACGCATCCGTCGCCCATCCAGGCGCGCGCCATTCCGCCGCTGCTCGAAGGCCGCGATTTGATCGGCGTGGCGCAGACCGGCACGGGCAAGACGGCCGCCTTTGCGCTGCCCATCCTGCACCGGCTCGCGGCCGATCCGCGGCCGCGCACGCCGCGCCTGCCGCGCGCCCTGATTCTCACGCCCACCCGCGAGCTTGCGGTCCAGATTGCCGCCAACATCGCCCTTTACGGGCGCTATCTCCAGCTGCGCCACACCGTCGTTTTCGGCGGCGTCGGCGAACAGCCGCAGATCCGCAGCCTCGCCGCCGGCACCGACATTGTCATCGCCACTCCCGGCCGCCTGCTCGACCTGATGGAACAGCGCTGCGTCGGGCTCGACCGGGTTGAAATTTTCGTCCTCGACGAGGCGGACCGGATGCTGGACATGGGTTTCGCGCCGGCCATGAAACGCATTCTGGCAAAACTTCCGCCGCGCCGCCAGTCGCTCCTGTTTTCGGCCACGATGCCGGAATCGATCCGCTCGCTGGCCCATTCCTTCCTGCACGATCCCGTGCGGGTCGAGGTGGCGCCGGTGGCATCCACCGCCGAGCGCATCGACCAGCACGTCTGCCACGTCGATCGCGCCAACAAGCACCGGTTGCTCGTCCATCTGCTGCAGAAGCACGGCGACGGCCTCGTGCTCGTGTTTTCCCGCACCAAACACGGCGCCGACCGCCTGGCCCGAAACCTGGCGCGCGACGGCCTGGGGGCTGATGCCATTCACGGCAACAAGTCCCAGGGCGCGCGGCAGCGGGCGCTCGAATCCTTCCGCACCGGCGAGTCGCGCATCCTCGTGGCGACCGACATCGCGGCCCGCGGCATCGACGTGAAGGGCATCGCGCTGGTCGTCAATTACGACCTGCCGAACGAACCCGAGGCCTACGTCCACCGCATCGGCCGCACCGCCCGCGCCGGCGCCGAGGGCATTGCCATCTCGCTCTGCGATGACACCGAGCGCGGATTCCTGCGCGATATCCAGCGCCTCATCCGGAAGGAAATTCCGGTGCTGGCGGATCACCCATTTCACGTGAGTTCGTCCGCCCCTGCGTCGCGACGCCCGCCGCCGTCCCATGGCGGCCATGGCCGGACCGGCTTCGCCGGCAACCGGACGCATGCGCCGGCAGTTCCGCCGTCCGCCGCCCCGGCGCCGCGCCGTTCCGGCTGGCAATTCTGGCGGTCGTCGCCCGCGGCCCGCCTCACCGGCACGGCGGCGCGGAGTCGCTGAGCGAAACCGGAGAATCGGGCGCACAGGCAAAAGGCCGCGGGCTTCATCTTCCGCGCCTTTTGCTCCCCTGCGCTTGGGAATCTTGTTCCAGCCCGGCTCATTTTTTCCGCCGCGGATGAAGCGCGGACCAACCGCGGGCTTCATTTCATCAAATGGCGTTCAATAATATCAATAATTTGCCGATAAAACCCTTTGACGAATGAAAACAACGCCGCACTTTGTGGTGCGGCGAGTTTTTCCGCCTTGCGGTCCAATCCTTCATTTCAACATCACATCGTGTCTCGTCCCGAAATTTCCCGAGATAGCGAGGACGAGACATTCTCGCTCCCGCTTTTTGCCTTCACCGTCATCGCCACGCTGGCCGGCCTCGGCTTTACCCTGAGATTCGCCGCGCCCCGGTCCGTGTGGGACGCGCAGATCCTCGCCGGGGCGTGGAAGTATGCGGCGGGGTTCATGGCCGTGAGCCTGCTCGATTGCTTCATCGAGTATTTTTTCCACCGCTACGTGCTGCACAAGCCGGTGGTGCCGCTGCTGAGCCGCTTCTACCGCCAGCACACGAAACACCACAGCCTGACGCGCATCGCCAAACGGCGGACGGCCACAGGCCGGGAGGTCCCGTTTGTGGAAAACATTTATCCCATGACCGAGCCGGAGCAGGGCGAGGCCTCGTTTTTTCCCTGGTATTCGCTGGCGGTGTTCGCGCTGCTGCTGACGCCGCTGCTGGCGCTCGGCCAGTGGCTCATGCCGTCCTTCCCGTGGTTTTTCTCCGGCTATGGGGCGCTTGCGCTGTCGCTCACGCTCTATGAAGTCTTTCATGCGATCGAGCACTGGCCATTCGAGAGATGGGCGCCGCTCATCGAAAATGCCCGGTGGGGCTGGTTCTGGCGCAAGGTTTACAGTTTTCACCTGCGGCACCACGCGGTGATCGATTGCAACGAGGCGATTTCCGGTTTCTTCACCCTGCCGCTCGCCGACCTGGCCTTTGGCACCTGCATTCTGCCCAAAACCCTTTACGCCGATGGCGCGGAATGGAAGGCGTCGGAGTTCAAAAGCCCGCGCCCCTGCGCGTTCATCCGCTGGTGCGACCGGAGGGCCGACGCGATGGTGCAAAACCGGCGCCGCCGCGCCCAGTGTGCCGCCGAGCCGGCTGAATCCGGCACCCGGAGTTACACGCGCGGCGAGGAGATCGCCCACCGCCTGACCCATGGGATCGGATTGCTCCTGAGCAGTGCGGCCCTGGCGCTCCTCGTCACCTTCGCCAGCCTGCGCGGCAACGTCTGGCACGTGGTCAGTTTTTCCGTGTTCGGCGTCACGCTTTTCCTGCTCTACGCGGCCTCCACGCTTTATCACAACGCGCGGGCGGTGCATTGGAAGAGGTTTTTCCTCAGGTTTGACCAGGCGGCGGCATTTCTGCTCATCGCCGGCACCTATACGCCGTTTTTGCTCGTGAGCCTGCGCGGGCCGTGGGGCTGGACGCTGTTTGGCATCGTCTGGGGTCTCTGCACCATCGGCGTGGGCGTGCAGCTTTTCTTTCCCAACCGGTTTCGCCTCGCCTCGCTCATCGCCTATCTCGGCGTGGGCTGGCTGATGATCGTCGCGCTCAACCCCTTGCTGGCGGCCGTGCCGACCGGCGGGCTCTGGCTGCTGCTGGCGGGCGCGCTCTGCTACACGGTCGGCGTCGTGTTTTATTTGTGGAAGCGTCTGCGCTATCATCATGCGGTTTGGCATTTCCTTGTGCTGGGCGGCAGCATCTGCCATTTCTTCGCGGTGTTGTTTTTGCTGCCCCATCCGGTGTGAATTCCGCCAGCCGGCGGGCGCGGCCGGGGTGAATCTGTGATCAGCCGACCGGTTCCACATGGCCATGGCCTTCCGCCTCAAACCGCACAAGTCACCCACAGGCGAAATCGTCCGGATCGCCCGGCGGCAGATTGACCGTGCGGCCGCCGAGGCGGGTGCGACCGGCCGGGCGACGGAGCGAATTCATCAGGGCCGGACGCGCTGCAAAAAAATCCGCGCCCTGCTGCGTTTGATCCGTCCGCACGACGAAAAATTCTACCGGCGGGAAAACCTCCGTTTCCGGGACGCGGCGCGGCCGCTTTCCGTCCTGCGCGACGCCGAGGTGATGCTGGCAAGCCTTGACCGGCTGCTGCGACAGAACGGACTGGCGCCGGATCAGCCCGATTTTGGTGAAGTTCACCGCTGTCTGCGGGCTTACCGCGAAAAACTGCTTCCCTCGGCGGCAGAAACCGAGCTCGAGCTGTCCCGCTTTGCGCAGCGGATGCGCCGGGAAAAAAGACGATTCGAAGGGCTGGAGAAAGTCGGCTTTGCCGCGATCGCCGAAGGGCTGGGCCTGACCTACCGCCGCGGCCGCCGCGAGATGAGGCGGGCGCGCGAGGAAGAGGCCGCCGAGAATTTCCATGAATGGCGCAAACAGGTGAGATATTTCCGCTATCAAGTCCGGCTGTTGCGGCGGGCCTGGCCGCCAATGATGAAAAAAATCGAGCGCCAGGCGAAAATGTTGTCGGACCTGCTCGGCGAGGAGCACGATTTGGATATGCTCGATCAGTTCCTCCGGACGGGGAGCGGAAGAAACGCCGGATCGAAAATTTCACCGCGCCTCGCCGAGCTGATCGGCCGTCGCCGCCGCGAAATCCGCGCCGAATCCCTTGCGTTGGGCGAACAGCTCTTCGCGGAAAACCCCGCCGCATTCGGACGGCAGGTGACGCAGTGGTGGAAAATCGCCCGCCGCCGGGCGCGGACGGCAAAGAAAAACGCCGGTTGAGATCGGAGCGGAGTGCGGGCCACGTCGGCGCGGATTTGTGCCGGCCGCAGGCCATGAGCAAGCTGGAGCAGAGCGGAAGCGCGTCGAATGGCTGCCCGGCCTGGATTCGAACCAGGACTAGGCGAGTCAAAGTCGCCTGTGCTACCATTACACCACCAGGCAGTGCGAAGGGTCAGTAAACTGCGCCGCGGCAGGTGGGGGTCAAGGCGGGAATGCCGGCGCGCCGCCATGGCTCGCTCATTTTTCCTCCGGCGGCTTGAGCGCGCGGAAGTTCCGCCACAGCGCCAGGTCGTAGAGGATCTTCAGCCCGCCGCAGATGAAAAACGGTGCGCTGGCCAGGGCGGGCGAGCCGAGCAGCGGCCCGGCCAGCACCGGGGCCAGCGCGGCGCCGAGCTGGCGGGCGGTGCCGGTCACACCGTTGGCCGCGGAGCGCTCGGCGGCGGGGACGACGGCGTTGACATAGGACTGCCGGGTGGGCACGTCCATTTGCGCGATCGCATGCCGGGCGAGCAGCATCGCGACGGCGCCGCCGAGCGTGGGCATGAGCGGCACGAGCATGAGCAGGATGTTCGACGGCAGGTGCGTCCCGACCATGGTATTGACCAATCCGATACGCCGGGCGAGCGGCGCGGCGGCGAGCGCCGAAAGGCCGGAGAGCAGGTTGGCGCCGAAAAAAATCGCGCCGAGCGAGGCGATGTCGGCGCCGAATTTTTTGTGGAACCAGTAGGCGAGGAAACTTTGCACGATGAAGCCACCGGCAAAGGCGTCGACGGAAAAAAGCCCGCCCAGCCGGAGGACGATGCCGCGTGATTCGCGCAGGCCGAACAGGCTCACGACCGGTCCGGTGCGCTCGCCGGGCGCGCGCGCCTCCACCGCCGGGCTCAGGCGGCGGCTCAGCAGCGCCAGCACCGCGCCCACGCCGGCGTAAAGCCAGAAAAGCGCCCGGTAGCTGGCCACGGCGCTCCAGCCCGCGTCCTGCAGCGCGCGGGCCAGCGCCCCGCCGCCGGCGGCGCCGAGCGCGCTCATGGTGAAGCCGGCGACGTGGTAGCGGGCGAAGATACGCGTGCGCTCGCGATCTCCGGTCACGTGCGCGAGGCAGGCCTGTTCGACGGCGAGAAAGGGTCCGACTTCCGATCCGGTGGGGCTGATCACGCCGATGGTCGCGGCCGCGGCCAGGAGCAGAAAATTGTCCGTCGCGGCCATGCCGGCGCCGCCGAGCACGACGAGCGCCGCGCCGAGCAGCAGCGTGCGCCGCCGGCCCCAGCGGTCCGCACGCGTGCTCAG
>DATJYF010000017.1:0-15371 GCA_035499715.1 Opitutaceae bacterium | reverse complement strand
TCTCACCTGGGGCTGGGAACTGCTCACCAAGGTCTGGGGCATCCCGCCCAAGCGTCTCTTCGCCACCGTCTATTCGCCCGACAAGGCCAAGGGCGACCCGTCCGAGTTCGACCAGGAGGCCCATGACATCTGGGCCGGCATCTTCCAAAAGGCCGGACTCGATCCCGCCATCCACATCGTCAACGGCAGCAAGAAGGACAACTTCTGGATGATGGGCGACACCGGGCCGTGCGGCCCGTGCTCGGAAATCCACTTCAATCTGCTTCCAAACGATGATGAGGCCGCCGGCCGCAAACTCGTCAACGCCGGCTCGCCGCGCTGCATTGAAATCTGGAACCACGTCTTCATCCAGTTCAACGCCAACGCCGACGGCACTTTCTCGCCGCTCGCGGCCAGGCATGTCGACACCGGGATGGGTTTTGAGCGTGTCGCCGGCATTTACGCCACGACCAAGGGCTTCACGGATTTCTCTCCCGAGCCGTCAAACTACGCCGCGGACGTGTTCGCCCCGCTGTTGAAAAAAATCGCGGAAATTTCCGGAAAACGCTATCAAGGCACCGTCCCGACCAAACGCGAGGGCCTGACTGAACAGGAAAACATCGATGTCGCTTTCCGTGTCCTCGCCGACCACGCGCGCTGTGTCGCCTGCGCCATCGCCGACGGCATCCTGCCCGGCAACGAAGGTCGCAATTACGTCGTCCGCCGCATCCTCCGCCGCGGCATCCTTTACGGCACCAAGCTGCAACTCGAGACCGGTTTCTTTGAACAACTCGTTGCGCCGGTGATTGAATCGCTCGGCCCGGTCTTTCCCGAGCTGAAGGAGCAGCGGGACCTCATCCGCCGCGTTGTCCACAGTGAAGAAGAGAGCTTCGGCCGGACCCTTGACCGGGGGCTGGTTTTCTTCCGGAAAAACATCATTGATCTGGCCTCGAAAAGTGCCGCGGAGATTCTTCCGAACGAGGATCCGGCCTATTACTCGGTCCTGGCGATGGCCCTGCTCTTGAACCTCGAAAAAGCCGCCCACGCGCATGACAGCGAATTGGCCGATCCCGAATCAGCCCAAAAACACCTCGATCAGCTGCGGCAAAGTTTCAAGATCCCCGGCTCGCTGGCGTTCGTGCTCTACGACACCTATGGTTTTCCCCTCGACATGACGCAGCTTATAGCCGCTGAGAGCGGGCTGACCATCGATACCGCCGAGGTGGACCGCCTCATGGATCAGCAGCGTGAGCGCGCCCGGGCGGCCCAGAAAAAGGAAGTCGTTGTCGCCGCCACCGCCGACGATGCCACTCGCGATCTGAAACCGACCGACTTTGTCGGATACACGCTCAATCCGGGCGAAGGGGTGCATGCGAAGCTCCTCAGCTTCGAAAACGAATTCCTCATTTTCGACAAAACCCCGTTTTACGCGGAAATGGGAGGACAAATCGGCGACAGCGGCCACGCCCTCATCAAAGGAACTCCTTTCGTCATCACGAATACGATCAAGGACAAATTTGGCCGTTACTTGCACAAGGTGGCCATCCCGTCCCCGACCAATCTCCCCAAAATTGCCACCACTGCGACCCTCACCGTCGATCTGGCCCGTCGCCGCGCCATTTCGCGTCACCATACGGCCACCCACCTGCTCAACTGGGCGCTGCGCAAAGTACTCGGCACGCATGTCCGCCAGGCCGGTTCGCTCAATGCACCCGACCACTTGCGCTTCGATTTTTCCCATTTCGAGGCTGTCACGCAGGAGCAACTCCGGGAAATCGAACGGCTGGTCAACGAAAAGGTCATCGACAACGCCAGGGTCGAGGCCTACGAGACCGACTTCGACAAGAAGCCCGCGGACACGCTCGCCTTTTTCGGCGAGAAATATGGCAAGGTCGTCCGCGTGGTCGATATCGGCGGCTACAGCCGCGAACTCTGCGGCGGCACCCACGTGGCCACCACCGGCGAAATCGGCCTCGTCAAGATCGTGCATGAAAGCGCCATCGCCGCGGGCACACGCCGCATTGACGCCGTGGCCGGCCAGGCCGCCTACGATTTCATCGCGGAGCACGAAGCGGCGCTCGACGCGATCAGCGTGCACCTTTCCGCCGGACCACAGGACGTGGTCAAAAAGGTTGAGTCCCTGCTCGCGCATCAGAAGGAGCTGGAAAAGAAGCTCAAGGCTTTCGAGCAAAGAACCGCCGCCGGCCTCGCCGACGAGCTTGCCACCATGGCGACCGTGCGCGACGACGGATTGAAACTTGTTTCAGCCGGCGTCACCGCCGATTCGCCCGAGGCGTTGCGTTCGCTCGGCGCACAGATCCTGGCCAAACTCGGCGAAGGCGCGGTCTTGCTCGGCGCCACGTTCGGCGACAAGGCCACGATCGTCACCTTCTGCTCGCCGGCTGCGATCAAGGCCGGCCTTCACGCCGGAAACCTCGTCTACCAACTTTCCCAGAAACTCGGTGGCAAAGGCGGCGGCAAGCCCGACTTCGCCATGGGCGGCGGCAAGGACACCTCCAAGCTCGCCGAGGTGTTGAAAAGCGTGTGGGAAAACTGACGATCCGGGCCCTGGCAATGCCTGGATCGAATCCTCTTTTGTCATGATCACCTACTCCGCTCCCGATCTCACTCAACATCCGCCGCGCAGCCCGCGCGTCCGCCTCGGCGGCTACCTCCACCTGCCGCGCCTGCTTGACAAGACCCGCGCCTTCGCGGCGGGCAAAACCGGCGAATACATTTTCCCCTGCCCGCTCGACAAGCGCTTCTTCACGTTTGTCGGCATCGAGCCCGACGCATTTCTGGCCGCGGTCAAAAGCGGCAAGGGCGACGTCGAAATGCTCGCCTGGGTCAACGAAAACTCCAAGCCCGTCCGCGCGGCCTGGGAGATCGAGGTCTGGTCGCGCTGGCTGGAGGCGCTCGCCCCCGGCGATGCCAAGCGCCATGCCGGCATGGCCGAGGACATCCAGGAGCTCGCCCCCGGCCGCGACGACATCCGCACGAATTTCGACCGGCTCGACCTCGACGACTACATCAGCTTCGGCGGCAAGGCGTGATCGTCTTCCATTTCAGGCCGGGCCGCTGACCAGGGGAACGAAGCGCACGCCGCAGAGCGCGCGGTGGCGCAGCTCGCCGTCCGCCGTTTTTTCCACCAGCACGAGCGTCTGCGCCTCGCCCGGGATACCCACCGGAATGACCAGCCGGCCCCCGGGCTTGAGCTGGGCGGGCAACGCCGGCGGTATGACGGCCGCGGCCGCGGCCACGATGATGGCGTCGAACGGCGCCGCTTCAGGCCAGCCGCGCGCACCGTCGCCCGTGCGCAGCGCGACGTTGCGGCAACCCAGCGCGGCCAGCCGCGGCTCGGCCGCGGCGGCCAGCTCGGGAATCCGCTCGACGGAAAAAATCTCGCCGGCCAGCCGGGCCAGAATCGCGGTTTGATAGCCCGAGCCGGTGCCGACTTCGAGCACGCGGCCCGCCGGCTCGAGCGCAAGCTGCGCGATCATGAGGGCGATGAGGGAAGGCTGCGAGGTTGTCTGGTCGAAGCCGATCGGCAGCGGGCCGTCCTCCTCCGCCCGCGCCTGCAGCGACGGCGGCAAAAAAAACGCGCGCGGCACGGCGCGCTGCGCCTCCCGGACGCGGGCAAGGTCATCATGAAAATGCATGCGGCTGGGCGGCAGGATATCCTGCCATCCGCGCCGGTCGCAAGCCGCTCCTACCGGTAGAGCGCGGTGACGGGCGAGGCGGTGAGAACGTTGTACTGGCGCATGGCGAGGCGCCACCATTCGGCCAGCGCCCCGGCCGGCAGGCTCCAGAGCTCGCGATGCAGCCAGATCATCGACTCGGCGTCGAGCAACAGCGCCATCTTCTCCTTGACCGACAAGTCCTCCGGCCCCTCGTGCAGCAGGCGGCGGCGGAGCTGGTGGAAATATTCACGCGCCTCCTCGCTCGGGCGGCGGTGGCGCAGCAGGGCGACGTGCATCGAATTGATGTAGGGATCGAGCACGGCCTGGAGCAGACCGTAGTCGTCGCGCAGCGGCTCGATCGGCGTGAGGCGCTTGTAACACTCGGCCAGATTCTGGCGGAGGCGTCTGAGCTCGTACGGCGGCTGCGTCTCTTCCGGCGTGAGAAACAGCCCGAGCTGCCGGGCGCGGCGGCCGAGGCCGGCCTTGCTGAGAAAAATCGAGAGCGGAATGGAAAAGACCAGGCCGGCAATGACCGGACTGAGCCACCAAAAAAAAGACGGCAGCAGCACGAGGGTAGAGACGCCCCAGACCAGGCCGAAAACCGTATGGCCGCCATGGGTCAGGATGGCCTCACGCCAGTCCTCGTTGTCGTTGGAGCCACGGCGCTGTGGAATCCAGGACACGCCCTGACCGAGCAGCGTGAAGATGACGAATTTGCTGTTGAACATCATGTTCACCGGCGCGAGCAGCACCGAGACGGACGTCTCGAACAGGGCGCTGAGGGCAAGGCGCAGCCGGCCGCCGAATTTTTCCGCCTCGATCCGATCCTGCAGGGTGAGAATGACGCTGAGAAGCTTGGGCAGAAAGAGCAGCAGCATGGTCAGGGCGAAAAGGGTGAGCGCCTCGGGCACCTCGATCATGTAGCCGAAAAGCCGGGTCACGTCCTCGGGACGGAGCACGTTCAGGCCCGGCATTTTCAGCGTATTCAAAAGATGGATCGTGCCGAGGATGAGAAACAGCAGCCAGAGCGGCGAGGAAACGTAGGCGAGCACGCCGAAGAGCAGGTGGAGGCGGTTGATGGGATGAAACCCGCGCGCGGTGAGCAGCCAGGTGTGCTGGAGGTTGCCCTGGCACCAGCGGCGGTCGCGCTTGGCGTTGTCGATGACCGTGGGCGGGCCTTCCTCGTAGGTGCCCTCGACGTCGTGGGCGAGCCAGACCGCCCAGCCGGCTTTGCGCATGAGCGCGGCTTCGACGAAGTCGTGCGAAAGGATGCGGCCGCCGAACGGCTCGCTGCCGGGCAAGGCGGGGAGCGCGCAATGGTCCATGAACGGCTGGACACGGATGACGGCATTGTGGCCCCAATAGTTGCCGTCGCCCTGCTGCCAGTAATTCAGGCCGGCGAGGAAGAGCGGGCTGTACAGGCGGTTGGCAAACGCCTGGATGCGGGCGTAAAGCGTCTCGCCGTTGATGATGCGTGGCGCGGTCTGGATGATGCCGACGCGCGGATTTTTTTCCATCATGGCCACGAGCTGCACGAGGGCGCGGCCGGTCATGAGGCTGTCGGCGTCGAGCACGACGAAATAGCGGTAGCGGCGGCCCCAGCGCCGGAGAAAATCGGCGATATTGCCGGCCTTCTTGTTGATCGCCTGGCGGCGCTTGCGGTAGAAGATCCGGCCGAATCCCCCCACTTGCTTGCAGAGCTCGAGCCAGGCGACTTCCTCCTGGATCCATTGATTCGGCTCGTTGGAATCGCTGAGGATGAAGAAGTCGAAATGCTCGAGTTTTTTCGTCTCCTCGACGGAGCGGAAAATCACGCGCACGGCCTCGAAGATGCGGCTCACGTCCTCGTTGAACACCGGCATGACGACGGCGGTGCCGGCGAGCGGCGGTTCAGCCTCCCAGTCGACCGAGCGTGTGATCCGGGAGGAATCGCCGCCGCGGTTGATGACGTAGAAGCCGATCATCGCCAGGCAAAAGCCGGTGGCGACGTGGGCGAAGAGCACGACGAAAAGCAGCAGGATGGCGACGCCGGTGAGGGAAACGCCGTCCCGCCAGAGCAGGTCGGCCATGAACCAGGTGGCGAGGCTGACCAGGACGAAGAGGCCGGAAAAAAACAGGAAGCGGCGCCGTTGGTTCCGGCGGGCGGAGGGGCGGTCTGCCTCGAAAAGCTGCATGACGGAGCCGAGAAGGGCGACCTCAGCGGGTGGCGCGGAAAATCAGCGCGAGGGCGGCGAGAAAAAGCGCCCACAAAAAGAGCGTGCGCAGCAGCGGCCAACGCTCGAAGCGCTCCAGCGTCTCGCCGGCGACTTCGCTGATGGCTCCGAGCTCGATCGGGCGCGGCACCATGCTCGAGACGGCGAGGTCGGGGCCGGCCTGGATGAAGCCGGCCTGCAGGGCCCGGGCAAAATCCGGGGGGATGTTGTCTCCGTCGAGAAAGGCGTAAGGCCACTTCTGCGGGCCGTTGGCGAGCAGGAGGGCGAGCCGGCCGTTGATGGCCAGGCGTTCGTGCGGCTGGCCGGAATCGCCCAGCACCTTGCCGAACCACTCGTCCATCAAGGCCTCGGTTTCCTCGGCGGCGAGCGTGGTGGGATCGAGCGCGGGGTGTTCGGCATGGCGGCGGGCGGCGCGCTCGAGGATTTTCTGGATGAGGCGGCTTTGGTGCAGCCGGTTGTGGATGCGGTGGGCGCGCAAATAATCCTCCACCCGGACGTAGGCGGCGTTCCAGGCCTCCATCGACCCGGTTTTCGGCCGGAAATTGCTCAGCGGTGCGGCTACGGATTCCAGAGGTAGCTCCATGTCTCGGTGAGAATATGAGGCGGCCGCTGCAGGAAGCAACGGAGTTCGACCGGGCGGCCGCTGCCGTCGGGCTTGAGGGCGAAGGCGACCCGCCACGTGCCGTTGTAGGGATTGCTTTCCAGCGTGCTGCTCATGAGTTTTGCGCCCGCGCCGACGGTGATGACCGGCTGGATTTCCGGATCGGAACGGCGCCCGTGCAGATAGGGACCGTCGAAATCCACCACAAAGCGCTGCAAATCCGTCTCGTAGGTCTTGCTGCGGCCGAGGCGTGTGGCCACGACATAGCCGGCGGGCGGATGAATGCCGCCCGGTTGGGTCTCCATGAACCAGTGCAGCTTGTAGGCGTAATCGATCGGCTCGCCGACGGGCGGGAGTTTCTCCGGCACCCAGAAGGCGACGATGTTGTCGTTGGACTCGTCCGGCGTCGGCAGCTCGACCAGGCGCACGCTGCCGCGGCCCCAGGCGCCGACCGGTTCGACCCAGGCGCTGGGTCGGAGCTGATAGAGGGCTTCGAGGTCCTGATAATGATTGAAGTCGCGGTCGCGCTGCAGCAGGCCGAAGCCACGCGGGTTTTCGTCGGCAAACGAGGCCACGGTGACCTGGGCCGGATTCACCAGCGGCCGCCAGACCCATTCGCCATTGCCGCGCATGATCTGCAGTCCGTCGGAATCGTGGACCTCCGGCCGATAGTCGTCGAAGTTGCCCTGCGAATTTTCGCCGTGCCAGAACATGCTCGTCAGGGGAGCGAGGCCGAGCGATTTTATTTCCGTGCGGCAGTAAAGCGTCACCCGCACCTCCATGACGGTTTCGACGCCGGGCACGATGGTGAACTCATAGGCGCCGGCCACGCTCGGACTGTTGAGCAGCGCATAGATCACGATCTGCTTCGCGTCGGGCGCGGGTTTCTTCAGCCAAAACTCCTGAAAGACCGGAAATTCCTCGCCACCGGGTTCGCCGCAATTCACCGCCAGGCCGCGCGCGGACAGCCCGTAAAGCATGTGCTGGCCGAGGGCGCGGAAATAACTGGCGCCGAGAAAAACCGCGAGTTCGTCGAGATAGTCGGGACGGTTGAGCGGATAGTGAATGCGGAAGCCGGCGAAGCCCATGTCGGCCGGAATCCGGCCGAGGCCGGTGTTTTTTCCATAATCGAAGAGCGCGGGGTCGAAGGGGATGAGCTGCGGCGTCTTGTTCACGACCTCGGAGATCTGCACCGGCTGGCTGAAACTGAACCCGGGATGAAAGAACTGCAACTGGAACGGCAGCCCGTCCCGCTTCCACCACGCCTTTTCCGGCCGGAAACGGATGTCGCGGTATTGGTCGTAGCTGAGTTTGAGCAGCGACGCCGGAATGTCGGACACCGGCTGCACATAGGGCTTGGCCGCGAGCAGTTTCGCACGATAGCGCAGCGTATCGAAATCGAACGGCGCATCCTCGTCGGCGCGGGCCGCGGCCGCCCAGGTACAGAATCCCAAGACCAGCAGGATCGTGGAGGATAGTTTCATTTTTCCAAAAAGTAGCCGCGCTGCCTGTCGCCGATGGCCAGGCCGGCGCGTTCCATGACCTTGAGCATATCCTCCCACACCGCGCGCTTGGCGCGGCGGGTGTCGTTGTGCAGCAGGTACGACGGATGGTAGGTCACCATGACAGGTTTTCCGGCAAACTGTTTCCACTGACCGCGAATTTCGCCGAGCGACTTGAAACTGTCCGCGCCGAACAGGCCCTTCGCCGCGGTCGCGCCGAGCGCGACGATCAGCGCCGGATCGACGATCTCGATTTGCGCCCGCAAATACGGCAGGCAATAGGCGATCTCGTCGGCCGTGGGCGGGCGGTTGCCGAACGCGGCGCCCGTCTCCGGCCGCCAGTTCATGATGTTGCCGATGTAAACCTCTTCGCGCCGCAGCCCCATCGCCTGGATCATCCGGTCGAGCAGCTGGCCGGCCGGCCCGACAAACGGCTCGCCCTGCTGCTCCTCCTCCGCGCCGGGCGCTTCGCCGCAGAAAAAAATCCGCGCCTCGAGGCTGCCCACGCCAAACACGACCTGCTTGCCCGGCCGCACGTGCGCCCGGCAGGTTTCGTCGTTGAGCACGCGCTCACGCAGCGCCGCCCATTGCGCGCGTTTGTCGCCCGGCGGCAGCCTGACTTCCGGCGGCGCAGGCAGCGACGGGGCAGCCGCAATGGAGGCGGACGACGCGGACAACGGTGCTTTTTGGGCTTGGGACACGGCGGCAACCGGGACATCCGCCGCGACCGATGGTTTCCTCCCGCGCGCTGCCAGGGTGCGCAGGGCCGCCAGGCTTTCATCCGACACGGAGACGGTGGTGACGCCGTCCGCCTTGAGACGTTTCAACTCATCGGTAAGCGCGGTGAGGACGGCATGCATCAAGGTTTGACCAGCAGCTTTTCCACGTACTTGCCGAGCAAGTCGAATTCCAAATTGACGCGTTCGCCGACGCTGCGTTCGCGCAAATTGGTGACTTTGCGCGTGTGGGGAATGAGCCAGACGGCGAACGCGTCGCCATCCACCTCGGCCACCGTGAGCGAGATGCCGTCGATCGCGATGCTGCCCTTGGGCACAAGATAGCGGCCGGTGCCGGCGGGCGCGCGCGTACGCAGGTAAAAATCCTTGCCGCGCGCCTCGAAGGTCTCGATCACGCCCTGCGCGTCGATGTGCCCGGTGACGAAGTGGCCGCCGACCTTGCCGTCAAACCGCAGGCTGCGCTCGAGGTTGACCGCCGCGCCGGGCCGCAGCGCCTCGAAATTGGTCAGGCGGCGCGTCTCCTCGAGCACATCAAAGCAAAGATGCCGCGCGTCCGCCGCCACGACGGTGAGACAGCAGCCGTTGACCGCGACGCTGTCGCCGAGGGCGACGTCGCGGCGGGCGGCGGCGGCGGCGATTTGCAGGCGCCAGCCCTCCGCGGCGGGCGCGAAGGCGATGACTTGTCCCGTTTCCTCAACAATGCCGGTAAACATAAGCGGGTTATTGCACTCCTGAATGACGTCACGCCGACGGCGCTCGGTGCGGCGAACGCGCGGGCCTGACGATGATTGACGGTGCGGGGCAATCGTTCACAGTGGAAGGTTTCACGCGATGGCAACTGACAGCAAAGATTACGAGTTTTCCAAAATTGAGCCGCATTGGCAATCATTCTGGGAAAAAAATCGCCCCTTCCGCGCCCCCAACGACCCGGCGAAACCGAAATATTACGTGCTCGACATGTTTCCCTACCCGTCCGGTGCGGGTCTGCATATCGGTCACCCGGAAGGATATACGGCGACGGACATCATCGCGCGGCACCGGCGGACGCGCGGCTTCAACGTCCTCCATCCCATCGGCTGGGACGCGTTCGGCCTGCCGGCCGAGCAGCACGCGGTCAAAACCGGCACGCACCCGGCGGCCAACACCCAAAACAACATCGCCAACTTCCGCCGCCAGATCAAGGCGCTCGGCTTCAGCTATGACTGGGAACGCGAAATCGACACGACCGATCCGCGTTACTATCGCTGGACGCAGTGGATTTTTTTGCAGCTGTTCAAGCGCGGGCTGGCCTACGTCGATGAGCGGCCCGTCTGGTGGTGCCCGGAACTGAAGACCGTGCTGGCCAACGAGGAGGTCGTGGACGGCAAGAGCGAGGTCGGCGGCTTCCCCGTCGAACGCCGCAACCTGCGCCAGTGGGTGCTGCGCATCACTGCCTACGCCGAGCAATTGCTGGCCGGCCTGAAGGATCTCGACTGGCCTGATTCGACCAAGCGCATGCAGGAGGCCTGGATCGGCCGCAGCGAAGGCGCCGAGGTCTTGTTCGGGCTGGAAAACAAGGCGCTCGGCCCGCTGAAAATTTTCACCACCCGGCCGGACACGCTCTTCGGCTGCACCTACATGGTGCTCGCGCCCGAGCATCCGCTGGTCGCCGCGCTCACCGCGCCCGCGCGACGCGACGCCGTCGAAGCATACCGGAAAAAAGCCGCGGGCAAAAGCGATCTCGAGCGCACCGATCTCGCCAAGGAAAAATCCGGCGTGGATACCGGCTCGTTCGCGATCAATCCGGTCAACGGCGAACGCGTTCCGATCTGGATCGCCGACTACGTGCTGATGGGTTACGGCACCGGCGCGATCATGGCCGTGCCGGCGCACGATTTTCGTGATCACGAGTTTGCTTGCACTTTCAATCTTCCCATTAAGCCCATAATCGACGGCAACGTTCCCGATGGGAAAATGACAAATGAACTGCTCCGAATCCCGGTAAATGGCGAAATCAAAGAAGTTGATGTGCAGCTTTCCCTCGAAGGGAAGATGATCCATTCCGATTTTCTTGACGGGTTGACCTCCCGACAAGCCCGCAAAAAAATCACCGCATGGCTTGAAGAGAAAAACCTCGGCTCAGCCAAGGTGAATTACAAGCTCCGCGACTGGCTGTTTTCGCGCCAGCGCTACTGGGGCGAGCCGTTCCCCATCGTCTGGGTCGAGGAAAGCGACTACTGTCGTGCCGCGCTGACGCGCAAGGACTTCCTGCCGCCGGAGCCGGTGAAATTTGCCGGCGAAGGCCGGACGCTTTTCGCCCTGCCCGTGTCCGAGGATGCGCTGCCGTTGAGATTGCCCGAGACGCAGAGCTACCTGCCCAGCGGCACCGGCGAGAGTCCGCTGGCCAACGTCACCGACTGGCTCGAAATCTGGTTCAATTTCGAGACCGGCGAAGCCGTGCCCGCGGCGCAGCCGAAGCCCAACGGCGGCGCCTGGGTGCGCGGCCGGCGCGAGACCAACACCATGCCGCAGTGGGCCGGCTCGTGCTGGTATTACCTCCGCTTTGTCGATCCGCACAATGACCGCGCCTTTGCTGATCCGAAGCTCCTCGCCTACTGGGGCGTGCCCGACCTTTACGTCGGCGGCGCGGAGCACGCCGTGCTCCACCTTCTCTACGCCCGCTTCTGGCACAAGGTGCTGTTCGACCTCGGCGCCGTGCCGCAAGCCGAGCCGTTCGAAAAACTGTTTCACCAGGGCATCATTCTCGGCGAGGACGGCGAGAAGATGTCCAAGAGCCGCGGCAACGTCGTCAATCCCGACACCATCATCGCCAGCCACGGCACGGATACGCTGCGGCTTTATTTAATGTTCCTCGGTCCGCTCGAAGCGATGAAGCCGTGGAATCCGCGCGGCATCGAGGGCGTGCACCGCTTCCTGCAGAAAGTCTGGCGCAACTGCATCGGGCCGGATGGCGCCGTGAACGCAAAGATCTCCGATCCGGCCGCCGATTCGCCCGCCCTCGAGAAGCTCCTGCACAAGACCATCCAAAAGGTCGGCGACGACATCGAGGCGCTCCGCTTCAACACCGCCATTTCTGCGATGATGGAATTCAACAACGCGCTTCAGGCCGAGCCGCAGGTCAACCGCCGCACGGTGCTCGCTTTCCTGCAGCTGCTGGCGCCGTTCGCGCCGCATTTGGCGGAAGAACTGTGGGAACGGCTGGGCGAAAAGCCCTCCATCCAATTCGCACCTTGGCCGCAGTTCGACCCCGCGCAGCTCACCGCCGCCGAGGTCACGCTGGTTGTCCAGATCAACGGCAAGCACCGTGCCGAACTGTCCGTTCCCGTCGGAATTTTGCAGGACGAAGCCGTGCGTCTGGCCTCGCAACATCCGCGGGTGGCTCCTTATCTCGCCGAAAAAGCGATTCGCCGCGTTGTTTTCGTACCCGGGAAAATTTTAAATCTCGTTGTACAATAGAATTGTCATATAATTGACAATTTTTTGAAATATAGGGTTAATTCCCTAGACATCGCCTCTATTTTTTTGTATCTAACCGTACAACAGGCTACAATCGTTTCCAAGATCGGTGCCCGTCCTTTGCTGGCTGCGGGAATCGGTCTTAAAAAACCTTAAAAATGAACCGATGTTATTCTTCGCCATGAAAACTCCCCATCGTTTTTCCTTCAGCGCGGTTGTCGTGGCAGTGGTCATGGCCTGCGCCTTTTCCGCCCCCTGCCTGGCAGCGATCGGCGGGCCGACCAGCAAACTTTATGTCTCTGATTTGAAGGGCAAGGCGGACCTCAACACGCGCGATGCCATCACGCCGTTGTCCAAAAAAGCGGTGTTCGACGCCCAGGGATCCACGATTCTGACGGCGAACGAGTCGAACGATTCGATGGTCTATTCCAACGGCACAGGCATTTACCTCGACGGGAACACCCGCCTCAGCGTCAAAAAATTCATCCAGGAGCCGTTCACGCCCAATCGTTATGACCTGGAGACGGAGCCTTCGGTCTCGCAGACGGAAGCGCATCTTTCCTATGGCGTCATCGGCTTGTGCACGAGCCGGCTCGCCGCCGGCAGCAACATGGTTTACACCACCCCGCAGGCGATCATCGACATCCGCGGCAATAAAATCGTGATCGAAGTCGGCAACTACGAGACACGTGTTTCGGTCCTCGACGGCGACGTGACGATCCACGCCGCCAGCGGCGACGCCGGCGAAATCCTGCATGGCGGCCAGGAAGCCATCATCCGGGCGGATGCGACGGATCATTCCACCATTGTCCACGCCGGTCCGATTCCCGATGACCGGAAAAAATTTTTGGATGACCGGGTTTCTCTGGCTTGCATCGCCAAACGGACGGTGTATTTCGAAGTCGTGAACCGTCCGGGCCCAAATGGAGAGGAGACGCAAGACATCCAGGCCGCCGCCGTCGTTCCTGCCGACAAACCGGTCGATTTCACCGTCAGCCCGTCCGCTCTAAAGCAATAACGTCGCACCCTGCTCCCCGCCTCCATGCGAGCTGCTCCCTTTTCCCGCGCCCTCCTGCTCGCGTTGGTCGTCGGCGGAATTTTTCCGGCGCCGGCGCATGCGCTCCTCACCTTCAACGACGGTCATGACCAGCTCTTCGTGACGGGAAACGCGGGCATGGTCTTTGATTCGAACATCTTTGCCAACAGCTCCGCCCACTCCGATACGATTTATTCGGGCGGTGCCGGCCTGGAATACAAACGGCACGCCGGCATCATTTCCGCCGACGCCTCCGCCGGCCTTTCCACCTCACGCTTCGACAAGTTCAGCTCGGAGGATTTTTCGGATCCGCATTTTCAGGGCGAATTCAGCGCCAATGACGAGCGCGCCTCCGCCGACCTGACGCTGCAGGCCGCCCGGCAGAGCCAGGCCGACATCCTGGCCGGCGTGCGCGCCCTCTCCTGGACCTACGACGCCGGCTTTAACACGCGCTACCGCGTCAACGACCGCTACAGCATCGCCGGCAATCTCGACTACAACCGGCAGGATTACATCCACACGCCCACCTTGGTCGACCTGACCGGCTACAGCGCGGGCGCAAATCTGTTTTACAGCATCAACTCCGCCCGCGATTTTTTCGCCGGCTACAATTTCCGCCTCCAGGAGACTTCGCGCAACCGGAGTTTCGATGAGCACACCTTCAACGTCGGCCTGGATGGAAAGATCCTGCCCAAGCTCAATGGCACGGTCAGCGCCGGTTATGCCCTGCTGGAGCCGCACGGATCGTCCGATCACAGCACGGGATCGCTTACCGAATCCGTCGCCCTGACCTGGAATTTGAGCCGGCGGGTGAAGGTCACCGGCGACCTGTCCCAGTATTTCAGCGCTACCTCGACCAACAGCTCGGTCGACACCACCAACGCCAGCCTGATCGGCACCTTTGCCATGAACGCCAAGCTCTCCTTCAATGCCGGAATCAACGGCGGGCATACCCGCTTTCTCGGCACGTCCGGCGGCGGACGGCGCGACACGGACTTCGGCTGGAACGCCGGCGTCGACTACAGCATCACCGACAATCTGAAAGTCTCGACTAGTTACACGTATTATGAAAACTGGTCGACGCTGAGTTTTTCGGATTTTATCCGGCACACGCTCAGCGTGACAGTGAGCGTCCGTTTTTAAGCCTGCCGCCATGGATTTTCCCCGTCGATTGCCGTTTCTTTCTGCCGTCGTTGTCGGACTTCTGGCCATGGGCTCCGCGCTTCGCGGAGAGGCTCCGCCGCCTGCCCCCGGCGTGCCCGGCAACCCGATTGCCAGCTACACCCTGACCACAACCGACCGCCTGCGCATCGCCGTCTATCAGGAAGACGATCTTTCCAGCATCGTCCGCATCGATGCCAACGGCAACGTCAATCTCCCGCTCGTCGGCGAAGTCAAAGTGGCCGGCCTCACCGTGAGCGCAGCCCAGAAGGCCATCGAAGACGCCTATCGCAACGGCCGTTTCCTGCGCAATCCGCAGGTCACCATCACCGTCGAAGAATACGCGGCCCGCGAAGTTTCCATCGAAGGCCAGGTGCGCAACCCGGGCCGCTATCCCCTGCCGATTGAATCGACCATGACCGTGGTCGACCTCGTCATCAAGGCCGGCGGCCTCACTGACATTGCCAAAGGCACGGCCGTCACCATCACGCGCACCTCGCCCGATGGCCAGAAAACCACTTACTCGGTCGACGTCGAAAGCATCATCAAGGGCAAGAAGCCCGCCAACCCCAACGACAGCTCGCTGCAGCTTCAGCCCGGCGACATCGTTTACGTTCCGGAAAGCATTATCTAATCGCGATGCCAGACTCCAACCCCAAGCCTCCACCGCCCAAGCCGCTGCATGGCAAGGATGACGATGCCGTCGAGCGCCGCACGCTGCGCGATTACTACATCATCATGCGCGAGCGCTTCTGGATCGCCCTGCCGCTGGCGGTGGCGGTCGCCCTCCTGCTCGGATATTACCAGCTGCGCCAGCCCAAGCTGTACCAGTCGCGCGCCACGATGGAATTTGAAAAACCGGAGCGCGTCATCACCACGGAGGGCGTGGTCGACCCTTCCGTCAAGTCCGACATCGACCTCAACACCTATTTGGAAGACCTCAACAGCGACAGCCTGCGCACGAAGGTCCAGGAGTCCTTCACCCCTGAAGAAGTCAAAATTCTCC
>DATJYF010000016.1:0-8626 GCA_035499715.1 Opitutaceae bacterium | reverse complement strand
GAAAGAGGTCCGGATTCCAGTCGGGCTTGAAGTACGGACCGAAGCGGAAACCGGTTTCGCTCAGTTTGTCCTCGTCGCTGTAGACGAGATTGGCTTCGGGAAACCGGGCCAGCTCGAAGGCGACGCAAGCGAGCGCATGCGGGCGCAATTCGTCGTCGTGATCGAGGAGGGCGATGAACTCGCCGCCGGCCAGAGCGAGGGCGGAATTTGAGGCCGCGGAGATGTGGCCGTTGGCCTCGCGAAACACAACTTTGATGCGGGGGTCGTCGCGGGCGGCCTTTTCCAGCAGGGGACGGACGTGCGGCGCGGTGGAGGCGTCGTCGGCGATGCAAAGCTCCCATGGCTCATAGATCTGGGTGCGGACCGATTCGATGGCGCGCAGGAGCCAGTTCTCCGGCGTGTTAAAAACCGGCATGACGACCGAAACAAGCGGGCGGTGCGGCAGGGTTTGCAGGCGGGCGCGGATGCGGTCGACGGCCTCGGAGGTCAGGGTGTCGAAATCGCGCACCCACCGGGCATAGTCGTCGCTGATATGTCTGCCTGGACGGCGGGTCAGGAGGCGCTGCCATTTTCCATGCTCGTCGCCGGCTTCGATGACCAGATGCCGGTTGCCGGGTTCGAGGGTCAGATCGATGGTGAAGCCGCAGTGTTGGGCCTGAGGATACTGGGGATGCCGCGAGGCAATATCCGGACGGGGCTGGCCGTAAGTGCCCGGATAAACCTGGTTCCCGATGCGGGCGCGAATGTCCCTGATGCCGATCTTGTCGGCGGCAAAGCACCAGCCTTTCACCTGGATGGCGCCGGCGGCAGTGTCCCAAGAATGCGGGTGATCGATCCCGAAGCGCAGGATGGGAGAGATGTCGTCGAAATCGCGCGGCGAATGACAAAAGTCGATGGCGGGCATCCGGGCGGGATCGGTCGTCGCGGGCGGCCTGGGACGGTAGCGATCCAGCAGCTGGCGGCGGGCCGCGCGCAGCGGAGCCGTCGCCTGCCAGGAAACCGACTGCTGCATGTTGCGAATTTTTTCCTCGCGCTGGTAGAGCAAGTGACGCAGGCGCGTGATCTCCTGAAGGGCGTCGCCGACGACGGCCCGGCTCAAGTCGAGCGTATCGGCGTTCACCGTATCTTTTTCCCGGCCGGCTTCTTCCAGTCTGGCAATCAGGCCGAGGTATTTCTCCAGCTCGGCCGCCAGCCGCGCCTCGGCGGCGGGCATGGCGGCGAGGCGTTGCAGAAACACGCTGTGATGGTGCTCGGCCTGCGTTGCAGCCAGTCCGGCAAGCCGGTCAAGGGCCGGCCGCGAATCACTCGCCGCCTGCCGGGTTCCGTTGACCTCATGGGCCAGCACAATTTGCCGCAAAAGATGGAGCGCCTCCACCCACGGCTGTTTTGAAATATCGCCCAATCCCGGCAGTTCCCGGGCTTCGGGCGGCAAGGTCGAGAAAATGCGCCATCTCCAGGCATCTTCGGCAAAGAAATGGGTCCGGCCGGCAAACTCGTAATCAATCAACCGGACATTGCCGTGCGGATCCACCAGCACGTTTCGCGGGATCAGATCTCCGTTGGTCCAGCGGGTGTGAAAGGGACCGGCCAGTGCGCCGGCCCGGACAAAAGGAAACACGGCCTCTTGCAGCAGAGTTTGATCAAACCCGGCGAGAAACGGCAGGGCGCAAACCTGCGTGAACAGCCGATCGAGCTCCTGCGCCGCCGCTTCCAGGGTGGAAGGTTGCTGGGTGCGCTCCAAAGCCGCCAAGATTTTTTCCGCGCAGACGACGGCGTCCGCCGCCGTCCGCCGTCCTTCCCGCACCAGCTCATCCACCTCCCGGCCTTCAAAAAATTCCTCGGCCAGATAATCCCACTCTCCGGCGCGGTGATAAAACAGCGGCCGGCAGGCGATGTCCGGACAGGCACCGGCAAAGGCTTGGGCGCGTTCCCACAATGGCCCCAGCGCCCGCCCCACCACGAGCCGGAAAAAGGTTCGATCGCCCGCGACGACACGAAAACCGGCCCGCGAAAAAAAATCGTGCCGGAGCGGATTTCCGGGAATAAGTTCCAGGCGCAAATCGGCCGGAGAACATCCCAGATCCCCTCTGCGGAGTAATTCGGCGCGAATTATTTCCAGAGAGGGAAAAGCAGACGGTTCCGACGGGTTCATTGCCGCGCTTTGAGTCTTTGCCGCAAGCAATTATGAGTGGCGGGCGGAATCGTCGGACGAGGGGCCTTTAGGCGGCTGGTCATACGCGCAAAGCAAACATTGGTTGCGGAGATAGGCAGGGCAAGCCGCATCAGTTTGCCGGTCCAAGGCCGGTCGGCGGCGGAACCGGGGTTAGAGCTTGAAGCCCGCGGCGGCGGCATCCTTGGCGAACATCCGGACGGTATCGAGCGAAAGCGCGGTGAGGTCCAGCCCCAGGAGTTTGGCGGCCTTGCCCAGGATGTCGTGCGGCACCGTCACGACATCGCAGCCGCAGGCCTCGGCCTGGATGATGTTCAACACTTCGCGCACGCTGGCCCAGAGCAGGGCGGCCTTGGGCTGATGCTTGAGCAGCGGCCGGCACTCGCGCATGATCGGCATGGGATCGACGCCGGTATCGGCGATGCGGCCGGCAAAAACAGAGACGATCGAAGGCACCGCGGGGTTGAGCGCAGCCGCGACGTCGCCGACCTGGGCCAGGGTGAGAATGGCGGTGATGTTGAGCCGAACGTTCTGCTGCGCGAGTTCGCGGATGAGCGGAATCGACGATTCCCCGCGGGAGTTGGTGATGGGAATCTTGACGTAAACGTTCTCGCCCCAACCGGCGATTTTGAGCCCCTGCCTTTTCATCTCCGGAAATTCGTCGGAAAACACCTCGAAGGAAATGGGCTTGGCGGTGACGGTTTTTAAAATGTCATGGGCGAACGCTTCATAATCCCGAATCCCCGCTTTGTTCATCAACGTCGGGTTGGTCGTAAGACCCTTGATATAGGGCTTCGCGTAAAGGTCGAGGATGCCGGCCTTGTCGGCACCGTCAGCATAAATCTGCACCTTGAGATCGGCCAGCGATTTCATCCGGAGAGTCAGGTTTTGCGCTCAGAGATGGGCAAGGATAATCCGGCCGGCTTCGGCAAAATTTCTCACCGTAAAATCCGGTTCGGCCGGCCTTGTTTCCGCGTAGCCGCGATCGATGAAAACCGTGCGGACGCCCGCCCGCCTGCCGCAGTCGATGTCGCGCCAGCGGTCCCCCACCATCCAGGAGCGCGCCAAATCCAAGCCCAGCGCGGCGGCGGCATCGAGCAGCATGCCGGGGGCGGGCTTGCGCCGCGGGGAAGGCTCGCCCTGCCCGGAATCATAGCAGACTTCGATGCGCTCGATGTCCGGCACCAGCTGCCGCAGCCGGTCGTGCATGGCCTCGACCACGGCCTGTGATTGACGGCCGCGGCCGACATCAGGCTGGTTGGTCGCGACGACGAGCGCGAAGCCGGCCGCTTTGAGTTCCCGGCAGGCTTCCGGCACTTCCGGGAAAAGCCGGAATTCATCCAGCATCTGGGGCGGGAAGGGCCGGCCCTCGCGCACGATCTGGACGTTGAGGGTGCCGTCGCGGTCGAGAAAAACGGCGGGGCGGGGCGGCATGGTGGATCAAGGCGCCGGCCGGCGGAGGGAGATCCCGGCCGCCCTCACGGCTTGCTCGCGACGCTCTCCCATTTCGTCTGATTGATTTTCAAATCGGGATGCGACACGAAGAGGTGCCAGACCACGGCCTGGAAGGCCTCGCTGTGCGGCGTGACGTTGGCGGGATTGACCGTCGGCACGATGACGCAGGCGTCGGCCACCCTGGCGGTGTAGCCGCCGTCTTTTCCGACGACGCCGAGGACGCGGGCGCCGACCTGTTTGGCGAGCTGGACGGCGGTGACGAGATTGGGCGAGACGTTTTTTTCCAGGCTGCCGCCGCCGACGGAGAAGACGAGCAGCGCGTCCTTGGCGCCGAGCCGCGAGCCGCGAAGCCATTCGACGAAAACACTGGCCCAACCTTCATCGTTGGTGCGGGCCGTCAATTCGGAGACGTTGTCCGTGGGCGCGTAGCATTCCAGGCCGGCGATTTTGCGGAAGTCATTCACCGCATGCGAGGCATTGGCCGCGCTGCCGCCCACGCCGAGGATGAAAAGCCGGCCGCCGCGCTCGCGCACCGCCCGCAGTTCGGCGACGCATTTTTCGCAGTCGGCCGGATTGATCTTGGCCACGATCTCGGCGGTTTCCCGCAGATGCTGGCTGGCGTAGGACATGCGAAGAAAATTGGCAGATTCGGAAAATTGAAAAGAAAGAAATGGCTCAACCGTCAATCCGGCCGGCGCGCAAAAGCCGGTCGAGCTCGGCCAGACCCGCCGGGGAGCCGATTTCGTAGAAACGCGACCCGACTTCATACCCGGCCAGGCGGCCCTGCCGGGCCAGCGCCGTCTGGACGTCGGCCAGATCCACGGCCGCATCCCGGGCCCAACCGGCGAAGGCCGCCGGGCGGAACACGCCGAGCCCGTAGTCAATGTGGTGCATCTGCCGAATTTTGTTTTTCTTGTCGTAAACTTTGATTTCCCCCGCCTCGAACCAGACGTTGCTCGTGTCGTAACGCTCCTGGTTTTCGTAGACCGTCATCAATCCCGGCTTGCCCGAAGCCAGAAATGCGTCGCCGACCGCGCGATAATCGAGGGGCAGGTACGAGTCGCCGTAGAGCACATAGAACGCCTCGCCGAGCCTGGGCAGGGCCTGGATGAGCGCGCCGCCGGTGCCGAGCAGTTTCGCACCGTCGAAGGCGTACTCGATCCGCACGCCGAATTTTGCGCCGTCGCCGTACTGTTCGACGATCTTCTCCCCCAGATGGCCGACGCAGAGCACCAGCCGGGTGAGGCCGTTGCGCCTGAGCAGCCGGAGCTGATGCGAAAAGAAAGGTTCGCCCGCCACCTCGACCAGCAGCTTGGGAATTTTTTCCGTGATGGGGCGGAGGCGCGTGGCCAGTCCGCCGGCGAGAATCGCAACGGTCAAATCGGCGGGCATCGGCGGCTCAGTTTTGGGCGACCACCTTGGTGCCCTCGAAATCGAAACGGAAGCGGACTTCCTGCAGCCCCTTTTCCCGCATGGCGTGGCGCAGCCTTTTCTTGTCGCCGGCATAGAACATGAGGAAGCCGCCGCCGCCGGCGCCGATCAGTTTTCCGCCGAGCGCGCCCCGGGCCATCGCGTGGTCATACCATTCGTTGATGTGCGGGTTGCTCATGCCGGAGCTGCGCGCCTTTTTGCGCTGCCAGTGCACGTCCATCAAGCGGGCGAATTCCTCCAGGTTTCCGCTCTCCAGCGCCTCCAGGGACTTGTAGCCGAGTTCCTTGGTGAAGTGCAGATTCTCGAGCATGGAGGCGTCGTTCTTTTTCGAGCGATCGTTCTGGTCTTTCAAAATGGCCGAGGCACTGCGCGAATACCCGGTGAAAAACAGCAGCAGGTTGTCCTCGAGGTTGAAGAGCGTTTCCTCGGAGATCTGGCAGGGGCGGTACTCCACCCGGCCGTCCGGATGAAAGGTGAAGGCGGTGATCCCGCCGACGGCGGCGATATACTGGTCCTGCTTGCCGATGGGCTCTCCCAGCCTGTTGATTTCAATGTCGCAGGCCTGCTCGGCCAGCTCGGTGGGGGAGATGAGGTTTTTTTTGTAGGCATGCAGCGCCTTGAGCAGGGCGGTGGTAAAGCTGCCGGAGGAGCCGAGCCCGGTGCCGCCGGGAATGTCGGCCATGGCGGTGAGCTCGATGTGCGGATCGGTCACGCCCACGAGCTTGAGGGCCTCGCGCACGATCGGATGCTCGATCTGGTCGACGGTCGCCGTCCGCTCCAGTTTGGAGTACTTGATGATGATTTCCTGCTGAAACGTGCGGTGCTTGGTAATGTAAACGTATTTGTCGATGGCCGCGGCGACGAGGAATCCGCCAAATTCACGGTAGTAACTGGGCAGATCGGTGCCGCCGCCGCCAAGGGAGACGCGCAAGGGGGAGCGAGTGATGATCATGGAGGGAGAATCCAGGCGCGGCTAACAGGTTTCGGTTGAGACCGGATAGCCGCTTTTGCGATAGATGGTTTCGACGATTTCGAGCGCGCCAATGCCTTCGTTCAGGCCGGGCGCGGGTTCGCGCCCGAGCCGGATATCCTCGATGAACGCGGCCATTTCTGCCAGCCAAGAGTCGTCGCTGGGGGAAAATTCCCAAACGGTGGTGTCGGGCGGTCCCATTTCCGGCTTCATCTGATAAAACGTCAGGCGTTCCTGGCCGTAGCTGCCGCCAAGCCCGTCGATGGCGATCTTCGCCTTTCGGCCGTAGATCTCGAGCGAGAACAGATTTTTCCATTCCGTGCAGCTGACGTGCAGCCAGGCGGTCCGGCCGGCGGCGGTGCGCAAGGAGAGAAACGCGTTGTCGTCCACCGGCATGTCCCAAAAAAAGGTGGCCGCATGGCCGTCAACGGTCGTGAACCGGCCGAGAAACCAGCCGGCCAGATCGATCAGATGGACGCCCTGGTCGATGAGCTCGCCGCCGCCGGACCGTTTCGGATCGGCGCGCCATTCACGGTCGTAGCCTTTGCGGCCGCCGTGGCCGTAGCGCCCGCGCAGAAACATGAGCGGACCGAGCGCCCCGCCATCGGTCAATTCGCGCGCCTTCTGCAGGGCGGGATGAAAACGGTGATTGTAGCCCAGGCGGACACGCACGGCGTTTTTCTGCGCCGCGGCCAGGAGCGTGCGGAGCTGGCCCGCGTTGAGCGCGCCCGGTTTTTCCACCAGCACATGCTTGCCGGCCTGGACGGCGGCGAGCGCCAGGGGCGCAAGCGAGGCGTTGAGCGTGGCCACGATCACAGCGCCCACCGCCGGATCGCGCAGCACCGCGGCGTGGTCGGCGATCGCGCGGCAGCCGGGGACCAGTTGCGCCAGTTCCGACGCCCGGCCAGGATCAAGATCGCAGGCATAGTGCAACGCCGTCGCGGGAATCTTGGCGAGCGCGGCGGCGCGCTTCTTGCCGATGTAACCACAGCCGATGAGGGCGAATCCGAGAGAGTGGGACGTCTGGGCTGGCATGGAGGTCGAGCCTTCGGCAACCGGAAAATAATTCAAGCCGGAGTTCGTTTGTGTCGTCCGGCTTCAGCTGAAGTTTTTTCCGCGGTCTTCGGGCAGGACGCGCCGGAGCATGTAGATGTCGGTCGGCCCGAGGTCGGCGGCATGGGCGGAAAGTTTCTCCCACGGATCCCACGGTGCGCTGAGCAGGCGGCCGCTGAGACCATCGCTGGCCGGCGAAAGGAGAAATTCCACCAGCTGCAGGGCGCGCGCCAGTGGGGCGCCGTCGGCGGGGCTTTTCTGTTTTAATGCCGCCTGATATTCCGCCTCGCCGACGACTGCCGGGCCCAGGCGGAGAACTTCTTCCGTCAGGCGCGTGGGGATGGCGCCGGGCGCGATCGCATTGACGTCGAGCGGCTCGTCGTGCAGCTCCTCGGCCAGCGTTTCGACCAGGCGCACCACCGCGGTCTTGGCCGCGCCGTAGGCGGAAAAATTCGGCCGGGCCTTGGTCGCGCCGCCGCCGGAAAAACAGACAACTTTGGCGCGGCGCGGGCATCGGCTCAGGAGCTCGTGGAACGCCCGGACGGCGTAGAACGTGCCGTCAAGATTCACCCGGACCGTCGCGCTCCACTGCAGCGGATCCAGCGTCACGGCCGCGCCGACCGCGCCTTGCAGACCCGCGCAGGTGACCAGACCGTCGAGATGCGGAGCGACGGCATGAATATCCCGCGCCGCCGCGGCGACCTGCGCCCAGTCGCTTACGTCGCAACGCACCGGATGAAAGCGGGCGGAAAATTCGCTGCTGAGGGCGGACTGGCCGGACCGCGCCAAGCCCCACACCTGATGGCCGGACTGCAACAAATGCTCGGCCAGCGCGCGGCCGATGCCGCTGCTGGTGCCGGTGATGACGAGGTTCATGAAGCGATGCTCTTGTAGCGGCAGCCCGACTGGCGGCTCAAGAGCAGAATCTTTCCCGATGTCCGGCGGAACGTCCGTCGAGATAAGGATTGCAGCCGATGGCCGGGCCCACTTGGACACAATCATGTTCAAGCGCCTTCTCACCAGTCGGGAAACGCAAGGCCGTTTTCTCCGGTTTCTGACGGTGGGCGGCACCGCCGCCGGCGTGCAGTTTCTCACCCTGGCCTTCTTCAAGCGCTGGTTCGGGCCGGACCTTGCTTTTTCGCTTTCCTGGGTCTGCTCAACATCGACGCATTACACCCTCAACCGTTTCTGGGCGCTGCCGAGCGGGCGGCGCGACACGGCGAGGCAGCTGGCCGAATATCTCCTCACCGCCGGATTGAGCTACCTCATCAATATGGGGCTCTTCCAACTCTGCCTGAGGATGATTGGGCTGAATGTGATCTGGTCGGCCGTGGTCGCCGTGCCCCCCTCAACCCTCTTCGTCTTCCTCCTGTTGAATTACCGCGTATTCCGGCGCGGCCGGCAGTTGGAGTAGGGCCATTCCGCCGGTGCCCGAACCCGCCGTCGGGATCAAATATTCGTTGGTCGGCGAATGCCCTCCGCACCTTGAATCGGCTGTGCCTTACGCCGGGCCGGCGGCAACTATTGGGATTGATCCAGCAGCTGAT
>DATJYF010000015.1:0-25633 GCA_035499715.1 Opitutaceae bacterium | reverse complement strand
CAATTCGTAAGCGCGACGGTAATGTTCCTCGGCTTCCTCGTTTTTGCCGAGGGCGGCAAGCTGGATGGCAAGACGGGCCTGGATACAGTAAGCATCTGAAAAACTGTTCAATGCTTCCTGATACATTGCACCGGCGCGTTTCAGAAGTCCGGCCATGTAAAACTGGTCGGCGTCTTCGGACAAGCGGACGGCCTTGACGATTCTATGATAAAAATCGGCTTCCTTTTTATTGCCGCGTGCCTCCAAAACGTCGGCAAGTTCGGCGTAGGCGCGCAGCCGGTCACCGCGCCCTTCCTCCCCGTCGGTGGGGTCAATCGCGATGGCCTGACGAAGGATTTTCTCGGCTTCGGCGAGAAGGTTTTGTTGCCGCAGCAAATACGCCTTCCAAATCAAAGGGCGTTCCTCAAATTGATCGCGTTCAAACAATTCGTCCAAGCGCGGGATGGCCTTTGCTCCATTGAGAGCAAGCAACAGCTCGTAGCCCCGATCTAAACCGGGTTCCCGGTCCAAAAGAGCATCAGTGATCTTCTGAGCCTGTTCTTTTCGGCCTTTGGCAACGAGAGAACTGGCGGCCAAATATGGAATTGGCAATCGCGATGATCCCGCTAGGGAAGGCATCATGGATATCTGATTGCCCCATAATGATAATTCAAATAATTCGCTCAAATCTTTTGCGCTCCAATTCGGCGATTGTTCCAGCAAATCCAACACATTGTCGTATCGCCCAGCCTGGTAGTACAACGTCACCAGTTCAGCGAGAATTTGACGGGGGGGGCCTCCCCCATTCCCACTATAGTCGGGCTGCAAATTTCCGGTACGAACTGCATTGACCAGAGCGTCGGTCAGGATGGATTCCGCTTCCGGCCCGCGCTTGAGCTCAAAGAGTATTTTGGTGAGCGACACAAGAATACTGGTGGTTTCCCAATTGGAAGAGTTTTGGTCAGCGTGCGTCGCCAGCCATTTTTTTGCGACGCCGATGCCTTCTTCTGTCAATTTCGGCTTCTGTAGCAGTACGCCAATCTGGGTAATCATGATGCCGAGTTCTCCTGCGTTGTAGCCGCTGTTTGATTGTTTTGTGGCATCCAAGGCAATCAATCGACGGGCCTCCTGCAAACCCCCATCCACGTCGTCCGCCGCTAGCAAGGCTTTGAAAAGGATTTTGTGAAGAGTGGCTTGTTTGTTGTCGCTCAAACCCTCGTGGGTGATGGTGTCGCGTACCAGAATGAGCATCCGTTCGGTCTGCCCGGCATGGGTGGCAGTTTCCACATATTGATCCCAGAACGGCAGCGTCGGATTCTGTGAAAGCAATGCGTGGAGAAAATTGTCGAGTGCGCTGGTGTATCCGGCATTTTCCATCGCCTTGAACGCTTCATCGCACATATATTCTATATTTTGCCCTTTGAGCCGTTTTGCGACGGCAACAGCCTCCTGCGTGCGGTTCTTGCTGATGAGTCCGAGCATGTAATAGATTTCCGCGCTGGATTTTTGATCATCGTCCTCCTGATTGATCGGGTTGATATCGGGAACGACATTGGCAACCCCCGGCAATGACATAGAATTGCTGGTCTGACCGCCGAAGTGTTTATCCAAGGCTTCGTAGAGATCGATCGCATCCAGCGAGTTAACCAGCCCCCATTGCGGCGTTTTAAGTTGATCCATGAGTTCCAGCGCCAGTTTTTGCGCGAGGCGGGAGGTCTCATCGGGCATCCTGAATTCGAGCATGACCTTGGGGGTTACCAGTGCCTTCCGCAAAAAGACTTCGGCTTTTTCCGCGCCAATCAGCAAAATCAGGTTCGGCATCATCAAACGACAGACATCCTGTCCATTTGTATATGCCAGCTGATAACCCAGTGATTTCAAAATGTCGTCCGGGTCGTCCGATGTGGTTAGAACAGCTTGGCCAAGCTGTCCCAATATTTCGCGGTAGAAATAGGCACTTTGACGATCTGCTGCTGCGGCTTTTGCTTGTATATTTGTGATTTCGCGGCTTCTTCCTGCGGCATCGCCTGTAAGCGTCGCTGCCAGCAAACGTAACCCCGCCTCTCGAACATCTCCTCCATCCTTTGCTGGCGGACGCATAGCGATGGCCTTGGCGAGTTCGTTCCATACGGCTGGCGGTGGTAATACATTCATCAAATCGTCGGCCGTGATCGGCATGACGGAAGGATTATAGTTTTGCGCCGATTGCCGCTGAATTTTTGCTGCTCGGTCGACCAATTCCAGCCACCGCGTCGCGGCTTCGGCCGGCGCAAGATGGACCGAAATTTGACCGAACAATTTTAAGTCGTCCCGCAATTTTGATGGTTCGTCTTTTTCATGTTTTTCATTTGGCTTGGCACAGCTTTCCTCGACTTTGTGCAGCACGGCATTCGCGCCCATATAATCCTGCGCGTGGATATTTTCAGGCGACAATATGCCCGTGAGCAAAGCGGCAAAAACAGCTTGAATAAGCCGGACCAAGGTCAGTACAGGAGTTGTTTTCATAACGATAGCACATGCATGCTCTAAAATAAAAACTGCCGGCAATAGCTTTGCCCGGCAGGGCAAACTCCGTGAGGCCATGCTTCACGTTGTTTCGCCTTCTTTGGATATCCAAGGAGTTATTTCATATCTAACATTGTAAATGAGTCATGCACGAAGTGCATTGTCGAGTGCATATGAGACCCAAACTTCGTCAGAAGGGTCGACAATGGCCGATATGAGAAAACAAAGACTGCCAGATTAGCAGGAGCGTGCGCAGCAGCAGCCTCAGCCGTATGAAAAAAGCTACGCCCAGCAAGAACTGAACTCCCCGCAGGCCATTTCCGACTAAGCCGGGTTCACATTGGGCAAATCCGGCATTTTTATCGGCATAGCTCAGTCGCGACGTTGCGAGAGCAGGTAAAGGAGGTTGAGCAGGGCGCCGATGAACGCGGCGAGATAGGTGAGCGCCGCGGCGTTGAGGGTTTCGTTCACCCCGGGCATTTCATCGCGGTCGAGGATGCCGAGTTCGACCAGTTTGACCTTGGCGCGGCGGCTGGCGTCGAATTCGACCGGCAGCGTCACCAGCTGGAACAGCGTCAGCACCGCATAGCAGATGATGGCAATGTCGAGCATCATGCCGGTAAGGCCGCGCACAAAGAACCAGCTGCCAAGAATGATGAAGGGAATGATGCGGGAAACGAACTGCGTCGCAGGGACGAGCGCCATACGCACATCGAGGAGTTTATAGCCGACCTTGTGCTGAATGGCATGGCCGGCCTCGTGGGCCGCGACGCCAAGCGCAGCGAGGCTCGTGCCGCGATAGTTCTCCGATGAAAGCACGAGGCGTTTGTGCAACGGATCGTAGTGATCGGTCAGGTGCCCGCCAGTTTCCTCAATTTCAACGTCGTAAATGCCGGCCTGATTCATCACGGCCTGCGCGGCTTCGCGGCCGGTGATGGCGCCGCGCGAAAGCACCTGCGAATTTTTGCTGTAAGCGTGCGAAACTCGAACCTGCGCGTAGAGCGCAAAAATAAATACCCCGATGAAAAGAAGCCAAAACATCCCCGGCGGGATAAAGACGAAAGCGAAGGAAGAAATCATGTTGGAAAGATGAGACGCAATAACTTGAGCAAAGTTCAGTCCAGTTTGGAAAAACCGCGCCGAAAGGGCCGGCCCTCGGCATAAGTTGCCGAATTACTCCGACTTGTGAATTCAAAACTCTCGCCCCGGAAAATTCCCCGCGATTTGGAGTCGTGCAGCTGTGACACGGTGCGGCCCGCTCGTTGGGACAAATCCTACCGCCCGCGCTCGGCTTCGAGTCGATAAAACATCCAGGTCGCCTGCACGCCGCCCGGGCCGCCAAAACGAGCCTGATAGTCGCGCAGCAGGCGCCGCAGCTGTCCCGCCGGCACGCGCCGCTGCGGCGCCGCGCCCACGCCGTGCACCGAACGCAGGAAGGCCAGCGCCGACGGATGCGCAAACACGCGCGGCTGCACTTCGTCGCGCACGACCTCCAGCCCGCAATGCGCCAGGCAGGCGCGCCATTCCCCGGCGGTCCGCCACTTGACCGGAGAATCCCCCGCCCTCACGGCCTGCCATTCCGGCAGGCTGCCGGCGGCGAACAAGCCTGCCAGCAGGCGGCCGCCGGGTGCGATCACTTTGCGCCAGGCCGCGAAGATTTTTTCCGGATCGGCCGCCCACTGCAGCATGCTGCTGCAAAAAATCCAGTCCCATGGACCCGGCGCCGGCGACTCCGCCGCCATCACCTGCCATTCCGCCTGGGGCAGCGCCGCCCGGCCCGCGGCGCACATGGCCGGCGAAATGTCCGTCGCCGTCAACGCACCGGCCCACGGCAGAAGACGGCGCGTGAAAACGCCCGGTCCGGCGCCGATCTCGAGCGCGCGGCCGCGCCGGACGGCCGGCAGCCAGTCCGCCAGCCAGTCGGCCAGCGCCGACTGCACGCGCGCATGCTCTCCATATTTCGCCGCCGCCCGGCTGAAACTCGCGGCCAAAACATCTGAGCGTGGTGCGGTCATCGCGTGCCGCCTTGGATCGTCGTCTTCTCCGCCGCGAACGCGCGCAGCAGCGGCGACGGATGGTGCGTCGCGCCCGCGACGATTTGCACTGCCGGCGAAAGCGCATGCAGCCCGGTGGCATCGAGCAGGGCGTCACCCGCACCGACCCATCCCCGCCAGCCTTCGGGCAGCGGTGGTTCCACGCGGTCTTTTTCGAGGCGATCCAGCCCCCAGAGCAGGTCGTCGATCGCAGCCGGCGCCCGATCCGGCGGCACGTCCAGGCCGGCGCGCGCATAAAAATCCGCCAGCGCGGCCCGAGCGTCGACACGCAGCCACCGCGCCAGCTGGCGCACCTGCGCGCGCGCCACGCGTCCGCCGAGTCCGGCTTCACGGGAAAAAGCGAAAATCGGCGCGAACAGGGCCACGCGGCCGAGGCGGCCGGCGCGCGCCGCTTCGCGCAACAGAAGCAGCGAACCGAGCGAATAGCCCGCGACCCAGTCGAACGGCGCGGCGTTTTCCAGCCGCGCCATCGCGTCCGGCCCGGCCTCGACAAACGCATGCTCCGTGTCCGGCAGCGCGGCGTGCGCCAGCGGCGCAAACCACCCTGCCGGCACGGCCCAGCCGAGCAGCCAGCCTACTTTCATCGCCGCGCCCTCCACCCGGCCATGGCGGCCAGGACGCGTTCCATGTCGCCGTGCGAGAACGTGCGCTTGAGCGAAAACCGCAACCGGCTGGTGCCCGCCGGCACCGTGGGCGGACGCACCGCCGCCGCATAAATTCCGGCCTGGCGCAGCGCGCCGGCCAGCGCGAGAGCAGCATCCTCGTCGTCGAGCCGGACGGGCACGACTGGAGATTCTCCCGGCGGCGCGGACCAACCGGCGGCGTGGAGCGCGGAGCGAAAGGCGCGCGAGCGCTCGTGCCATTGCGGCTGTGCGCCGGCCAGCTCGCGGATGCGTGCGAGCGCCACGAGCGCGATGGCGGCATTGGCTGGCGGCAGCGCGGTCGAATAAATGAATTCTCCGGCCACGTTGACGAGATGATCGCGCGCCGCCTCGTCATGAAAAAGCGTGTAGGCGCCGCCGGCCGCAAGCGTCTTGCCCAGCGTGCCCACAAACACATCGACACCGGCTGCGACACCGGCTGCGCGCACCAGACCGGCGCCTTCGGGTCCGTACCAGCCGAGCGCGTGCGCCTCGTCGACGATCCAGCAAAAGCCGTGGCGCCGTTTCAATTCCGCCATCCGTGCCAGATCCGGATAATCGCCGTCCATGCTGAATACGCTTTCGGTCACGACGAAAACCTGGCGGCCCGACGGCCGGGCGCGCGCGAGCCATTCCTCGAGCTGCCCGAGATCCAGATGGTCGTAGCGCTGCAACCGCGCGCCGCTGCGGAGCAGGCCCGCAACCATGCTGTGGTGGATGAACCGGTCGGCCAGCACGAGGTCGCCGCGCTGCGGCAGCGTGCCGAGCACCGCCGAATTGGCCGCATAGCCGCTGCTCCACAGCAGACCGCAGGAAAATCCGTGCCAGGCTCCGAGCGCCTCGACCAGGCGGGCGTGCGGCTCGCGCCAGCCCGTAATGAGCGGCGAGGCCGAGGCCGAGGTGCCGTATTCAGCCGCGGCGGCCGCGGCGGCCGCGGCCAGCGCCGGATCGCGCGCGAGGTCGAGGTAATCGTTGTCGGCGAGATTGAGCTCGCCGTCGCGCCTAGCGGTGATGTGCAGGCTGCGGCGGAGCTTTTTTGCCTCGCGGCCGGCCAGCGCCACGCGGCAGCGTTCGAGCCAGCCGGCGGACGCGGCGGGGTCATCCGGCGCCGCGGCGACGCGCGGTGGCAGCGCAACCAGGCGGGCCTTGATCTGTTCCGCCTGGTCGGGCAACACGGCGCCGTGCGCCTGTTCCGCCCAGACCGGCACACCCGCGGCGCGCAAGCCGGCCCGGTTGGAGCCGGCCACGGCGGCATCGACGGACGCCGTTGCATTCAGCCAGACGCCGGCGTGAAGTTCCGTCTGCGCAGCGCGGGCGAAAGCCAGCCGCGCCTGGTTGATCGCGCCGAGCCGGTCCGGCACGACGATCACGACGGCGTCCACTTCGGCGACGGCGGCGAAGTCGGCCCAGTCGCGGGCGGAGGCGTCGACCGGCGTGGCGATGCCACCCGCGCCTTCAAAAATGCGCCAGTCGCACGGCGGCAGGCCGCGGACACGCCCGACGAGCGTTTCCAGCGAAAGGGTTTCTCCGGCGAGGGCCGCCGAGGCGGCGGGCGCAAGCGGCGCGGAAAATGACGCCAGCGTGAAAGCCTCGCCTGCTCCGCCGGCCAGGCGCCGGGCGCCGGCCGCGTCGCCTTCGCGTCCGCCGGCTGCCCCGGTTTCCACCACTTTCACGATCTGGACCCGTCCGCCGCCGGTCGCGAGGAGCCGGACGAGCGCGGCTGTGACGTGGGTTTTGCCCACGCCGGTGTCGGAGCCCGTGACCAGGATCGCGCGCATGGCTGGGCGGTTGGAAGCCGTTCTGTCCGGCGCGATCAGCCGGCCGCCGCGGCCGCCTCGGTTTGGGGCGCGAGCGGATGCAAGCCGAGGCGCGCGAGAAGCTGCTGGTCCTCGGAGCGCCCGGGATTCGGCGTGGTGAGAAGTTTTTCGCCGAGAAAGATGCTGTTGGCGCCGGCGAGGAAACAAAGCGCCTGCAACTCGTCGCTCATCGCCGTGCGGCCGGCGGAGAGACGCACCATCGCGCGCGGCAGGAGAATGCGCGCCGTGGCGATGATGCGGACAAATTCGAACGGTTCGACGGGAATTTTTTCCGCGAGCGGCGTGCCTGGCACGGGCACGAGCGCGTTGATCGGCACGGAATCGGGCTGCGGGTCGAGGCTGGCGAGTTCGCGTAGCAATTTCAGCCGGTCCTCCACGCTCTCGCCCATGCCGAGGATGCCGCCGCAACAGACCTGCAGGCCGGCTTCGCGCACGGCGGCGAGGGTGCCGAGGCGGTCGTCGTAGGTGCGCGTGGTGATGATCTCCGGATAAAATTCGCGCGAGGTGTCGAGGTTGTGGTTGTAGACCGAGCAGCCCGCCTCCTTCAGGCGCCCGGCCTGGGCCTGGGTCAGCATGCCGAGCGTGCAGCAGACTTCGAGGCCGAGACCGGCCACGCCGCGCACCGCTTCGAGCACCGAGTCGAACTGCGGGCCGTCGCGCACTTCGCGCCAGGCCGCGCCCATGCAGAAGCGCGAAGCGCCGCCGTCGCGGGCCGCATGCGCGGCCGCCAGCACCGCCGCGGTATCCATCAGCGGCTCGGGATCGAGGCCGGTGTTGTAGTGCGAGGACTGCGGGCAATATTTGCAGTCCTCGGGGCAGCGCCCGGTCTTGATCGACTGAAGCGTGCAAAGCTGGACCGCGGCCGGGTCGTGATGGCGGCGGTGCGTTTCCTGCGCGCGAAAGATCAGTTCGGGCAGGGGCAGTTCGTAGATTTTCCGGATAGCGGCGAGATCGTGGACAGGCATGACGGCGGATTTGATTTATGGTTCAAAGCGGAAGCACATCGGCGATGGCACGGGCGGTCCGGTGCACCAGCTCGCCGAGTTCGGCCTGATCGAGGCAGAGCGGCGGCACGAGCAACAGCGAATCGCCCAGCGGACGTAGCAGCAGGCCGTGGTCGCGCGCGCGCAGGCAGACCTGCAGACCGATCCGGCGCGAGGCCGGGAACTCCGCGGCGGAGTCCCGCGCCGGCGCAAGGTCGAGCGCGGCGGCAAAGCCGCGCTGGCGGATTTCGCGCACGTGCGGATGGCCGGAAAAAACATCGTCGAGCAGACGGCCGAAATGGTCGGAGCGGGCGCGCAGCACGCCGCCGTCGATGAGGTCGCGGAGTTTGCGGATGTTTTCGAGCGCAACGGCGGCGGCGAGCGGATTGCCCGTGAAGGTGTGGCCGTGGAAAAAGGCCCGCCGGCTTTCGTAGGAGCCGAGAAAGGCGGCGAAAATCTCCTCGCGGGCGAGGGTGGCGGCCAGCGGCAGGTAGCCGGCGGTGAGGCCCTTGGCCAGACAGAGAAAATCCGGCGTCACGCCCTCCGTGGCGCATACCAGCATGGAACCGAGCCGGCCGAAGGCGACAAACACCTCGTCGAGTATGAGGTGCACGTCGTGGGCGCGGCAGAGCGCGGCGACCTCGCGCACGAAACCCGGCGGCTGGAGCCGCATGCCGGCGGCACCTTGGACGGAGGGCTCGAGGATCAGGCAGGCCGTCCGCCCCGCCCGGTCGGAAAGCAGTGCGCGCAGCGCGGCCAGGCTCGCCGCGGCGTCAGCCTCGCGCACCCGGCCGCCCCATTCGCGGCAGTGCGGCGCGGGAAAATGCTCTGCGGGAAAGCACCAGGGCCGGAAACGTTCATGAAAAAACCCGCTGTCGCCCGCCGCCATCGCGCCGAAGGTGTCGCCATGGTAGCCGCCGGCGAGGCCGATCACGCCGCGCTTTTCCGGCCGGCCGGCCAGCTGCCAGTATTGAAAGGAAAGCTTGAGCGCGACCTCGACCGCGCCGGCGCCGTTGTCGCTGAAGAAGACGCGGCCGAGGCCCGGCGGCGCGAGGCGCGCGAGCTCGGCCGCCAGCTCTGCGCCGGGCGGATGCGTCAGGCCAAGCATGGTCGAATGCGCCACGCATCCGAGCTGGCGCTGGAGCGCGGCGTTGAGGTCGGGGTCGTTATGGCCGTGGACGTTGGTCCAGACGGAGGCGTTGCCGTCGAGATAGGTGCGGCCTTCGGTGTCGGTCAGCCAGCCGCCGCGACCGGAGGCCATGGCGAGCGGCGGCAGGCCGAAATATTCCTGCATTTGCGTGAAGGGATGCCAGACATGCCGCCGGTCCGCCTCATGCGTGCGCGCCGCGGGAGCAATGAGGCCGTCCGGCGACGGCGCCCAAAGGGCGGTTTCAGCCGGCATGGCCCACCTCCACCGCATCGATGGCGGCTCCGTCCGTCCCGGCTCCGGGGACGGCGGCAGGGCGCAGCCTGGCGACGGCCTTTTTCATCCGGCTGAGTCGTAAGCCGGCAGGGGCGAAAAAACAAGGATTTGTTAAGAAGAATTATTGGTTAATTAACAAACCGGCGAAACCGCGGCGCGGGGGCCCGTCGCCTCCGCCCAAAAGCAAAAACCCCGCGGGTGAACCGCGGGGGCGAAGGAACCGGCAACGCTTTTACTGGTCACCGTCGCTGCCGATGGCCTCGACCGGACAGCCTTCGAGCGCCTCCATGCAAAGCGAAATCTCCTCTTCGGTCGTCGGCTGCTTGTGCACGAAGGAATAGCCGCCGTCGTCGTTGCGGGTGAAAAATCCCGGCGCGGTTTCGCGGCAAAGATCGCAATCGATGCACTGCTGGTCGACGTAAAATTTGCCCGTTGCGTTGGTGGGCCACTTATCCGCTTTATTAGCCATAGGTCTGGCGAACAAAGACGAATCGATGCCCCTGTCAAGCGGGGAGGCCACGGGGAAAAACCTTTACGAGCGTTCCCGCGCTGATTTTTGCCCGTGGAGAGTGAAATTTCGCCGAATTTTCGGGCGAAACCGCGGTGACGGCTTGTGTTTGCGCGCGACATTTCCTAAACTTCTGGAACAATGCTTTCCGACCGTCATTATATGCGCGAGGTCAGCGGCCAATCGGGATTCAACATGGTTAAATGCCTGATGTGGACGCTGGGCGCCGTTTTCGTGCTGCAACATCTGACGGTCCGCTGGTTTGGAACTTTTTTCCTCTACGAACACCTGGCGCTTTCGCTGCCCGCTCTGAAGGCCGGCAAGATCTGGACGCTTTTCACCTATGACCTGCTGCAGAACACCTCCGATTTCCAGCGGATCCCGGACATCACCGGCGGCCTGTTCACCCTGATCTTCAATCTGATCGGGCTGTATTTCCTCGGCAACTTCACCGTCGAGCGTTTCGGCCAGAAAGGATTCGCGCTGCTCTACTTCGGTTTCATCCTGGCCGGCGGCCTGGCGTGGTGCGCCGCCTCCTTGGCCGGCGTCTCCTGGCCGCTGTTCGGCACCATCACCGGGATCGCCGGACTCTTCGCCCTGTTCTGCTGCTTCAACGCCAATGAAAAATCCACCTTCTGGATTTTCCTGATTTTTCCCGTGACCATCCGGCCGAAATACCTCGCCTTGCTCTGGGCCGGGGTCGATGTGTGCGGCTTTTTGTTCTACGAGCTGCGCGGGAGGCCTTCGCCCTTCTGGAACGGGCACGCCGCCAATCTCGGCGCGATGGCCGCCGCCGCCGGCTTTTACCTCCTCTACGAGCGGCACCTGAAATACGGCACGGTCGCGGCCGCCCGTCCGGCCATCGAATTGCCGCACTGGCTGCGCAAAACGCCGCGGGCCGCCCGCCCGCCCGTCTATCACGTCAATCTCACCAACCGCAACGACCTGCGCGCCGAGGTCGACCGCATCCTCGACAAGATCAACAGCGAGGGATTCGGCGCCCTCACCCCCGAGGAAAAGCGCGTGCTCGACGAAGCCAAGGACCTGCTGAGCCGCCGCTGAACCGTCGCGTGAGCGCACCGCCCCACCCCATCGCGCCCCCCTCCTTCCGCGAATCGCTGCAGCGCGATCATCCCGATTTTCCGGCGGACCGCCTCACCCCCGAAGGCTGGAACCGCCTCGACCGCCTCGCCCTCGCCAGTCCGCTCTATGCACAGACCCTGCGCCAGTTTCCCCGCTATTGCCTCTGGCTGGAGGAGCCGCGCAACCTGACCGTCGACTTTCGCTACCACGCGCTGCTCGATGAATGGCGGATCTTCGCCGCCAGCGAGACGCCCGGCGGCCTCGCCGACGACGAGATTTATCTCGGCCGGCTGCGTCGCTGGCGCCGGCTCATGTCGCTGCGCATCGCCTATCGCAGCGTCAACGAGATCTCCTCTGAAAAAAACACGGTCGAGGAGCTCAGCCGTCTCGCCGAGTTCTGCCTGCGGGAATGCTATTTTCTCGCCTTCAAGCGCTGGACCGGACGCGTCGGCACGCCCTGGGACGAGGCCGTGGACCGGCCCGCGCGCTTCAGCGTGCTCGCGCTCGGCAAGCTCGGCGGCGAGGAGCTCAACTTTTCCTCGGACATCGACCTCATTTATTTTTACGAGGGCGAGGGCCGCTGCCGCCTCGAGGCCGGCGCGGGCGCGCTGACCAGCGCCGAGTTCTTCGCGAAGGCCGCCGAAACCATCACCGCCCTGCTCGGGGCCAAGACCGCCGACGGTTTTCTTTTCCGCGTGGACACCCGCCTGCGGCCCGAGGGCGCCCATGGCCCGATCGCGCCGTCCTTCGCCGCCCTGGAAAACTACTACGCGGCCGCCGGGCAGACGTGGGAACGACTCGCCCTGCTCAAGGCCCGGCCCGTTGCGGGCGACCTCGCCCTCGGCAGCGAGCTGCTCGAAAACCTGCATTCTTTCCGTTATCCGCGCCATCCGCCCCCTTCGCTGCTGGCGGAAATCGCCGCGATGAAGGCACGCACCGAGCGCGAGGTCGTCGGCTCCGCCGCGCTCGCGCGCGACGTGAAATCAGGCCGGGGCGGCATCCGCGAGATCGAATTCATCGTCCAGACTTTCCAGCTCCTGCACGCCGGGCGCTATCCGTTCCTGCAAACCCACGCGACGACGGTCGCGCTCGACCAGCTCGACCGCTACGGCCTGCTTGCCCGTGAAGATGCCCGCTTCCTGAAGGAAGCCTACTGGCACTTGCGCCGCGTCGAGCACCGCGTCCAGATGCGGGACGAGGCGCGGACGCATCTGCTGCCGGACGACGCGGCCGGCCTCGCCACGCTGGCCCGCTCGCTCGGCTTTGCGACCGCGGATGCGTTTCAAAGCCATCTCGACGCCATCCGGCGCCGCGTGCACGCGCTCTATCAAAATCTCTTTGCCGGCCGGGCGGACGACGAGGGGTTCGAGGCGTGGTGGACGTTTTTCACCACCGACGAAGTGCCGCCGGCCGTGGCCGGACGCCTCCAACGCTGGTTTGGAGACGATCCGGCGGCGGCGCCGGCGCTGCGGCTGTTTGCCCGGGGCGACCACCGCCATCTGGTCGATCGCGAAATCGTGGCCCGCTTCCAGCACCTGGCCGCAAGCTTCGATGCGTTCATGCCCGAGCTGGCCCGGCCGTTCGAAACCCTCAGCCGACTCGCGCGTTTCGCCGAGCGCTACGGTCCGCGCCGGCGGTTTTTCGACGGCTGTGCGGCCAACCCGCAGTTTCTGCGGGTGCTCGCGCTGCTGTTCGACCGCAGCACCTACATCCACGAGCTGCTTTGCGCGCATCCGGAGATTTTCGAGGAAGTGCTGCGGCCGGAAATCCTGCGCAAGGAAAAGGGTCCCGACGACCTCGCGGCCGAGCTCTCCGCCGGGCCGGCCGGCGAAAGGTTCGCCGACTGGCTGTGGCTCTATGTCCGGGCCGAACAGGTGCGCGCCGCCATCGGCGAATTGCTCGGGTTCTTGAACGTCGCGCAGGTGGAGGCGACCCTCTCGCGGCTGGCCGACGCCGTGCTGCGGCAGGCGCTGGCGCGGATCGAGAATGGCGGGCAGTTGCTGGTGGTCGCCCTCGGCAAATACGGCGGGGCGGAACTCACGCTCGGTTCGGACCTCGACCTGCTTCTTCTGGCCGCCGGCGCCGCCGCGCCCCGGCTCACGCCGGCGGTGCAGGCCTTGCAGGCGCTGCTCCGCCGCGGCGGGCCGCTCGGGGCGGCCTGGGAACTGGATCTTCGCCTGCGGCCGCACGGTGAGGCCGGGCCGCAGGTCGTCGCGCCGGAGGCGCTGCGCGCTTATCACGCCCCCGGCGGCGGAGCCCAGTTTTGGGAAAAGCAGCTGTTGACCCGCGCCCGCATCGTCACCGGCCCCGCCGACTTGGCGACGGAGTTCCGCGCCCTGGTCGACGAGCTGCTCTACCGATCGCCGCTGTCCGCCGCCGAGGAACACGACCTCTGGGCCATGCGCGCGCGGATCGAAAAAGAACGCGATGTGGTCACGCCGCCCGAACGCGCCTTCAAGACCGGCGCGGGCGGCCTGGCCGATTTTGAATTCCTCGCGCAATGCCTGCAGCTCCGCCACGGCGCGGCGCAGCCGCGGCTGCGGCAAGCGGGCACCCGCCGCGCGTTGCATGAACTCGCCGAACTCGGCTTCATCCCCGGCAACGCCGCGCACACGCTTCTTGCCAATTATGACTTTCTCAAACGCATCGAAATCATGGTCCGGCGCGACACCTATCGCGCCACGAGCCTGCTCGGCGCCACCGCGGCCGAGCGGACCGTGCTCGCGCGCTGGCTCGGCTTCGCCAGCGAAACGGCATTCTGGGCCGAGTACACGCGCCGGCTTGGCGAAACCCGCCGGCTGGTGCGGGCGCTCGCGGACGCCCCGCCAAATGCGCGCGGCCCTTGAATTCGAGCGCTTCCGCCATTATCTCACTTTGCTTTTGCAACATTTTCCCGGCAGATTCATCCAATTGCATCCATGACTCGTTCTCTCGTTTTCGCCCGCCGGCCATTTTCCCTCGCGCTTTTTGCACTTCTTGCGGCCGCCGCGGCCTTCGCCCGCACCGACCGGACCTTCACCACGTCGCCCGAACTGTCGGTCGAGGCGCGCACCTTCGTCCGCCTGCTGGAGGAGGTGCATTACAACCGCGACGCGGTCAAAACCAAGGATTACATCCAGGCCGTTCCGGATTACATGACCGACCTCGACGGCCAGCACCTGTTTTTTCTCGCCAGCGACAAGGCCGCTTTCATCGACCGCTATCAGAAAAACCTTTATTGGAATGTCAGCCAGCTCGGCAACCTCGACGCCGCTTACGACATTTTCAACGTCTATGACGCCCGCGTCGAGGCCCGGGTGAACTGGATCTTCAACGAGCTGAAAAAGAACATCGATCTCAACACCAATGAAACCTACCAGCTGGATCGATCCAAGGCCGCATGGCCGGCCAACATGGCCGAGGCCGATGCGCTCTGGCGCCGCTATTTAAAATCCGAAATCCTCTACGAACTGCTCAGCCAGAAGGTTTCCGCCCAAGCCGCGTCGAAAAACGCCACGCCGACGCCCGCGCCCAAACCGCCTGCCGGCGGCAAACCCTCTCCTCCCGCCACCGCGCCCGCCCCGGCCCAATCCCCGGCCGATCAGGCCAGGGCCGCGCAGGACAAGGCCATCGCCGACGCCAAGGAAGCGGTCCGCAAACGCTATGAACGCATGCTCAAGAACCTCGACGAGCTGGAGGGCAGTGACCTCACGGAAATGTTCCTCACCTCCATCGCCGGCCTTTACGACCCGCACTCCACGTATTTCACCCCGGAAGACTACCAGGAATTTAACGTCAAGATGAGCCTTTCCCTCGTCGGAATCGGCGCGCTCCTCAGTCTCGAGGACGATTATTGCGTGGTCCAGGAAATCATTCCCGGCGGCCCGGCCGATCTGAGCAAGCTGCTGCATCCTAATGATAAAATCATCTCCGTAACCCAGGGCGGGGCCGACCCGGTGGACATCATCGGCATGCGGCTGACCAAGATCGTCAACCTCATCCGCGGCCCCCAGGGCACCAAGGTCCGCCTCACCATCATTCCCGCGACCGACCCCTCCGCCCGCAAGGAAATCGTCCTCACCCGCGACGTGGTGAAACTCAACTTTGCCCGCGCCCATGCCGCGATTTTCGACGTCCCCGCCGCCGACGGCAAAAGCACCATGCCCATCGGCGTCATCTCCCTCCCGTCGTTTTACGGCTCGCTCGACAGCGACGATTCCGGCGGCGAAAAAAGCAGCGCCACCCAGGACGTCGCCGCGCTCATCAAACAGCTCAAGGCCGCCGGCATCAAGGGCCTGGTTCTCGACCTCCGCCACAACGGCGGCGGCCTGCTTTCCGAAGCCATCAATCTCACCGGCCTCTTCATCGGCCACGGCCCGGTCGTACAGGTCCGCGATTTTCAGGGCGACATCAAGGTCGACAGCGACGAGGATCCCTCGATCGCCTACACCGGCCCGCTCGCGGTCCTGGTCGACCGTTTCAGCGCCTCCGCCTCGGAAATCGTCACCGGCGCGCTGCAGGATTACGGCCGCGCCATCATCATCGGCGACAGCTCCACGCACGGCAAGGGCACGGTGCAGACCGTCTACGACATGCGCGACATCATCCCGCAGCTGATGGATTCCTCCATCAAAAAGAGCGACAAGACCGGCGTGGCCAAGATCACGGTGCAGAAATTTTATCTGCCCGACGGCTCCTCCACCCAGCTCAAGGGCGTCGTGCCCGACATCGTCCTGCCGTCCGTCGACGATTATCTGCCCATCGGGGAAAAAGACCTTCTCCACCCCCTGTCCTGGGATGACATTCCCAGCAGCTTCTACGACGGCAGTCCGCTCGATCCGAAAATCATCCAGACGCTTCGCGCCGACAGCCAGGCCCGCCAGCAGACGCTCGAGGAATTCAACTACCTGAAAACCAATGTGGATTGGTTCAAAGCCAAGGAGGAGCAAAAATACATTTCGCTCAACCTCGAGGACCGCGAGAAGGAACAGGCCGTCGATGACACTTTCCGCAAAAAAATGACGGCGGAAAAAAAGCAGCTGGCCAAGCAGGACTACAAATTTCGCGATTTTCGCGTCGGGCCGCCGTTGCCGCCGCGGCTGGTCGCGCCGAAAAAGCCGGATGACCAAACTCCCAGCGATGAAATGGATGACGACGACGACGAGAACAGCGACACGTTCAGCTCGGTGGACGTTCCCCTGCGCGAGAGCCTGCGAGTGGTGGAAGACGCCATCGCCCTCGGCCAGAACCGCCAGCTCTGGGTTGACCAGCACGCGCCCCTGACCGCCGCCGTGGCGACGAAAAAGTGATCGCGCGGCGGTTTAGCGCCCCGCCAGAACATACCGGTCTCGGCCGGCCAGGTCCTTGAGCGATTCGGCCCGCGGGAAGCCGGCCTCGGCCGCCAGTTTCAGCAGGGCCGCGTGATGCGCGATGCCGGTCTCGAGCGCAAGCACACCGCCCGGCGAGAGAAAGGCCGGCGCGCCGGCGATGATTTTTTTCAAATCGGCCAGACCGTCATCGTCCGCTTTCAGCGCGGCGATCGGCTCGAACTCGCGCACGTCCGGCGCGGTCTGTGCCACTTCGTCGGCGGAAAGATACGGCGGATTCGCCACGATCAACTCGAACCGCTCCTCCGGCGCCAGCGCCGCGAACCAGTCTGAGTGCAAAAGCCGCACGCGTTCCGCCAGCCCGAGTGCGGCGGCGTTCTCGCGCGCCAGCGCCAGCGCGTCTTCGCCGGCGTCGATCGCGATAACTTTCGCCTCCGGCCAGTGTTTCGCCAGGGCGAGCGCAAGCACGCCCGTGCCTGTGCCCAAATCCAGAATCCGCGCCGGAGGATTTGTAATATAATACGTTACAAGTTCCACCAGCCGTTCCGTCTCGGGCCGGGGAATGAGCGCCCGCCGGTCGGTCTTCAGTTTCAGTCCGAAAAACTCCGTTTCGCCCAAGACATACTGCAGCGGCTCGCGCGCGCCGCGGCGGCGGACGAGCGGGCGGATTTTTTCGAGCTCGGCCTCGGTCAGCAGCCGTTCGAATTGCAGGTAAAGCTGCATGCGCTTCAGTCCGAGCGCATGGCCGAGGATCAGCTCGGCGTCGAGGCGCGGATGCTCGATGCCCCTGGCCGAAAAGAAATCGGCGGTCTTTTTGATGACCTCAAGAAGGCTGAGCATGATTTGGTTTCTCGCGGAGTCGCAGAGACACGGAAGACTACTCAGGCAGGCCATCGGCCATGCGCACAATACCATCTTTGATCAACGGCGTGCCAAAATTCATCAGCAAGCCGAGTTTCAAACCGGAGATTTTCAGATAGGTAAGCACCTGCTTTTTACGGACTGGCGCCAGCATTTCGACGGATTTGAGCTCAACCAGTACGATATCCTCCACGACGAGATCTGCTCTGAATCCAAGATCGATTTTGTTCCCGTCATAAAAAACCGGCACTGGTTTTTGCCGCTCCACCTTCAAACTTCGCCGGGCAAGTTCATAAGCCAGCAGTTCCTCATAAACAGATTCCAGCAGGCCGGGGCCCAGATTTGAATGCAGCTGATAAGCCACATCGACCATCGCGCCACTGATTTCGTTACGCCTCATTGTTCCTCCTCCGCGTCTTCGCGGCTCTGCGAGAGCCTCGTGTATTCTGCGCCGGTGAGCGCGGCGAGTTTTTCCTCGAAGTCGGCGCGCTGGAGCGCGGCGATGATTTCATCGAGCCGGCCTTCCATGACCTGCGGCAGGTTGTAGAGCGTGAGGCCGATGCGATGGTCGGTCACCCGGTTTTGTGGGAAATTGTAGGTGCGGATGCGTTCGCTGCGGTCGCCGGTGCCGATCTGGCTGCGGCGGGCCGCGGCGTACCTGGCGCGCTCCTCGTCCTCGCGGCGCTGGAGCAGGCGCGCGCGCAGCACCGTCAGCGCCTTGGCCTTGTTCTTGAGCTGCGAGCGCTCGTCGGCGCATGACACAATCAAGCCGGTGGGTTTGTGGAGGATTTGGACGGCGGAATCGGTGGTGTTCACCCCCTGCCCGCCCGGGCCGCTCGCGCGGCTGACGGTGATCTCGAGTTCGGCGGGATCGATGTGGATGTCCACTTCCTCGGCTTCGGGCAGCACGGCGACGGTGATGGTGGAGGTGTGGATGCGGCCGTTGGCCTCGGTCACGGGCACGCGCTGCACGCGGTGCACGCCGCTCTCGAACTTGAGCTGGCGGTAAACGTCCGTGCCGGTGATGAGAAAGATCGCCTCCTTGAAGCCGCCGCGTTCGCTTGGGCTGGAGCTCATGGGCTGGATTTTCCAGCCGCGGTCCTCGGCGTACTTGGCGTAGGCGCGGGCCAGCTCCGCGGCGAAGAGCGCGGCTTCCTCGCCGCCGGTGCCGGCGCGGAGCTCGAGCACGGTGTTGCGGGAGTCGCTCGGCTCCGGCGGGATCATCGCAGTGAGGATGGTGGCGCGCAGGGCGGCCCGTTTTTTCTCGAGTTCGGGCAGTTCGGCCTGGGCGAGTTCGCGCAGGCCGGGGTCGGCCGCGGCGTCGCCGGCGAGGCCGCGCGCATCGGTGAGTTCGCGCCCGAGATTTTCGTAGACGCGGTGGTCGGCGACGAGCTGCGCCAGTTTCTGCTGCTCGCGCGAGACGTCGGCGGCGCGGCGCGGGTTGGCGTAAAACGAAGGATCGGCCATCTGCGCATCGAGTTCGTCGAGGCGGCGTTGAAAGGCGGCGATGTCGGGAAGTTCGTCCATGAAAAGGGAAAAGGCGGGCGGCGATTTGCGAATTGCGCGGGCCGCGAGTTGCGGATTGTGTGACGGGGATACGCCAGGCGTTCCGCCTAGCGGTGCTGATCAGCAATGGCCACGACTCTTTTCACTCAGAACATCATCGCCTGCATCTGGGACTTCGACAAGACCTTAATCCCGGACTATATGCAGTCGCCGCTTTTCCGGCGTTACGGCCTCGACGAGGCGGCGTTCTGGGTCGAGACCAACAATCTGGCCGCGACCTACCACAAGCGCGGCTACCACATCTCGAGCGAGATCGCCTATCTCAACCATCTGCTGACCTACGTGCTCGCCGGCCCGCTCAAGGGACTGAACAACAAAATTCTGCGCGAGTGCGGGGCGGACATAAAACTCTATCCCGGCCTGCCGAAGTTTTTCGACGTGGCGAAAACCTTCGTCCGCGAAAAGGAAACCTACCGCAAGCACGAGATCCGGCTCGAGCACTACGTCGTGAGCACGGGGCTGGCCGAGATGATCCGCGGGAGCGCGGTCGCGCCGCACGTCGACGGCATCTGGGGCTGCGAGTTCATCGAAAATCCTCTGCAGCCCGGCTTCTTGAAACAGCGCGAACTCGACGTCAGCGCCGAGTCCGAAATCGCCCAGATCGGCGTGATGATTGACAACACGACCAAGACGCGGGCGCTGTTCGAGATCAACAAGGGCACGAACAAAAACCCGGCGATCGATGTCAATGCCAACATCACGCCGGAGGACCGCCGCATCCCGTTCCAAAACATGCTTTATATCGCGGACGGCCCCAGCGACATCCCCAGTTTCTCCGTGGTGAAAAAAAGCGGCGGCAGGGCCTACGGCGTCTACAACCCGGCGCGGCCCGAGGAGTTCGCCCAGAACGACCGGCTGAGCCAGGTCGGCCGCATTGATCATTACGGTCCGGCCGATTATACCGAGGGCAGCAGCACGGCGCAATGGCTGCGGCTGCACATCCAGGCGATTTGCGACCGCATCGTGGCCGATCGCGAGGCCGCCCTGGCCCAACGGGTGGCGCGTCCGCCGCGGCATTTGAATCCGCAGACCGAGGAGGAAGCGGCGCGCCGGCCGGTCAAGTCGCCGAAACAGGCGACGTTTCTCGAGGACTGAAGCCGACTGCGCCGGGCCGCCCTACGGGGTGGCGCTGGCGAGCTGGCCGGTGCTGGCGACCTCGTTGCTCTTGATGCGATCGACCAGGTTGCTGACCTGCTCGGCATAGGCACGGCTCGCGGACGGCACACGGCGGCCGACGACGGCGTCCAAGCCGGCATTCCAAGCCAAGGCGATATTGTAGGGCGTTGGCGTCACGCCGGCCTGAGCCAAGCCGTCTTTCAACCACTCATAGTGGCGGACGGCCACTTCGTCGGAATACTGGCGGTTAATGGCTTGGTAGAAGGGACGATGCGAATACATGCGCCATGTGGACTGACGAAATTGATACGGTCCGAGCTCGCCGTGCGGTCCTAACCTGGTGCTATTGTGAGGGTTCTCCACCCAGTGGATTGCCTCAAGCGTTTCCCAGCGATCAGCTGCATGCACCAAGGCTGTCAGGCCAGGCATGCAGAGGAAAGTTATTAGCGATATTAGCCGCGTTTTCATGGCGTTGAAAATGAGGCGGCGGATAACTGGCACGATTGGAACCGCTGTAAAGCTATTTGACCAAAAGACGCCAAATTGGCGCGAAAATTTACAAGTTTTCATGGCGATCGTGCAGGTTGCGATTTGGCTTGGGCCAATCATAGACCGGCGGAATTCCTGCAGGTTCTACGCCATGGCGCGAATTATTTGCGCCCGCGACGCCCGGTGTCAGAGCGCGCCGCAATTTTCCAGCAGCTTGGCTATCAACGCCGTCCAGCCGGTTTGGTGGCTCGCACCCAAGCCTTGTCCGGTGTCACCGTGGAAATATTCATGGAAAAGGATGAGGTTCTGCCAGTGCGGATCGTTGACGTACCGCGGCTCCAGGCCAAAAACCGGCCTCCGGCCGCCGCCGTCCGGCAGAAAAAGGCTCACCAGCCGTCGCGTCAGCTCGCGCGCGACCTGGTCGAGCGTCCACTGCTGCCCGCTGCCGGTGGGAAACTCGATCGTGAAATCGTCGCCATAAAAATGATGGTAGCGTTCAAGCGTTTCGATCAGCAGGTAGTTGAGCGGAAACCAGACCGGTCCGCGCCAGTTGGAGTTTCCGCCAAAAAGCCCGGAGTCGGAATCGCCTGGCACGTAGCGCACGCGATATTCGGTGCCATCCGTCGCCAGTACGAACGGCCGGTCGCGATAAATCCGCGAAAGCGAACGCACGCCGTGCGGTGAGAGAAACTCGGCCTCGTCGAAGACATAGCGCAGCACGCGCGCGAGCCGCGCGCGCGAAGGTATGGCGAGCAGGAAATGCCCCGTGCCGGATTTTTTTTCCAGATAGGAAATCTGCGAGGCCAGATCCCGCCGGTGTTGCAGAAACCAGCGCGTGCGTTTCGCAAAACCGGCCAGATGCTGAAGATGCCGCTCGCTGATCAACTCCACCGCGAAAAGCGGGATGATGCCGACGGCCGAGCGCAGCCGGAGCGGAACCGCCGAATCGCAGGTAAGAAGCTGATCGTAATAAAAACCGTCCTCCTCGTTCCACAGCCCGGTGCCGCCGAGATGATTCATCGCGTCGGCGATGGCGATGAAATGTTCGAAGAACTTCGAGGCGATGTCCTCGTAGGCCGGATCGTGCTCGGCGAGTTCCAGCGCCATGGAGAGCATCGTGCCGCAGTAAAACGCCATCCAGGCCGTGCCGTCGGCCTGTTCGAGCATGCCGGAGGGCAGCGGCTTCGAACGGTCGAAGACACCGACGTTGTCCAGCCCGAGGAAGCCGCCGGAAAACAAATGCCGCCCGGTGGGATCCTTGCGGTTCACCCACCAGGTGAAATTGAGGAGCAGCTTCTGAAACGTCCGCGCCAGAAACGTCAGATCGCGCGCGCCGTGCCGGCCGGTCATTTTGTAGACGCGCCAGCAGGCCCAGGCGTGCACCGGCGGATTCACGTCGGAAAAATTCCATTCGTAGGCCGGCATCTGGCCGTTCGGATGCATGTACCATTCGCGCAGCAGGAGGTTGAGCTGGTTTTTGGCAAACTGTCCGTCCAGCCGCGCAAACGGAATCATGTGGAAGGCCAGGTCCCAGGCCGCGAACCAAGGATACTCCCAGGTGTCGGGCATCGAAATGACGTCGCGCGCAAACAGATGGGGCCAGTCGTGGTTGCGGCCCTGCTTTCGCGCCGCCGGCGGCGGAGGTTGGTCGGGATCGCCCGTCAGCCAGTCCTCGATGACATAGTGGTAAAACTGCGTCGACCACAGCAGCCCGGCATAAGCCTGCCGCGCCACCAGCCGCTCGTCGTCGTCGCAATCTTCCGCCACCAGCCGCCCGTAAAACTCATCGCTCTCGCGCCGCCGCCGTGAAAAAATCGCTGCAAAATCCTCGCCGAAACTCGTCTGCGGTTTTTCCGCCTCGGCGTAAAGTCTCAGCCGCCAGGTGATCTCCTGCCCCGGCGCCAGCGTCAGCGCGCGATGCGCAGCCGCCTTGGTGCCGACGCCTTGCGGATTCACCGCTTCGCGGCGGCCGCCGGTCACATACTCGTGAAAGGCGTCCTTGACGAAGGGCGAGGCGTTGGGCACGCCGAAAAGCCTCTGGCGATTCGTCTCGTTGTCCGTGAACAGAAGCGGCACGGGGCCGTCCGGGCCGGGTTCGATTTCCCAGAAAAATTTCTCGAGCGTGGCGTGGGTGCATTCGACGCGCCCGTCGGGCAGCTGCCGCAGCCTCGGCTTCATTTCGCAGCCCTCGTGCCTGCAGCCCCATGACCAGGTGTTGCGGAACCAAAGCGTCGGCAGCAGGTGCAGCCGCGCCGGCTCCGGACCGCGATTGGCCGCCGTGAGCCGGATCAAAATGTCATTCGGGCCGGCCTTGGCGTATTCGACAAAAACGTCGAAATATCTGTCCCCGTCGAAGACGTGCGTATCGAGCAGCTCGAACTCCGGCTCGTCGCGGCCGCGGCGGCGGTTCTCGGCCCGCAGCAATTCGTAGGGAAAGGCCGCCTGCGGATATTTGTAGAGCGCCCGCGCATAGGAATAGGTCGGGGTGGCATCGAGGAAAAAGTAACATTCCTTCACGTCCTCGCCGTGGTTGCCCTCCAGGCCGGTGAGACCGAAAAGCCGCTCTTTCAAAAAAGGATCGCGCTCGTTCCACAACGCGAGCGCGAAGCACAGCCGGCCTTCACGATCGCAAAAGCCCAGCAATCCGTCCTCGCCCCAGCGGTAGGCGCGGCGGCGCGCATCCTCATGGGTGAAGTACGTCCACGGCTCGCCGTCCGCGGAATAATCCTCGCGCACCGTGCCCCATTGCCGCTCGGCCAGGTACGGCCCCCAGCGTTTCCAGTTTTTCAACCGCTGCCCGTCCTCCGCGAGACGGAGGCGCTCGGCGGGCGCAGCGGTGGTGGTGGAGCGCGACGTTTTGGCCATGCAGGGAAAATCCAACGAATACTACAATTTGCCCGCTGTCACCTTTTCGAGGATAAATTCCGCCACCGCGCGCTTGGGCGCCGGTCCGAACATCCATCGCCCGCCCCGGCGGGAAAGCAGCAGCACCGCATTTTCCTCCGCCTCCATCCCGACCGACGGATCGCTCACATCGTTGGCCGCGATCCAATCGAGATGCTTTTCCGCCAGTTTGTGCCGCGCGCTTTCCTCGATGTCGCGCGTTTCGGCGGCGAAGCCGATCACGGTCTGCCCCGGCTGCTTGCGCGCCGCCAGCGTCTTCAAAACGTCCACTGTCGGCACCAGCTCGAGGGTCATGACCCCGGCCGCCGCGGATTTTTTCAGCTTTTCCCGCGCGGGATTTTTCGGCCGGAAATCCGCCACCGCCGCCACGGCGATGAACAGGTCGCACTGCGCGAACAGCGGCTCGCACGCGGCGAACATCTCCGCGGCCGAAACGACGCGGTGCAGCGTCGCGCCCGGCGGCGCAACCAGGCCCACCACCGGCCCGCTGACCAGATCCACCCGCCAGCCGCGCGCCGCCGCCGCCGCCGCCAGCGCGTAGCCCATGCGGCCGCTCGAACCATTGCTCAAAAAGCGAACGGGATCGAGATGCTCGCGCGTCGGGCCGGCGGTGATGAGACAGCGGACGGTTTTTTTCACGCCGCAGTTAAAAGCGTGCGCCGGCGCCGCCGCAACCGCTAACCGCCTCACGCCCCGAGGCCGAAAATCCGGACCCGGCTCACCTAGAGCAGCGCGCGCAGCGCCGCCGGATCCGCTTCCGTGGCCACGACGAAGACATGTCGCGCGTCCGCCCATTGGGCCGCGCAGCAGCCGAATTTTTCGCCGAAACTCGGCCCGGCCGCCGCCGCGATCTGGGGAAAATCCGCGCGCCTAGCCATGTAGAGATGAAACAGAACACTCCCGCGTTGAAAGCAAATTTCCATCACGTGATGCCCGCCAAAATTAAGCGTGCGGCAGCCGGTGGCACGCAGGGCGGCCAGATCGACCGGCAGACCGGCGGTGAGCCGCGTGGCCGGATTCTGCAGCACCTGCTGCAGCGCCGCCGCCGGCCCGCCGTGTCCGCCATGCTGTTCGAAGCGCACATCGTGCAGCGCAAACGCCATCAGCGGGTCCATCGGAGCGGCGGCGGTTTTGAATCGCCAGAGGCCGGCGCCAAAGAGCAGCGCCACGCCGGCGGCCACCGCCAGCCACACCGGCCAGCGCCGGGCCGGGCGCGCAACGTGGCTCACGCTCGCACCGGCGAGAATGGCCTCGCGCAAACCCGGCGGCGGGGCGACCGCGCACAGTTTATCCGCCACCGCGCCGTCGAAGGCCTGCTCGCGCGCAAACCATGCGCCGAGCCTCGGGTCGCTCCGCGCCTGCGCCAGGGCGCCGGCGAACGCCGGGTCCGCCGCGTCGCGACCTCCCGGCCGGTAAGCGCGCAAAAGAAATTTGGCCTCGTCGTTGTTCATGGCTGTTTCCGTTGTTGAAAATCGGTGAAAGGCACCACCTTGGCTCCGCCTGTTTCACGCCGCCGCAGCGCCGTCCGCAGCTGCGCCTTGCCCCGCGACAGCCGCGACATGACCGTGCCGATCGGCACCTCCAGCGCCGCCGCGATCTCCATATAAGACAGCTCCTCGAGGTAAAACAAGGTGAGGGGCGCGCGGAAGACTTCGTCCACCTCCTGCAGAGCCTCGAGCACGAGCGCGGCGTCCAGACGCTGCACGCGGTCGGTTTCCTCGGCCTCGAGGTCGGCTTCGCCGGGCGGCAGATCCTCGACGGAAGTCACACGCGCCTCGCGTCGCCGCCCGCGCAAAAATTCGCGGTAAAGCGTGGTGAAGAGCCAGGACTTGGCCTTGCCACTGTCGCGCAGCGCGTGGCCTTTGGTCGCCCAGATGAAAAACGTCTGCTGCACGAGGTCGCCCGCGTCGGCCGGATTTTTCGCCAGGCTGAGCGCGAAACGGTAGAGCGGCGCATAATGGGCGTCGACCAGTTGCGTGAAGGCCTCGTGGCTCATTGGGAGTGGGAGCACTGAAGAGGGCGGATTATTTCCGCAATTTCGGCGGCCGTCGAGGCGGGATGGGCGATTCGCCCCGCTCGTCTTTCCCCATCTTGGCCCCGCGATGCAAGACCGGCTTAAAATGCGTTGACGCCGCTTCCGGCCGGCGTTTCCTCTTTCCCTTCACGCTGATGGCAAGGTAGCTCAGTTGGTAGAGCAGAGGACTGAAAATCCTTGTGTCCCCGGTTCGATTCCGGGCCTTGCCACCATCAACGCGTTTTGGGCCTTTCCCCCAGTTTACGGGGGTACACTTCCGGCAAGAATCGGATATGATCGGCTTTTTACCCCTGACTGCGCGTGCGACGAACCGGGCTTGGCCTGCATCGTTCAGTCACGGGGTTTTATCCCCCCACCCCCCAA
>DATJYF010000014.1:0-14393 GCA_035499715.1 Opitutaceae bacterium | reverse complement strand
CAAGCTTGGGAAGCTCGCATAATAGCCGATATACTACGCCCGCAGCATGAAAGAGCTCCCATCAACAAGCGCAGGAGACCCGGTTTGGGCAATGCAAATTTACTGCTGGAAGCAATACTCGGGCTTGTATCGGCGGGGGTTTTTCCGATAGTGCTGGATTGTTAGCCAGCAATATCTTGTGCGCGTAAAACTGCCAGTCTTCCATCGTCACGGGGCCTTGCTCCGGCTCATCGCGCCGCTGAGCCTCGCGCTGGCGTTGGGCGGAACCGCGGCCGCCGATGCGCCGCCCGCCGCCAACAGCGATCGTTTTGCCCAGCCGGTCATCGTGCCGACGGCGACGGACAGCTATCCCACTTCATTTATCGGCCCCTCCGGGAAATTCGAAGGCTTCTGCGTGGAGTTGCTGGATGCGGTGGCGCGCGTGATGGACTTGAAGCTCAAGCGGGTTCCGACCAACGACGTCGATCTTCAGCCCAAGCTGCTCTCAGGCGCCTACGACATCCTCCCCATTTTCACCCGCGTTCCGGAACGGGAGAAATACATCGATTTTTCCGTGCCCTACATCGAGCTCCAGGGCACGCTGTTTGTGCGCAGGGACCGAAACTCGATCCACGACATTCCCGACCTGAGCGGGCGCGAGCTGGTCATCGTGGGCAAGGGCAGCGTCGGGGACGAACTGGTGGCCAACAATCATCTCAACTGCCGGGTGGTTTACGAGGGCTCGGTCCAGCAGGCCCTGCTGGAGCTGAACAGCGGCCAGCACGACACCGTTTTCGCCTCCCGGCTCGTTGCGCTCTCCGTCATCGACCATTCCCGGCTCCGGAACGTGCACGCCCTGGGCGTGCCGGTCGACGGCTATAACATCCCGCTCTGCTTCGGCGTGCGCAAGGGCGACTCGCAACTGCTCGCGCGCCTCAACGAGGGCCTGGCCGTGCTGCACCGCACCGGCGAGTTCGATCGCATCTACCAGAAATGGTTCGGCCGCTTTGAGCCGAAAAAATTCAGCTCCGAGGAGCTCATCGCCTATGTCGCGGCGGCGCTGGCCGTCGCGCTGCTCATCGCCCTGTGGGGCCTGATGCGGCAGCGCCAGCTCCGGCGGCAGATCGCCGAGCAGGCGGCTGAAATCGCCGAAAGCCGCGCCATCCTGGCCGAGGCCCAGCGTTTCGCGCGCATCGGACACTGGCAGCTTCCACTCACCGGCCGCCGGCCGGCGGTGTGGTCGGAGGAAACCTACCACATCCTCGAGCGCGACCCCGCCCTCGGCCCGATGTCGTTCACCGCGCTCACCCATTGCATCTTCCGCGAGGATCGCGCCCGCTGGCTCGCTGTGATGCGCCGCAGTGCGGATGCCGCCGCCGACTATGCGCTCGACGTCCGCGTCGAGTCGCGGCCCGGACTCCGCAAGACCATCCACGTGCGCGGCCGCCCGGTGAAGGATGCCCGCGGCCAGTTGACCGGCTATTTCGGCACGGTGCAGGACGTGACCGAGTGGCGCGAAGCCGAGCGCGCGCAGCGCGAGGCCGCCCAGCTGCTCCACGCGCTCTACGACAACGCCCCCTACGCAATGGGCGTCTTCGAATTGCCGGGCCGCAAGGTCGTCATCATCTCCATCAACCCCGAGGCCTCGCGCCTGCTCGGCCTGACCGTCGAACCGGCTGCCGGACGCTCCCTGGCCGAGCTCGGCCTCGCCCCGGAACAGGTTTCGTTCTGGACCGAGCTCTTCGCCCGCTATCCCGACAATGGCGCGCCCTTCAAGACCACGCTCCGGTACAGCGCCAGCCAGCGTGAGCTCGCCGTCACTCTCGTGCCCCTCGGCGTGGTCAACAAGCATCCGCGGTTCTGCCTCATCGCCGAGGATATCACCGAGCGCGTGCAAAAGGATGCCGAGATCGCCCAGAGCCGCCGGCTGCGCGCCATCGGCGAACTCGTCGGCGGCATCGCCCACGAGTTCAACAATCTCCTTACGCCCATCCTGCTCAAGGCCGACGCGCTCCAGCAGGAGTGGTCGCGCCAGCCCTCGCTCGCCGACGAGCTGCAGGTCATCATCGACGCGGCCATGCGCGCCTCCGAGATCACCCGCCGCCTGCTCACCTTCGGGCGCAAAACCGACCGCCGCCCGGAAAAGATCCGCCTGCGCACCGCGATCGAGAGCGACCTGGAACTGCTCCGCCACACCGTCGACCGCCGCATCCAGCTCCAGTGCGCCGTGCCCGCCAACCTGCCGCTGCTCTGGCTGCCCAGCACCGACCTGCACCAGATCGTGGTCAATCTCCTGCTCAACGCCCGCGACACGCTCATCGAAAAACTTTCCCGCACGCCGGCCAACGAGCAGTGGATTCCGCTCATTCAAATCGAAGCCGAGGCCAAGCCGGCGGAAGCCGCCACGCCGATCGATTTCCGCGCCCATCTACGGCCGTCCTGCTGGATCCGCCTCACCCTGCGCGACAACGGCCTGGGCATGGCGCCGCACGTGATCGAACGCATTTTCGAGCCGTTCTACACCACCAAGCCCACCGGCCAGGGCACCGGCCTCGGCCTCGCCACCGTCTGGCACCTGCTGACCGAGATCGGCGGCCGCATCGATGTGGAATCCACTCCCAATGTCGGCACGGCTTTCCATTTGTGGCTGCCCGTCCGCGCCTCGACCGAGGCCGCCGCGGATGCCGGCACCGCCTCGCCTTCCGCCGTGACCTCGCTGAGCTCGGCCCGCGTGCTGCTGGTGGAGGACGAGGACGTCGTCTCGCGGCTCGTGTGCGAAATTCTCGAGCGGCAGGGCCACCGCGTCACGGTGTTTGCCGAGGGCCGCGGTGCGTGGGAAAAACTTTCCGCCGCGCCCGGCGCGTTCGACGCCATCGTCCTCGACTTCAACATGCCCGGCCTCAACGGCCTCGAACTCGCCCGCCGCGCCCGCGACCTGCCTTTCAACGGCATCATCCTCGTGATCAGCGGCCGTGTGACCGAGGCGGACCGCGCCGAATTCCTCCGCTGCGGCGTCAATCGCATCATCGAAAAGCCGTTCACGCTCGACACCTTCGTCGGCGTGCTCGCCGCCTTCGGCCTCGCCCGGCCCAAATCCAAGCCGGCCGAGACCGCGCCGGGCAGCCCGGCCGCGGCGCCTCAGCGATAGTCGCGCCGCGCCTCCAGCGCGCTTTTCAGCGTCACCGAGTCGGCGTAGAGCACGCCGCCGCCGCTGGGCAGGCCGAAGCCGATGCGCGTCACCTGCGGCCGCGCCGCCGGCAGCCGCTCGAGGAGAAAATGACACGTCGCCTCGCCCTCCACGTCATTGGGCAGCGCGAGGATCAGTTCGTTCACCGCGCCGGAACCGATGCGCGCCAGCAGCGGCGCGAGGTTCAGGTCATCCGGCCCCACGCCGTGGATCGGCGAGAGCTTGCCATGCAGGACGTGGTACACGCCGCGGTAGGCGCCGCTCCGCTCCAGCGCCGCGAGGTCCGGCACGTGTTCGACCACGCAGACCGTGCCGGCGGCGCGTTTCGGATCGGCGCAGATCGCGCACAACTCGCCCTCGGCCAGGTTGCCGCAGCGGGCGCAGCGCCGCACCGCCGCCGCAGCCTCCTGCAGCGCCGCCACCAGCGCCGGCAGCCGCGCCGGCTTCTCCACCAGCAGATGCAGCGCGATGCGCTCCGACGAGCGGTAGCCCAGACCCGGCAGCTGCTTGAGGTGTTGCTGCAGTTTTTCGAAGGCCGGCGTCATCGGACGAAGTTCAAAGTTTTAAGTTCAAGGTCCGGTTCAAATTTTCCGCGCAGACGTTGAACATTGAACTTTGAACCTTACATCAGGCCCGGCACCTGGAAGGCCGAGGTCACCTTCTGCATCTCGGCGTCGTTGCAGTCCTTCGCCTGCTTGGCGGCATCCTGCACCGCGGCGAGCACGGTGTCGGCCACGAACTTCGGGTCCTCCTTGAGCAGCTCGGGATCGAGGATCAGGGACAGGAACTTGCCCGCGCCGCTGATTTTGATTTTGACGGCGCCGCCGCCGCTCGTGACGTCGATTTCCTTCGCCTCGAGCTGGGCCTGCAGGGTCTCGATCGAACGCTGCATTTTCTGCGCCTGTTTGAGTAATTTGCCTACGCCGGCCATGGGTGGGATTGGGTTGTAAGGGAAAGTTGAGCGTCAGACCGGGGGCGGTTGCGACAACAAATTTTCATAACCGGCGCGAAAGGCGGGGAATTGCGGCCGCCAGCCGAGTTTGGATTTCAGCCTCGTGTTGTCGATGATGCGGTCGGGCGCGAGCGCCCGCCGGCCGCGCGCCGCCGCGCCGGTGAAGCGCGGGGCCGGCCGGCCGAGGCGCTCCGCCAGCCAGGCCGCCAGCTCTGCCCGGGTGGGCGGATCGTCGTCCGCCACGTTGAAAATTTCGTTCGCACGGTCCGCCGGGGACGCGAGCGCCGCCCAGATCGCCGCGACCGCGTCGTCGCGATGGATCAGGTTCAGCCGGTGCCCGCCGTGCCCGGCCAGCTCCGCCGCCCCCGCCCGCAGCTCGTCGAGCAGCCGGTGCCGGCCCGGCCCGTAAATCCCGGCCAGCCGGAGGATGAACCAGCGCGCACAGGCGCAGGCGCGCACCAGCGCTTCGGCTTCCAGCAGAATTTTCCCGGCCTCGTCCGCCGCCGCGGTCGGCGCCGTTTCATCGAGCCGCGCGCCTCCGGTTTGTGGATACACCGAGGTGCTGCCGGTGTAGACCAGCGTGCCGACGCGCGCCTGCTCCGCCCATGCGCAAATCGAGCCCAGGCCGTCGAGGTAGCTCCGCCGGTAGCCGGCCAGTCCGCCCCCGCCCGCGCTCACGCAATTCACCGCGAAGTCCGCCCCGCCGGGCACCGCGGAGTGCCAGCCGCGGTCGGCCAGCTCGGCCGTCACCGTTTTGACGCCGAGCGCGGCAAGCGCGGCGGCCTTGGCCGCGTTGCGCGTCAGCGCCGTCACCGCCAGGCCGGCGGCCAGCGCCTGCCGCGCCAGCTCGCCGCCGACGTAACCGGCGCCGAAAACCACCAGTGTTTGGCCGCGGAGTTTTTCGTGTTTCTTTATCTCCATCCCTGATTATGTTTTTCCATGCCCACCGTTCTCACGCTCCTGGCGGAAGGTTTCGAGGAAATTGAGGCCCTTGCGCCCGTCGATTTGCTGCGGCGGGCCGGCGCCGAAGTCGTCACCGCCGCGCTGGGCGAACAGATTCACGTCACCGGCCGCAGCGGCGTCACGGTGCACGCCGACACCACGCTGGCCGCCGCGGCGGGGCGGGATTTTGACTGCGTCTTTCTGCCGGGCGGCCCGGGCACGAGGCACCTGCGCGCCGACCCGCGGGTGCGCGACCTGGTGCTCCGCCAGCACGCCGCCGGCCGCTGGCTGGCCGCGATCTGCGCCGCGCCGGCCGTGCTGCACGACGCCGGCCTCCTCGCCGGCCGCCGCTACACCGCGCATTTTTCCGTGGCCGCGGAACTGCGCGACATCCTCGCGGAGGAGCGCTGCGTGGCCGACGACCGGCTGCTCACTTCGCGCGGCGCGGGCACGGCCGTCGATTTTGGATTGCTGCTCGTGGAAAAACTCTTCTCGCCCGCCAAGGCCCGCGAAGCGGCCCAGTCGATCTGCGCCTGAATCCGGCGGAAAGGCGTCCGGACCGCGCCAAAATCGTGCCGCGGCCTGAGCAAAAATACCCAGCCCGGCCCATCAACGGAATTGCCCCCGGGGGCGCTTTGCGTTGACCTTGCCTACAGTAGGGCAAGTACCGACCGATAAACATCCTGTGATGCCGGGCGTTATCCCGCATTTCCCTCACTCCGCCCCGGAAGTGACGGGGCGAAGCTTTGATGGTTTTTCCCCATGTGCGGCATAGCCGGATTCGTAAGCGGAACTGACGCGCCGGCTGCGCGCGAAATCGCGGTCAAGCGGATGTGCGCCGCCATGTGGCATCGCGGCCCGGACGACGACGGCCTCGTCACGCAGGGCGACGCGACGCTCGGCATGCGCCGCCTCGCCATCTTCGATCCCGCCAACGGACATCAGCCGATGGCGACGGCCGACGGGCGCTTTCATCTCATTTTCAACGGCGCTATCTACAATCACCGCGAATTGCGCGCCGAACTCGAGTCGGCCGGCGCCGCGTTCAAGACCAACTGCGACACGGAGGTGCTCCTCGCGGCCTTCGCGCGGTGGGGCGAAACCTGCCTGCCGCGCCTGCGCGGGATGTTCGCCTTCGCGGCTTGGGACGCCCGGGAGCAAAGCCTTTTCCTTGCCCGCGACGCCTTCGGCATCAAGCCGCTCTATCTCTGCCAACAGGGAGCGCGCCTGGGCTTCGCCTCCGAACTCAACGCGCTTCTCGCCGCCGGCGTGATCCCGGCCGAAATCGATCCGCGCGCCGTGGCCGATTATCTCGGCTGGCTCGCCGTCCCGGCGCCGCGCACGATCTGGCGCGACATCCTCAGCCTGCGGCCGGGCGAATGCGCGGTTTTTCGCGCCGGCCGGCTCGACGTCCGCCCCTGGTGGTCGTTCGGAAAAATTTCCCGCGAAACCAAACCGTGCCGGACGCGCGCCGGGTTTATCGACGAATTGCAGGCCCGGCTCGACGACACCATCCGGGCCCATCTGCTCGCCGACGTGCCGGTGGGGGCGTTTCTTTCCGGCGGACTCGACTCGTCCGCCATCGTGGGGCTGATGCAGCGCGCCAGCGCCACACGGCTGAAGACGTTTTCCGTCGGCTTCGAGGAAGGCGAATTTTCCGAGGCGGCTTTTGCCGAGGAGGCGGCGCGGCACTTCGGCACCGACCATCGCACCGTTGTCGTCACCGGCGCGCAGGTGGCCGCCGATCTGGAAAAAATCATCGGCGCGCTCGACCAGCCCACCGGCGACGGGATCAACACCTACTACGTCAGCCGCGCCGCCCGCGACGGCGGCGTCACCGCCGCGCTTTCGGGCCTCGGCGGTGACGAACTTTTCGGCGGCTATCCGTCGTTTCGCGACCTGCCGCGCCTCGCCCGCTGGCTGCCGCTCTGGCGCGGTCTGCCTGCGGCGGCCCGCCGGGCCGTGCTCGGCGGCCTCGCCCGCCGCGACACCCGCGGCCGCAAGCTGGCGGATTTTCTGCGCCATGCGCGCGACACGCATGAACTGGCGGCGCTGCAGCGCCGCGTTTTTTCCACCGCCGCGGGCGGCGCGCTGCTGCATCCCGATCTGCGGGCCGCGCTGCGTGAGGAAACGCCCCATCATCCGCAGCTCGCCACGCTCTCCGCCGAGCTGGACGGCGCCGGATTTTTCGAACTCATCAGCGCCTGGGAACTGCGCACCTACATGGCCGACGTGCTGCTGCGCGACAGCGACGTCATGAGCATGCGGCATTCACTCGAATTGCGGGTGCCGTTCGTCGACCGCCCGCTCGTGGAGTGGCTCTGGCGGCAGCCGGCCCGGTTCAAACATGTTGCCGCCCGGCCCAAATCCGCGCTGGCCGAGGCCGCCACGGCGGTGCTGCCGCCGGGAATCCTGCGCCGCAAAAAGCAAGGTTTCACCCTGCCCTTCGCGGTGTGGATGCGCCGCGAGCTCCGGCCCTTCCTGGAGGAGACGTTTTCCGCCGCGAGCGCGGCGCGGAGCGGCCTTTTCGCGCCCGAGGCGGTGCAGGCGTGCTGGCAAAACTATCTGGCGGGCGACGACCGCCGCGAATGGTCGCGCGTCTGGAGTCTCGCCATGATCATCGCTTTTGTGAACCGCCGGGCCGCGGTTTTTCCGCTGCGACGTGAACACGCTGCTGCTCTGCCCTGAGCTTTTCGCCGCCGAGGGCGGCATTCCGCGCATGCTGCGCCTTTATCTGCGCGCGCTGTGCGAGGACGCCGCGACGGCGCCCGACGGCCGGGTTGATCTCGTCGCGCTCAACGATGCATCCTTTCCACCCGCGGCGCTCGCCCGCTACGGCAACGACCGCCTCGCCCGCACCGCGGCCTGCCGCCGGAGCAAGCCGCGCTTCGCCTGCGCCGCGCTCCGCCTCGGCCGGCGCGCCGACCGGATCGTCTGCGGACACGTGCGGCAGCTTTTCCTCGCCCGGCTGGCGCGCTGTTTTCGTCCGCGCCTGAACTACTATCTCATCGCGCACGGCATTGAAGTGTGGCGCCGGTTCGGCCCGCTCGAGCGCACGGCGCTGCGCGGCACCCGCCGGATTTTCTGCGTGAGCGATTTCACCCGGCGCGAGCTGGAAAAAAACTGCCCTGGCCTTCGCTCCGACCAGCTGGCGGTGCTGCCGAACGCGCTCGATCCCGCCCGCGCCGTCGCGGCCGCGCCGGCCAGGCCGTCCTCTCACCAGATTTTCACCCTCACCCGACTCAGCTCCTCCGACGCCTACAAAGGCGTGGACCATCTCATCGCCGCCTTGCCGCTGATCCGCCGCGAACTGCCGGACGCGCATCTGCGCATCGCCGGCACCGGCGACGATTTGCCGCGTCTGCAGGCGCTGGCGAATTCCTCCGGCTCGGCCGGCGCGATCCAGTTTCTCGGCTTCGTCGAGGAGACGCGCCTGGCGGATGAATTCGAGGCCTGCGATCTTTTCGCGCTGCCGAGCGAGAAGGAGGGCTTCGGACTGGTCTTCCTCGAAGCGATGGCCCACGGCAAACCCTGCCTCGGAGCGCGCGCCGGCGGCACGCCCGAGGTCATCGCGGACGGCTGCGGGCTGCTGGTCGATTACGGCGATCCGGCCGGGCTCGCGGCCGCGGGCGTGGCGGCGCTGCGGCAAAAGTGGAACACCGAAGCGATTCTCGACCGCGCCCGGCATTTCTCTTATGAGAATTTCCGTGTCCGCCTTGCCTCCCTCTGGTGACATGACCGATTCCGCCGAACCTCCCGCCGCACCCGCGCTCGTCATCGAGGCCGGCCGCGCCGACGCCCATTACTGGCGCGACTTGTGGAGCTACCGCGAGTTGCTGGGATTTCTCGCCTGGCGCGACATCAAGGTGCGCTACAAGCAGGCGGTGCTGGGCGTGGCCTGGGCGGTCATCCAGCCGGCGGTGCAGACCCTGCTGCTGACTTTTGTCTTCGGCAAGCTGGCCAAGATGCCCGCCGGCAGCGTGGCCTATCCGCTGCTCGTGCTCGCCGGCCTCCTGCCCTGGCAGCTTTTCTCCTCCGCATTCAGCGGGGCCGGCAACAGCCTGGTCGGCAACGCGCACCTCATTTCCAAGGTTTATTTTCCGCGGCTGATCGTGCCCCTCTCGGCGCTGGCGGTGGCGCTGATCGATCTGGGCATTTTGCTCGCGCTCACGCTGCCGTTTTCCTTCTGCCTGGGCGTGTGGCCGACCTGGCGTCTGCTGCTTCTGCCGCTGTTCATCGCCCTGGCCTTGTTGATCGCGTTCGGCGCCGGCCTCTGGATCACCGCGCTGACCGTGAAATACCGCGACTTCCGCTTCATCTCGCCGTTCATTCTGCAAATCGGCATTTTCGTCACGCCGGTCGGCTACCGCACCGATTTCTTGCCCAACTGGCGCGATTGGCTCGCCCTCAATCCCCTCTCCGCCGCCGTGGAGGGATTTCGCTGGTCCCTGCTCGGCGGCACGACCAAATTCTATGTGCCGGGCCTGGCCATATCGCTGGCCGCGACGGCGCTCCTCGTCGGCACCGGGCTCTGGTATTTCCGCAAAACCGAGCGGCAGTTCGCCGACATCGTCTGACGCCAGCGGGAAAATCTTCCATGTCCTCTGACATCGTCATCGCGGTGGAAAATCTTTCCAAACGCTATGTCATCGGGCATGAGGCGCGGCACGACAACCTGCGGGATGCGCTGCATCACACCGCGCGCAAGCTCTGGCGCCGCTTTCGCTGGGGCACCGGGTTTCGGACCGAGGAATTCTGGGCCCTGCGCGATGTCGCCTTTGAGGTCAGACGCGGCGAAGTGGTCGGCATCATCGGCCGCAACGGCGCGGGCAAATCCACCCTGCTCAAGATTCTTTCCCGCATCACCGAGCCGACGACCGGCCGCGTCACGCTGCGCGGGCGGGTGGCGTCGCTGCTCGAGGTCGGCACCGGCTTTCACCCCGAGTTGACCGGCCGGGAAAACATCTTCCTCAACGGCGCCATCCTCGGCATGCGGCGCGACGAGATCCGCCGCAAGTTCGACGAGATCGTCGCCTTTGCCGAGGTGGATCGATTCATCGACATGCCGGTGAAACACTATTCGAGCGGCATGCATGTGCGCCTCGCCTTCGCGGTTGCCGCACACCTCGAGCCGGAAATTCTCATCATCGATGAGGTGCTCGCCGTCGGCGACCTGCAGTTCCAGCGCAAATGCCTCGGAAAAATGCAGCAGGTCGCCAGCGGGGAAGGCCGCACGGTGCTCTTCGTCAGCCATAACACCGCCGCCGTGCAAAACCTCTGCTCGCGCGGCCTCGTCCTCGAGTCCGGCCGCCAGCGTTTTCTCGGCGGCACCGCGGACGCACTCGCGCTTTACGTCAACTCCGGCGGTCCCACGGGCGGACCTGCCGTCGACAAGCAGGTGGCTCCGCCCGGCTCTCCGGTACGTTGCACGAGTCTTACGGTCAACGGCAGCGCCAGCGATCGCCTTGCCCTGACCACGTCAGCCGAATCGCTCGAGATCGCAGCCGGGGTGCAGGTGACGGCCGATGTTCGCCTGAGCATCGAAACCTACCTCTGCGACCGTTACGGCAACAAGCTCGCCCTCTGCTCACCCGGCCACGACGAGAGTGGCGGCGATGTTCACCGGCTCTCGCCCGGCCACTACCGGCTCACGGCCCGGATCCAACTTCCGCGGCTGTTCCGCGGCCATTACCTGCTCGATATCACGCTCGTGCAGCCTTACGTCTGCAAATACGTGAGTTTTCCCTGTGCCATCGAACTCACGGTTGATAGTTCCGGCCTGAATTGGGGGCGCATGTTCGAGGACTCGGGCGTGGCTGTCGGTTTCATGGTTTTGCCCGGCCGTGTGACGGCGGAGCGCCTCGCCGCCCTCGACAAACCCTGAGAATTATCCCGGCATGGCTCATCGCTTCCGGTTTCAGTTTCTTCGTCCCGCCCGCCGCGCCCTCGGCTGGGGCGCGCGGCAAATCGACGGCCTGATCGGCCGTCACGGCGAAATGCTCGCGCTGCGGCCCGGGGGCCCGGTCCGGGGCAGCGTGGCGTTCGCCTATCTGACCGATCCGTGGATTTATCCCGAGAGCATCAACCGCCACTATCATACCAACCGCTGGGAAAGCTGGCTCATGGCCGAGACGTTCCGCGAGGCCGGCTATCGGGTCGAGGTGGTGAATTACGACAACATTCATTACCGCCCGCCCGTCGACTGCGCTTTCGCCTTCGACCTCGAACGCAATCTCGACCGCTGGACGGCAAACCTGCCTCCCGGTTGCGTCAAGCTGCACCACGCCTCGACCACGCACTGGCTGCACTGGAATCGCGCCGAGCTGCGCCGCATCGCCGGCATCCAGCAGCGCCGCGGCATCAGCCTCGTTCCCCGGCGGCAGATTCCTCCGAACCGATGCGTCGAGGCCGCCGACCACATGCTCTACGTCGGCAACGCCTTCACCGCGGAAACCTATGCTTATGCGGGGCGGCCGATGCATCGCATCCCGATCTCGACCGTGATCACCACCGACTGGCCCGCGCAAAAAGACTGGGATCAGGCCCGCCGCCATTTCATCTGGTTCGGCAGCGTCGGCCTCGCACACAAGGGGCTGGACCTCGCGCTGGAGGCGTTCGTGCGGATGCCCGGCCTCCATCTGACCGTGGCCGGAGCCGTCGACCTCGACCAGGATTTCAAGGCCGCTTACCATCGCGAACTTTTCGCGACGCCCAACATCAAGTGCGCCGGCTTCGTCGATGTATGCTCGCCCGCATTTCTCGAGCTTGTCGCCGATTGCGCCGGCGTGGTCTATCCTTCCTGCGCGGAAGGCGGCGCCGGCTCGGTCATCTGCTGCATGCACGCGGGCCTGGTCCCCCTCGTCACCCGGGAAGCCAGTATTGATGTGGGCGACTTCGGCCTGGAAAACCGCAGCGATGCGATCGACGACATCATCGCCGATGTTCAGCGTTTTGCCGCCCTGCCACCCGGCGAAGTCGCCACCCGCAGCCGCGCCGCCTGGGAACATGTGCGCCGCGTGCATTCGCGGGAAAATTTCCGGCGCGTGTGGCGGCAGTTTGCCCGCGAGACACTAAAGCTTTCCTTGCGCGACGACTGACAGCCGGCCGACCGGCCAAGTTCTCATGTCTTTCCCCCGCGACCCCGATGATCCGTCGCTGCCCGGCTGGCTGCTCTACCGGTTTTTCCATGGACCGCGCAATCAGTTGCGGCGGCGCAATCCCGATTTCTGGCTTTATTTGCTGCTGCGCCGCGTGCGCGGCGGCCCGTTCGCCGGCCTGCGCTATGTCGGCGACAGTCCCAATCCGCAGATCGCGCCCTTTCTGCTCGGTCTGAATGAAAAGGAGATCTGGCCGTTCGTGCAGCGGCTGCTCGCCCCCGGTTTCGATGTGTTTGTCAACGTCGGCGCGGCCGAGGGCTATTACGCCGTGGGTGTGGCGCGCTTCAGTTCCGTTCCGCGCGTTATCTCCTACGAGGGCCACCAGCTGGGGCGCATTCTCACGCGTTTCATGGCGCGCAAGAACGGTGTGGCCGGCCGCGTCGATGTGCGCGGCGCCTGCACGCCGGAATTGCTCCAAGAGGCGCTGGCTCCCTTTGCGCGGCCCGCGCTGCTCCTCGACGTCGAGGGCTACGAGGAGGAGCTGGCCGACCCGGCACGCGTCCCGGCCCTGCGTCGGGCCACAATGATCGTCGAACTGCATGAGAGCCAGCGGCCGATGGCGGACATCCTTCGCCCGCGCTTCACCGCCACGCACGATATCGGGGAAGCCTGGACCAGCCCGCGCCGGCTTGAAGATCTGCCGAACCGGCTCTGGCCCGCGACGATGTTTTTCTCGCGTGACCGGCTGCTCGAGCTCGGCACGGAGCACCGCAACGGACCGATGCGTTGGTGGATGCTCACACCCAAACCCGCCCCGCCTTGCTGACATGGCCCCGGCCGGAGATGAGCTGCCGCGTGTGCTGATTTTCAGCGAGGGCGTGCTGTCGCGCTCGCATGGCACGGGGACAATTTTCGCGCGCAACTTCTCCGCCTATCCGCGCGACCGGCTGGCCAACTGGTTCATCGGCGGCAGCGAAGATCCGCTTTTCCCCGACGCGCTCAATCTCGGCCCGCAGCGCTGGCCCCGTTCGCTCCTTTCGCCGCCGGCCACGCTGCCGGCCAAAATCTGGAATCGCTGCGGCCTGCGCCCTTTCTGGACGGTGCCGGTCAACCTTTCCGCCTTGCGCGAGGCCGCGCGCATCCAGCCGTTCGCGCCCGACCTGGTTTACGCCATCATCATCTCCCGCGAAGGCATGGATTCGCTGCGCGGCATCCTCGACGGACTGCCCCAGCGCGTGCGCGCCGTGCTGCAAATCCAGGATTTTTTTCCCACCTCCGCCCTCGGCTTCATGCGCGCGCTGCACCGGCTGGCGCCCCGTGTCGCGGAAGTCTGGGGCGTGTCACGCCCGATTCTCGCCGCCGTCGCGCCGCACCTGCCCGGCATTCCCCGGCGGTTTGATCCGCTGTGCTACCTGGAACTGCCGCCCGAAAGCAAAACGGAGCACCGGCCGTACGGCGCCGGTTTTCGCACGGTCGTGATTGGAAATTTTTGGAATCCCGCTCTGCTTGCGGACGTGCGCGCGGTGTGGCGCAAATTGCAGCAACGCCTGCCGGGGCTGCCGCCGGTACGGTGGCACTGCCATCCGGCCGGCGTCGCCCGGGTGCGTGCCGCCGGCTACGAACCCGGCGCGGAGGTCGAGCCCGCGCCGTTTCTCAGCGGCGAGGCGCTCTTTGCCGAGCTGCGCGCCGCCGATCTCGCGCTCATTCCCTTCAGCCGTGAAGACCAGCCCGCCTCGGACTACGAACGGTTCTCGATGCCATCGCGCCTCACCGAACTGTGTCCGTGCGGTCTGCCCATTTTTTGCCTCAGCGGGCGCGACACGCCGATTCACGCCTATCTCACCGAGCATGACATCGGACGTTGCGCACCGGCGGGCGAGGCCGGGCGGGCCGCCGCCGCGCTGGAGGAGCTTGTTCGCGACGCGCCGGCCCGCGCCCGGCTTGGCGCCCGCGCGCGCCTTCACGCCGAGCGACATTTCCAGCTGCGCCCGTTCCAGACCTGGCTGGCTGAAAAATTCCGCACCCTCGCGGCGGCAAAAAATTGACCATGCCGACCTCCGGACTTCTCGCCCGGCTCCCTTCGCCGCCCGCCGGCGGCACCGGCTGGCCGTGGACGGAGGAAACGCCGCCGGCCGTTTACGCCTCCCCGCCCGAATCGGGCCGCTGGCCGCGACTCAGCATCGTTTGCCCATCGTTCCGCCAGGGCCGTTTCATCGAGGAAACGATCCGTTCGGTG
>DATJYF010000013.1:0-11226 GCA_035499715.1 Opitutaceae bacterium | reverse complement strand
AGACAGATCAAAACGGCGAATTTCAGTTTACCGGATTTCATGCATCGCGATTGGCTGTAGCAGTCACAAAAGAAGGTTATGAAATGGGGCGTGCGGCGGGTGTTTACACCGCCCCCAACGAGCAGGATAAAACCAGCGCTACGGAGCGCGCCATTTTCCACATGTGGAAGCTCAAGGGAGCAGAGCCAATGATAAAGGCGCGCATTCATGCCTATGTCCCATGTGATGGGAGGCCGACCATGTTTGATTTATTGACAGGTAAAAAGGTCGCGAGCGGAGGTGATTTGACTGTTCGGTTGATCCGCGATCCAGTGCAGATTGTGCGAGGAAAGCCTTTTGGTTGGCAATTGAACTTGGAAGTATCAGGAGGAGGCTTGCAGGAAATCACCGACCTCTATCCGAACGAAGCCCCGGCCAGTGGCTATCAACCGGCCATCACAGTGAATATGCCGGTGGGGGCAAAAAATTGGAGCCCTGATTGCCATAACACTTATTATTTTACAGCCGAGAATGGACGTGACTATGGCCGGATCATCGTTGATTTGACTGGCGATTTTCAGCCGCCTCCGACTAGCTTTGATGCAGACATTTACGTCAACCCCTCCGGTTCACGTAACTTGGAGTTTGACCCATTCAAAGAAATCAAAGTGAAGTAGCGGGTCGCCACCGTGCAGGGCCGCTACCAAATCCTGGCTTGCGATGCCCAGCCGCGCAGCAAGGCTTTGGGCGCCGTGCCTGATGTGTCTAACGCCGCGTTTGCAACGTCGCAGAATTTGCAGGATACGAGCATTTGGCCTCGAGATATCTTCGCACCGGACAATCAGCCGAAAAATCAATATGCCGAGCATCAGTGGCATAGCGCTGAATTCAGGTTCACGAATGCCGACCAGGAATATTATTGGCAGCAAATAATGATTAAGTTTGGCAATGTGCCAAACCCACTTCCACAAAAACTATGAAAAAAAGATTATATTTTATAGGCATTATCCTATTTTTTCTGGTTTTTATTACATGGCGTTTCATTGCAAGCAAAGAAAGAATTTCCGGTCAAGTTGACCATCGATCTGAGGCAAATGCGAATTCAACTTCAAATAAATCAGTTTCCAGTAACCGACCGGATTTGTCTAGCCTGTCTCCGAAAAATTATCCCGGCGGATTGCCGCCTGTGAAAGACTTTGTTGATCCTAAAGTGGCGAAAATTGTGGCAATAATGGCATCAGAGAATGCCCAGGCCCAGGATTTTTACGGCAAAGTAGTCGATCAATACGGAAAGCCAGTAATAGGAGCCACAGCCTTGGGCACACTCCTCTGGGTTCAAGGCATAGATATTGGAGAAAAAAGGGAGCAGCACACAACGCAGACAGATCAAAACGGCGAATTTCAGTTTACCGGATTTCATGCATCGCGATTGGCTGTAGCAATCACAAAAGAAGGTTATGAAATGGGGCGTGCGGCGGGTGTTTACACCGCCCCCAATGAGCAGGATAAAACCAGCGCTACGGAGCGCGCCATTTTTCACATGTGGAAGCTCAGAGGCGCAGAGCCGATGATAGCGTATGCTATAAGCACTGCTATACCATGTGATGGGACTCCAACGAGCTACGATCTTTTGACCGGGAAAAAGGTGACTGCCGGAGGTGATTTGATCATCAAATTGGTACGAAATCCTGTTAATATTAATCGCAGCAAACCCTTTGACTGGTCGGTCACCTTGGCAATCCCTAGTGGTGGACTACAAGAAATCAACGATCTTTATCCAAACGAGGCTCCTGCTGATGGCTATCAGCCATCAGTCACGATCAACATGTCCCCGGAAATGAAAAATTGGCAGGCGGCGCTAACTCATTCTTTTTATTTCAAAAGCGAAAACGGGCAAGACTACGGAAGAATGACCATTAACATCCAAGCGGATTTTCAACCTCCGCCGACTTATTTTGGTGCTGATATTTATATCAATCCATCCGGGTCACGAAATTTGGAATTTGATCGAACCAAGCAAATTCGACTGAAGTGAAGAGAAGTGCCTGACGTGTCCAAAGTGGCTTTTCGCCATCGTAAAATTTGCAAGATCAGAGCATATGGCTCAAGGACACCTTCGCACCGGACAATCAAGTTCTTGCCGAGCTACGAACTCTTGCTCGACCAACTGCTTCTCTTCTGGTGTGAGCTGGTGCTGCATACTTTTGTCGGACGCTGGGATGACACTGACGCGGAGACAAGCGTGGCAGCCGTGGAAGCTATTTCTGCTTCTTCAGCAGATCGCGGATTTCCTCAAGGAGCACTTCCGAGCGCGGCGGGGCGGCCGGCGCGGCTTCCTGGTGCCGGCGCAGGCGGTTGATGCCTTTGACGAGGATGAAGACGGCCAGGGCCACGATCAGAAAATTGATCACGGTGTTGATGAAGACGCCGAGATTGAGCGTGACCGCGCCGGCGGCCTTGGCCGCGGCGAGCGAGGCGTAGGGCGCGGGCGCCTTGGCTCCTTCCTTCAAGACGACAAAAAGATTGGAAAAATCGACGCCGCCGACGAGCAGGCCGATGGGCGGCATGACCACGTCGTTGACCAGCGAAGAGACGATCGTTCCGAACGAGCCGCCGATGATCACGCCCACGGCGAGATCGACGACGTTTCCCTTGATGGCGAACTCCTTGAATTCCTTGAACATGATGGCTCCTTGGTCGGCGGTGGTCGGAGGACGGCGTGAGAGGTGCAGCGAGGGATTTGCCGCCCCGGCGCGGGCGAGGCGAGCAAATTGTACGCCGGACCGGGAGGGAACCGCCGGCGATTTGGGCGGTTGAAAGAAGTGGCGCCTTCGTGGCATCATGCGCCGTCGATGATTTCGTCGCTCTACCGCTTCGCCAAATGGCTCGTGCAAAAATTCGCGCTGGGCGTGTTTATTGCGGTGCTCGGGCTGGCCGCCTACGGGCTCTGGCTGTTCTTGAGGGACAACGTCGATTTCGACGCGGTGCGGCGGCAGTTTCTGGCTCAACTGAACGGGGACCGGCGGCATTTCCGCGCGGTCCTTGACGACGCCGACAAGCGCATGGCGGAAATTCAGGCCGATCTCGCCAAGCAGCAGGCGCGTGCCCAGACGACGGGCAAGGCCATTGCCGGGCTGGAAGGTTTGCAAAGCACTTGGGCACGGTTTTTCGGCGACAGCGAACAGCAGCGCGCCTATGCGGAACAACTGGCGCACATGCAGCAGCTCAAGCACGACGCCGAGAAACGCGCGGTCGATCTGCAGGAGCAATTGGTGCGGACGCAGTGGGAAAAGGACGGGATCGAGATCGCGCTTGGCAAGCTGGACAGACGCATCCGCACGGAGGAGGCCAACCAGTCGCGCGTCGTGCACTATCTGCTGCTCGCCTGGGACAAGGCGAAATGGTACGTCGCCGCTGTTTTGGGGCTTTATTTTTTCGGACCGGCGCTGGGAAAAATTTTCATGTTTTTCGGCCTGGCGCGGCTGATCGAAAGCGGCCGGCCGGTCCGACTGGCCGAGGATCCGGCCGCGCTCCCGCAGGTGAGCGAGAGCCGGCCGTCGCTCGACGTCTCGTTGTGGCCGGGTGAGCAGCTGTGGGTGAAGGAGTCGTTTTTGCAGGCCTCGGATGAAGGCTTGCGCCGGCGCACGCGCTTCGTGCTGGACTGGCGCCTGCCCTTCACCTGCCTTGCCTGCGGGCTGGTCGAGCTGATCGAAATGCGCAACACCCGCGCCGGGGAGGAATTTCGCGTGACCTTCTCGCATCACGACGATGCGACGGTCGAACTCGCGCTCGTGGCCCTGCCCGACGGCGGCTCGATCGTGCTGCGGCCGAGCTTTCTCAAGGCCGTCATCGTCGCGGGCGACAATCGCCTGAAAATCCGCCGGCACTGGCGGTTCTTCACCTGGCAGTCGTGGGTCACGCTGCAATTCCGCTACTTCGAGTTTGCCGGGCCCTGCCAGCTGCTGGTGGCGGGCAGCCGCGGCGTGCGGGCGGAGCGGCTGAAGGAACGCGAAGGCCAGGAGCGGCCGGCGCGCCGCGCCAATCAGGACGTGACCATCGGCTTCACGCCCAACCTCGAATACCGGCCGGTCCGCGCCGAAACCTTCTGGGCTTATTTCCGGAACATGAACCCGCTTTTCGACGATTTGTTCGCGGGCGTGGGCCTGTTTTTGTGCCAGCGCACGGCCGCCAGGGGTCCGGCCAGTGGCGCGCGCCGATTCTGGGCCGGCCTGTGGGGCGGCGTGCTCAAGGTCTTCGGCCTGTGAGAGCGCACGTCTTTCCGAAAAATTTGGAAGCCGCGCGACTCTGACTGGTGTTTCCGGGTTTCCTGGCTTCCCTCTTCATCAATCATGCTCTTCAACCTCAAGGCCGACTACGCGCCGACCGGCGACCAGCCGCAGGCGATCGACGCGCTGGTGAAGTCGCTGCAGGCGAAAAACCGCCACCAGACGCTGCTCGGCGTGACCGGCTCGGGCAAGACGTTCACCATGGCCAACGTCATCGCGCGCTGCGAGCGGCCCGCGCTCATCATTTCGCACAACAAGACGCTCGCCGCCCAGCTCTACTCGGAGTTCAAGAATTTTTTCCCCGACAACGCCGTCGAGTACTTCGTCAGCTATTACGACTACTACCAGCCCGAGGCCTACCTTCCGTCGAGCGACACCTACATCGAGAAAGATTCGTCGATCAACGAGGAGATCGAGCGCCTGCGCATCTCGGCCACGAGCTCGCTCGTCAGCCGGCGCGACGTGATCGTGGTCGCGAGCGTGTCCTGCATCTACGGTCTGGGCTCGCCGGAGGACTTCACCACGCTGCGGATCGAGCTGCGGCGCGGCGCGGCCCTCGGCCGGACCAGGCTGCTCGAGCGCCTGGTGGACAACCTCTACGAGCGCAATGACTATGAGCTGAAGCAGGGGCGCTTCCGCGTCCGCGGCGACGTCATCGACATCATGCCGGCCTACAGCGAGAACGCCCTGCGGGTGGAATTGTGGGGCGACGAAGTCGAGGCCATCAGCGAGTTCGAGCCGCTGACCGGCGAGACGCTGCGGCCGCTGGAGCAGTTCGATCTTTATCCGGCCAACCAGTACGTGACGACGCGCGGCCGCCTGGAAAACGCCATCCCCGCCATCCGGGCCGAGCTCGACGAGCGCGTGGCCTTTTTCGAGAAGAGCGGCCGGTACCTCGAGGCCCAGCGCATCCGCATGCGCACGAACTATGACCTCGAGATGCTCTCGGAAATGGGCTTCTGCAACGGCATCGAGAATTACTCGCGCCACCTCACCGGCCGCCAGGCCGGCGAACGCCCGTTCTGCCTCATCGATTTTTTCCCGAAGGATTTCCTGCTCTTCATCGACGAGAGTCACGCGACCGTGCCGCAGATCGGCGGCATGTACAACGGCGACCTCGCGCGCAAGAAGGTTCTGGTCGATTTCGGCTTCCGCCTGCCCTCGGCCCTCGACAACCGGCCGCAGAGCTTCGCCGAGTTCGAAAAAATCACCGGCCAGAGCGTCTACGTCTCGGCCACGCCCGCCGCCTTCGAGCTCGAGCGCTCCGCGGTCGTGGCCGAGCAGCTCATCCGCCCGACCGGTCTGCTCGACCCGGAAATCACCCTGCGGCCGACGAAGGGGCAGGTGGAGGACTTGATCGGCGAAATCAAAAAAGCCGCCGCCGCGGGCGAGCGCGTGCTCGTGACGACGCTGACCAAGCGGCTGTCGGAGGATCTGACGGCGTTTTTGCGCGAGGCCAAGCTGCGCGTGGAATACCTGCACAGCGACATCGACGCGATCGAGCGCGTGGAAATCCTGCGCAACCTGCGCCTGGGCAATTTCGACGTGCTCGTCGGCATCAACCTCCTGCGCGAGGGGCTCGACCTGCCGGAGGTTGCGCTCGTGGCCATCCTCGACGCGGACAAGGAGGGATTTTTGCGCAGCGAGACGAGTCTGATCCAGACGGCGGGCCGGGCGGCGCGGCACGAAAAAGGCCGGGTGATTTTCTACGCCGACCAGATGACCGGCTCAATCCGCAAGACCGTCGAGGTGACCGACTACCGCCGGGCCCGGCAGATCGCCTACAACCAGGCGCATGGCATCACGCCGCGCAGCGTGCAGCGGGCGGCGCAGGCCAGCCTGCACACCTACGATGGCAGCGGCGAGCGCGACGAGTCCGCCGTGGCCGAAAGCGTGGACGACGTCGCGGCCGTCATCGCCGAGCTGGAGGACGACATGGCCGAGGCGGCGGCAAAGCTCGAATTCGAGCGCGCCGCGCTGCTGCGCGACCAGATTCAGGCGCTGAAATCCGGCGATTTCAAGAAAGCAGCGGCCCGGCCGCGCGAGTACCGGCGGCGGCCTCTCTCGTCCTGACCATCCGGCAGGTTCAAGGACGGCCGCCTGAATGCGCCGGCCGGCCGGAAATTTTGCAAAAGACCTCCTTGCCCAGCGCAAAAGGTACGCATGAGTTGCCAAATGATGCGGAGTCGGGAAGGGCGGATTTCGGTCATAGTGGATGCGTCCGATGATCTCGCCCAACGAACAGGCCATTTCCGCTCCGCTCGATCCCGCACTGATCCGCAAGTATTCCGTGCCCGGGCCGCGCTATACGTCCTATCCGCCGGCGACGCAGTTTCAGACCGAGCGCGAGGCCTGGGGCCTGGAGGAGGCGCTGGCCGAGGACAACCGGCACGGCGGCCCGCTGTCCCTGTATTTTCATCTCCCGTTCTGCGAGACGCGCTGCTGGTTTTGCGGCTGCAACACGGTGATCACCCGCCGGCGCGAGGCGGCGGCGGAATACCTCGATGATCTGGCGGAGGAAATCCGCCTGGTGGCGGCGCATCTCGACCCGAGCCGGCCGGTGGCGCAGCTGCACCTCGGCGGCGGCACGCCGACCTTTCTGCCGCCGGAACAGCTGCGCCGGCTGGGCGCGCTGGTGCGCGAGCGGTTTCATTTTTTGCCGGGCGCGGAGATCAGCGTCGAAGTCGATCCGCGGCGGCTGACGCGCGAACATGTGTCCGCCCTGCGCGAGCTGGGCGCGAACCGCGCCTCGCTCGGCGTGCAGGACACCGATCCGCGGGTGCAGCTCGCCGTGCACCGGCTGCAGCCGCACATGCTCAACTACCAGGCGGTCGGATGGCTGCGGGCCGAGGGATTCCAGTCGATCAACGTCGATCTGATCTACGGCCTGCCGTTGCAGACGCCGGCGTCCTTCGCCCGCACGCTCGACGATGTGCTCACGCTCGAGCCGGACCGGCTCTCCGTTTTCAGCTACGCGCACGTGCCCTGGCTCAAGCCGGCCCAGCTGATTTTTGAAAAACGCGAGGAGCTGCCGCCGCCGGAGGCGAAACTGGAGATGTTCATGGAGGCGCATGCGCGGCTGACAGCCGCGGGCTACGTGGACATCGGGCTCGATCATTTTGCGCGGCCGGACGACGAGCTGGCGCTGGCGTTGCACACCGGCACGCTGCACCGCAACTTCCAGGGCTACAGCACGCGGTCCGGCGCGTCGCTCTACGGTTTCGGCATGTCGGCCATTTCGCAGACGGCCGACACCTACCGGCAGAATTTCAAGTCGCTGCCCGAATACCGGGCGGCGCTGATGGAAAAGCGGCTGCCGATCGAGCGGGGCTTGCGGCTGACGGCGGAGGACCTTCGCCGCCGGACGATCATCATGCGGATCATGTGCACGCGCCGCCTCGACTACGCGGCGTTGTCCGCCGAACTGGGGGTGGATTTCGCCAAGGCCTACGCCCGCGAACTGGATTCGCTGCACGACCTGGAAAGCGACGGCCTGATCGAGCGGTCCGCCGCCGGCCTGAGCGTGACGCCGGCCGGCTCGCCTCTGCTGCGCGTGATCGCGATGCGTTTCGACGCCTATCTGGCTCCGCCGGGCACGCGCCGCCACGCCCAGACGGTCTGAACCGGGGAAAACTTCCGCGGCGTCTCACGCCCACTCGGGCGGATTCTGCAGGTGCGGCTTGAGCACGCCGATGCAGGGCAGGTTGCGGTAGCGCTCGGCAAAATCGAGGCCGTAGCCGACGGCGAACTTGTCGGGAATCTTGAAACCGACGAAGTCGGCCTCGAAATCAACCTCGCGCCGGCCCTGTTTTTCGAGCAGCACGCAGGTGCGGACCGTGGCCGGGCCGAGCTTTTTGATCGACTGGACGACCATGGCGAGGGTTTTGCCGGTGTCGAGGATGTCATCGACCAGCAGCACGTGGCGGTTGCTGACGTCGAGGGTGAAGCTGTGCAGGATCTGCGGCCGGCCGACGGACTTGGTCTCGTTGCGGTAACTGGAGATGCGGATGCAGTCGAGGCGGACGGGATTCTTGATTTCGCGCAGCAAGTCGGCGGCGAAGAGGATGGCGCCGTTGATGATGGCGAGCGCGGTGATTTCATCCTTGCCGTAAAGGGCGGAGATTTCGGCGCCGAGCTTTTTGAGGCGGCGTTTGATCGCGACTTCGGAGACCAGGACCGTTTCGAGGTCGGCGTGGGTGAGGAAAGCGGAGGCTTTCGACATAGGTGACGCACCCACTAAGCAGGGAGCAGGCCGGTTGCGCAAGGGTTCCATGTGAAAACGGGAAGTTAAATTTTTTGACTTTGGGCGGGGCGGTGATTTGCCTGCGGAACTGCGGTGCCCGCGCATGATTGCCATCCAGATCAGCCAGTTGACCAAAAAGTTCGGAGCAACGACCGCGCTGAGCGGGGTGGACCTTGACATCACGGCGGGCGAGTTGTTCGCCCTGCTGGGGCCGAGCGGCGGCGGCAAGACGACTTTGTTGCGCAGCCTGGCGGGCTTTCATCTGCCGGATGCCGGGCGGATTTTTTTCGACGGCGAGGATGTGACCCGGCTGGCCCCGCACAAGCGCGGCACCGGGATGGTTTTTCAGAATTACGCGCTCTGGCCGCATCTGACGGTGGCGGAAAACGTCGCTTTCGGCCTGGAAGAGCGCCGGGTTCCGCGCGGTGAGATCGAAAAGCGCGTGGCCCAGGCGCTGGCCACGGTGCGGATGGAGGCGTTTGCCGGGCGGAGGCCGGGCGGGCTCTCAGGCGGCCAGCAGCAGCGGGTGGCGCTGGCGCGGGCGCTGGTCGTGCGGCCGCGCTGCCTCCTGCTGGACGAGCCGCTGTCGAACCTCGACGCCAGCCTCCGTCTCGAGCTGCGCGCGGAGATCCGGCGCGTCTGCAAGGAATTCAAGCTGACCACCGTCTATGTCACGCATGACCAGAAGGACGCGCTGGCGGTTTCCGATCGGCTGGCGATCCTCGACGGCGGACGGGTCCTGCAGGCGGGGGCGCCGCGGGACGTTTACCGCCGGCCGGCGAGCCGGGCGGCCGCGAGCTTCATCGGCGAGGCGGATTTCATTCCGGCAAAAATCATTTCCGCCGGCGCGGCGCGGGCGACGGTGGAGTCGGCCGTCGGCCGCTTCGAAGGGGTGCCGGGCCGCGGCGTGGCCGGTCTGGCCGCGGGCGCGAGTGCGATCCTCCTGATCCGCCCCGCCTGCTGGAGGCTCGGGCGGGAAGCCGTTGCCGGCTGGAATCACGTTTGCGGCCGGATCGGCCCGGCCGTCTACCTCGGCGAGACGGTGCAATACGATTTTGTGGTCGGCAACGTGGCGCTGAAAATCACGGAATTGAATCCGCGCTTTGCCGAGAACGAAGAACTGGTGGCGAGTGTGGCGCCGGACGACGTGATCGTGCTGGCGGAGTGACCGCCCCGCCGTGCTCCCGCCATCCGTTCAGGCGGCGACCGGAATGGGTCTCAGCCGGCGGCGCTGCCAGAAGAAGAGGACGAGGGCGACGGCGGTGAAGAACGCGCCGTAAGTCGCGGGCTCGGGCACGGGCGTGATCTGGTGGTCGTTGTCCGGGCCGTCCGCGTAGTTCAGCCACTTGGTGTCGCTGCCGGTGTAGGTCGGGGGATCGAACACGATCTGGGAAAGGGAGGTCAGGCCGGGATTGTTCGAGGAATAGAAATAGTCGACGGCGTTTGCCCAATTGGTGATGGTGAGGGTGATGCCCGGATCGATGATAAAATTGGTGGTGTCGAGGATGGAGGCGAGGCCGCTGCCGAAATCGATGGTGGAATTGCCGGTGATGTGGAGGGTGCTGACGTTGAGATTGAAGCCGTTGAGGGCGAGGGTGCCACCGGCCAGGTCCAGGGTGCTGTTGAAGATCTGGTTGGCGCCGAGGGCGAGCGTGCCGGTGTAAGGATTGCTCGTGCTGTAAGTATTCGAATTGGCACCGTTGAGGAGGATCGTGCCGGCGCCGCCCAGCTGGCCGGCAAGGGTCAACGAGGTGCCGCTCTCGATGTCGAAATTGGTGGTGCCGTTGATCGTCATATTGCTGTTGATGGTCGACGCACCTGATTCATTCAGGACGGTGTTGGCGCCAATGAACGCCATCGCGGTCGTGACCCTGCCTGCGGTGTTATTCCAAAGGCCGAGGGTGGTCCCACCATTGAAGGTGAAGGTACCGGTGCCTTGGGCAAAGGTGCCGGTCTGGATGGCCAGCTCACCCTGATTGACGACAATGTTGCCGTTGCCGCTGATCGTGCCAGCCACGATGCTGACTTGGTTCGAGCCGGTTTTGGTCAGCGTGTTGTTTCCGAGGGCGAGCGTTGCACTGCCACCGCGGATGTCCCACCGGCCGTTTTGGGTATTGCTGCTGCCGTCGCCGCCGCCGATCGTTGCATCGCCGGTCAGGGCGACGCTCTGGAAGGCGTTGGTCTGTATGACGGTGGAGCTGTTGGTGATGGCGCCGTTACCGCCGGCGCCGGCGCCGGAAATGTTGAACTGTTTGGCGCCGAAATTCACCACGCTGGCGGTGACGCCACCGAGATCGAGTGTGCCGCTGCCGGAAATATTGACCGCTCCGCCGGTATTGCTGCCGAGCCAGGTGGTGTTGGCGGCGCCGGCAATCTGGAGCGTGCCGCCGGTGATATTGGTGGTGCCGGTATAGGTGTTGGTGCCGGAGAGCACCCATTCGCCGGTGCCGGTTTTGGCGACGGAGGTGGCGCCGCCGTTATCGCCGATGACCGCAGCGATGGTGTTGGCGTTGGTGTTGGTGCCGGTAAGCGTGAGGGTGCGCGTACCGGTCTGGCCATTGAACGCCATGCTGCCGGTATTGGTAAAATTGACCGCGCCCGAGCCGGAGGCGTCAATCGTGCCACCTGCCGTGCCGACCGAGAAAAGCCGGTCGGTGCTCACAGTTCCGCCGGTGTACTGAAGCGTGCCACCATTCAGCACGAGGTTGGTGGCGGCGT
>DATJYF010000012.1:0-2921 GCA_035499715.1 Opitutaceae bacterium | reverse complement strand
GACGGCAAACGCCCGGCCTTCCTCCGCGCGGCTGAAGATCACGGCGTTCGGCTGCGGCGCGAGCGGCTTGATCCATGCGGACCATGTCAGCGGCGCGCCCTCCGCCCAGTCCAGCGACGGCGAGGCGGGAATGGCGACCCTGGCGCTGCCGTCGAACCGCAGGCCGGTGCCGATGATCGTGCCGTCGGCGGGCGTGCCGGCATTCTGCGCGTTGTTGCCGGAGGAGGTGAAATCGTAGGCCGGCTGGCCGTGCTCGGAAAAATGGTAAACCAGCACGGTGTCGGCGTCATAGGTGCCCTTGGGGTCGTCGGCCTTGATCGCGCGGCTGCCGCTGTTGCCGTAATACAGCCAGATGCTGGTCTTCGCGCCCGGCTTGAGGTCCGGGATTTTCACCCAGATGAACGCCTCATCGAGCAGCGAGTCGTATTTTTCGATGTGGAAAGGCAGCAGTGTCTTGTCGTCGTCGGCGACGAAGCGCAGGTCGGTGCCGTCGTCCTTGGCGGCGGGAAACTGAAAATTACCGTCGTGGAGGCGGACAAGGAGCGGGACGGTGCCGATCGGGCCGCTGAGGGCCGCGCCGGTGTCGCTCGTGTCGACGGTGATTTTTTTGCGCAGGGTCCACTCGCCGTTCCACCAGGCATGGGCGGCGCCGGCGCAGAACAGGAAAGCCAGCGCGGCGCCAAGCAGGCGCAGCGGCGGATTCAATTTCGTTGGTTTCATGACAGCTTGGGTGATTGAAAATATTTCCGGCGCGTCAGTAGTCGGCCTCGGCGCGGAAGGTGAGGCGCCAGTCGTGCGCCTTGGTTTCGGTCTGGGTGGCCAGCGGCAGCGCGGCGTCGACCGAGCCGCCGAAGTGGTCGAACAGGCGGAGGCGGCTGCCGCCGCCGAAGCTGGCCAGGCCGAAGCGCGACGTCTGCTCCGGCAGCGAGTCGTTCAGCGTCAGCCAGCCGCCGTCGCCGAAGGCGTAAAAGCGCCATTCGCCGGACTTGCTCTGGCCGAACCAGCTGAGGATCGACGGGCTGCGCAGCTCGAGCGAGCCGAAGAAGGCGTTGTCGCCGATCTGTTCGGCCTCGAGGTAGCCGCGGACGGTGTCGAGCCCGCCGCCGCTGAATTCCTCGTTGTCGACCAGCGGCCGGTCGGCGATCTGGCCCTGGACCTTGCCGAAAACCTGGAAGCCCGCGGGCAGGTCGTGCGTGTGCGAGAGGTCGCCGCGGAAATAGACGAAGCCGCCGTCCGCCCTGAAGCGCTTGAAGTCGAAGGTCGAGGTCGAGCTGCCCAGGCCGCGCACGTGCCAGTTGAGCGTGGCGTTGAACTCGGTCGACTGGCCGGTGCCGAGCAAGGTCGCGCTGTAGGCGGCGCTGAACGGATAATAGGTGATGGGCGTGACCGTGGTGGTCGAGCCGACCGAGATCTGCTGGTCGAAATGCTTGTAATCGAAACCGAGCGTGACCGACTGGTAGAAATTTTTTCCGGACGGCAGGTTGAAGAGCGCGCGCGGGCCGAACGTCTCGCCGCGGCCGGCCACGGCCGCGCCGCCGAGGGTGGAGACATTGCTGTCCTGCTTCGTGCCCTGGACCATGAGGCTCATCCCCTCGACGCTCGGCACGTGCACGAGATAATAGGCGGAGAAAACCTTCACCTGGTTGATGTCCTCGGGCGAAACCTGGAAGCTGAAGCCGGCGACGTGGCCGGCGTCCCAGAGATTGCTGTCGCTGAGCGAGCCGTTGAGCCGGAGCGCGGTGGTGTTGGCGCTGTAACGGTTGTTCAGCTCGAGGTTGCCGTGGACCGGGAAGTGGTCCTTGACGTCGAGGTCGACGTCGACCGTGCCGGGCGCCTTGCCGGGGAGCAGCGCCGGCGTGACCTGGCGGTCGGAGAGCTGGTTGAGGGCGACGATGTTGCCCTGCACGTCGTTGAAATTGATCAGCGTGCCCTCGGCCAGTGCCGGCGCGCCGGCCTTGATCCGGGCCGGCGAAAAATACCGCGCGCCGCGCACGCGCAGCCGCCCGACCGTTTCCTCGGTCACCTGCAGCTGGACCACGCCTGCCTTCACCTCCTGCCGCGGGATGTCCACCACGACGGTCTGGTAGCCCTTGTCGCGGTAGGCTTTTTCCAGCGCGGCCCGCGCCTGCTCGACGTCGGCGGCCGTCCGCTCCGGCCCGAGAAAGGGATAAACCGCTTCATCGACTTCGAGCTCGGTCAAATGATGCACGCCCTTGACCGCGTATTCGGCGATGTAGAGCGATTGCGAGCCTGGCGCCGCGGCGGTTGCTTCCGGCGGCGCGGCCGGCGGCGGCTGTTCCAAATTATTTGCGTCTGCTGTCGCCGGAGCCGGAGGCGCGGCCTTGGGTGCCGCCATGACTGCCGGCCCGCCCCGCCCTGCCATCAACGACATCAAGATCACTGCGACAATTGGTTTTTTGCTTTTGGCGCCGCCAATCCGCCCTGCCAGGAAACCGCGACGTTTTCGTTCTGAAGAGCGAGTGCGCAATGGAAGCGGAGGGCGTAAAAAGCGAAAATTCGCGAACCTCTCTCCAGGCGGAGGGAAGCCGCGACGGTTAAGTTCGCCTGATTTGTAGTTTAGGTTTTATCTTTGAGGAACGAGCGGCGGCGCAGTCGCCCCCGCGAAAGGGGCCGGTGGCCGCGTCGAGCGGCCACCGGCTTGTTGTTGATAGGATTCTACCCAAGCATGAAGAATCGTATCAAACCGTTGCCTGCTTGCGGCGGGCGCGCAGGGCGACAAAGCCGAGCGTGGCCAGACCGAGAACCGCAGCGTAGGTCGAGGGCTCGGGAACCGGCACGAAGTTCGTGAAGAACAGATTGCCGCTGTTCATATCGAGTTCGAGCGAGCCGACGTACACACCGGGCTTGCCGCTCATGGCGACAGTCGGGCTGTACTGGTACAGATCGATGACCGAGTAGGT
>DATJYF010000011.1:0-50850 GCA_035499715.1 Opitutaceae bacterium | reverse complement strand
AGACAGATCAAAACGGCGAATTTCAGTTTACCGGATTTCATGCATCGCGATTGGCTGTAGCAGTCACAAAAGAAGGTTATGAAATGGGGCGTGCGGCGGGTGTTTACACCGCCCCCAACGAGCAGGATAAAACCAGCGCTATGGAGCGCGCCATTTTTCACATGTGGAAGCTCAAGGGAGCGGAACCGATGGTGCATACGGCTTTTGACAGCCGAGTGCCTTACAATGGGCAGACGACGGCATTTGACATCTTCACCGGCCGGAAAAGCAAGGATGGTGATTTAAAAATCGCTTTGACGAGACATCCCCTGCAAATCCGGCGCGGGAAGGACCACTTTGACTGGAACGTTCAAATCCAAGTGGTTGGAGGCGGTTTGATCGAAACTTCTGATTTATATCCCAATGAAGCGCCAGAAAGCGGCTACCAACCAACATTTGATTTCAGTGTGGCAAAAGATGCCTCGAATTGGACACAAAAGCTGACGAAAACATATTACATACACACTATCGATGGTGACTACGGCCGGATTAATATTGACCTCGCTGTTGATTCAGAACGGCCACAAGGCACGGGTATTTCCTTCGAGGTATGGCTCAATCCAAACTCTGGTGATAGGAATCTTGAATTTGATCCATCGAAAGAAATCAAAATGAAGTAGCGGGTCGCCACCGTGCAGGATCGCTACGAAATCATGGCCTACGACGCCGAACCGCGCAGCAAGGCTTTGGGCGCCGTGCCTGATGTGTCTAACGCCGCGTTTGCAACGTCGCAGAATTTGCAGGATACGAGCATTTGGCCTCGAGATATCTTCGCACCGGACAATCAGCCGAAAAATCAATATGCAGAGCATCAGTGGCATAATGCTGAATTCAGGTTCACTAATGCCGACCAGGCGGGCTATTGGCATACATTGCTCGGCCAAAATGGATTTGATTTACTTCCATGAATAATCGTTCGTATCTGACTGCTATCCTTACACCGCCCGCAACGAGCAGGATAAAACCAGCGCTACGGAGCGCGCCATTTTTCACATGTGGAAGCTCAAGGGAGCGGAACCGATGGTGCATACGGCTTTTGACAGCCGAGTGCCTTACAATGGGCAGACGACGGTATTTGACATCTTCACCGGCCGGAAAAGCAATGATGGTGATTTAAAAATCACTTTGACGAGACATCCCCTGCAAGTCCGGCGCGGGAAGGATCGGTTTGGGCCCCAGCTCGCCGCTGTGGTGGACTGGCTCACTCATCGATTTTGAAGACACGCCCTAATCAAGTTTATCTTGCCGGCCGTCAGACATAATTTTTTCAATGTCACTTCCTGCCTCAATCCAAAACTGAGCGACCGCAATCTGGAATACGATCCCGCAAAGACGGTCAAAGCGAGCTAGTGACGACTCGATGCCTGGCACAACGTAGCGCATCGTGGATGTAGCTTGCTTCCTTCTCGCGGGTGTAATACAAATGCACGATTGGCAATGGAGTACGATATTCGTCCTGCACCGCTAAGTGCTTCTCAAACATCCTTGCGTGTCCCTTCCGGGCGGGACAACGCCTATGATCTCATTCGTTTGGTCTTGGCGCTCACGGTATTGGAAACTCATTTAAACCTTTATATTGGCAACGGACCTGAATGGTTGTCGCGGTTCACGAAAGATCACGTCACTGCCGGCGAATTCGGCGTCCTTGGGTTTTTTGGTTTGAGTGGATTTTTGATATCGACGAGCTGTGCGGATCTATTGTGCAAACCTCGAGGTTGGCTCACATTTGTGAGGCGTCGTTTTTTTCGCATCATGCCTGGCTTTTGGGCATGCCTAATCATTACAGCAACGGTCGTGGCTCCATTTCTTGTGGTTCTTTACCATCGGCCGTTGTCATCTTATGACTTCTGGCAAGTTGGAGGTGGATGGGATTATGTTCGGACTAATTGGTGGCTGCTGATCCGCCGCTACGATATTACCGGAGTGCTGAATACGGCGCCTTATGGTGCGATCAATGGGAATCTTTGGTCGTTGTTTCCCGAGGTTGTTTGTTATGGCGCTACCCTTGGAATGGCCGCCCTTGGGCTCTTTGGAAAAAATCGATGGATGGCACCTGCTCTTGTTGGGTTTCTTGTTGCATTAAACATCATCAACCAAACAGGACCAAACCATTTTTATGGCCCTACTGCGATCGTCTTAAATCGATGGTACTACTTTTTCTGTGCTTATTTTGTGGGTGCAACGTTTTATTGCTATCGGGAAAAATTTCTATTGGCCGATTGGCGGAAGACGGTGTTCTCAGGTTTTCTTATTCTATTTTTGCTGAAATTTGGAGGCACTTATTTGGCTGCTCCCTTGTTGGTCCCCTTGTTTTTGCTTAGCGCTGGACAATTATTCACGGTACGGATGCGTTATGATCTTTCCTATGGCCTTTATATTTATGGATCGCCGGCCTTGCAAATCGTGACGGCGATTCCGCTGCTGAGAAGTCATTATTCAATTTATGTTATAAGCGGTGTACTCCTCTCATTTTTGATGGCGTTTATGAGTTGGGTGCTGATCGAGCGTCCCTGTATGCGGATTGAACGCAAGGTGCTTGAAAAACCATTTCCTGTAAGTTCAGTAACATGAAGACGGATATGGCCGTCGCCGGCCCCTGCAAAAAAACCAGACATCATATCCAAAATCGCCGCCATGCTTGGGCTGGGCCTGCCGGTCCAGATGAATTATAAGGGCATAGGAGCTTTTGCCCAATTGCATTAGTGAACATGTTGACGTCGCGCACTTCCACTTCGTGACAGTGGCAACCACTGGGCGTGTTTTCAAAATGGGGAACACTGACTGAAGGCAAGAATCGCAGCGGGCATATGATTACCATTGATCGAACACAATTGTCGGAGCCGCTGTGGTATCGTCTAAAAAAATTAATCGAGCGCAGGCCAACGCACCCGCGTGTGCATCCCACCAAAGCGGACGCGCCGCACGGCCGTCGCGTTCCATCGCGGCTACTACCGCCGTCGGCATCACGTTGAGAACTTCTTCTGTCGGATCAAACGCTACCGTCGGATCAACACCCGTTACGACAAGCTCGCCGCCTCGTTTCTGGCCTTCGTTCAACTCGCCGTTGTGGTAGACTGGCTCACTCATCGATTTTGAAAATACGCCCTAACTGAGCTCCCTGTTCTAGATCATCCGATTTATGTTGCGCGCAAAAACGAAAGGATTGCGCGGCGGATTTCTGGAGGGTGCTTTGGCCACGCTGAGACTATTTCTGCCAGCTCGCGGCAGAGTAGGTCGGGGTTTGGGGAAGCTATTGAGGAAGGTAATAGCTTGCCTAAGCTACATGAATTTTCACTCTGAATGACTTCCGAATCCTGTCCGGGGGTTCGAGTCCCCCTCGGGCACCAAATCGTCACTTTCCCAGCTGGAACAGCTGTGCATTGAGATTTATTGTAGATGAAGCTTTCCGGTAATCATCAGTGCTTTAGCTCGCCGGCCATAAGGATCATAAGCCGAGCCGTAGGTATAACCACTGGTTTTTGTGTCTTTTTCGTAGCGTCGGCCGCCTGCCAGTTTATTAGCCATGTAAACCCACGCTTTCATCACTTCCTCTTCGGAACACGATTCTGCCCCTCTGGCAACGATGATGAAATTATCGGCATCTATTTTTTGGGCTTCGAGCTCGATGTTTCCGCCATACCATTTGCTTGCCGTAAAATGGTTCGGATCGTCATTGGTGGCGCATCCGGTAAAAAGGCACACAAGAAAAACTAACTGATAGGCTGAAATCATGCATCGAAATTTCATTGGATATGACGAAGGCAAAACGTATTTGCATTCCGAACGCAATTTTTGAGTATCAAGTCGGCCACAAAAAACCGGACTCGCCGTCGTGGATCCGGCCCGGGAGAATGGGCGGGCGCAGCCGAATCAAGAGCCTCTCGACACCCAAACGTAACAGGGAGGGCGGAATTTGTCGTTGAGCGCGAATGGAGAAAGTTTTGCGCTCATCGACGCAAAATTGCTCCTGCTCCGGTTCCAACCATGAAAACGAATTCTTTCTTCCCAATGCGACGCCTCCCTTGCGTGCTGCCATTTGCCGCCCTGCTCGCCCTGGCGCTCGGGGCCTCACCCAGGGCCGCTCGTGCGCAAATCTATGTCTCGTCCAACGGAATGATTGGCGAATATGACGCGACCACCGGCGCTCCGATTAAAAACCCCCTCGTATCGCGCGTGTCCGCCGGTCAGCTCGCGGTGTCCGGGAATAATCTGTTTAATGCAACCTATCCCAACGCGATCGGCGAATACAATGCGACCACCGGGGCGACCATCAACGCTTCGTTTATAACCGGGCTGGGTGCTCCCCAGGGGATTGCGATTTCAGGCAGCAGCCTGTTTGTTGCAAACTCCTCCAGTGGCAAGATTGGCGAATACAATGCGACCACCGGCACTCCGATTAATGCCTCTTTTGTGTCGGGATTAAGCACGCCCATCGGCATCGCCGTGTCTGGAAACGACCTTTTTGTTGTAAATATCGGCAGTCGGACAATCGGCGAATATGACGCAACCACGGGCGCGACCATCACCTCTTCATTGCTGTCGGCGTCGCCTCAGGCCCTGAGCATCGCGATATCGAACAATGACCTCTATCTCGGAAATGCCAATGGGACGATTGGCGAATACGATGCGACCACGGGTGCCACGATTAATGCTTCGCTTGTTTCGGGACTCGGGGTCAATTGCCTGATCGCAGTGTCGGGGAATGACCTCTATTCGGTCAGCGAGATCAGCAACGGGGTGATTGGGGAATACGACGCGACCACGGGCGCCCCGATCAATCCTTCTTTAGTGTCGGGTTTGCATTTCCCCGCAGGCATTGCCGTCGTATCGGCCATCCCGGAGCCATCGTCCTGGGCGCTGCTGGTCGGATGCGCGGCGTTTCTATTTGTTGCCGTCGGCCGCCGCGTCAGAAGCGGAACGGCAGTTTAACCGACATTGGTCGACACGCAGGTCTCAGAAGCCTGTGCTTAACCGCATGGGGGTTCGAGTCCCTCGGGCACCAAATTGGCACTTTCCCAACTTGGGACCGCCTTGCCTGTCCGCCCAGCCGAGCGACGAAACGATCAAATCTTCGTTAGGTGACATCAGCATTTACGCTAGCGTGATCGCAATTCCGCCTATCGTCGCAATGGCAAATCCCCCGGAATCAACCGCCCCGGTTTTGTGTTTCCTGTGCTTTTTGCGGCCTTCGTGTCTCTGTGGTTAATGATTAATTCTGAAACCAGGAAGCATGAATTCTGGCCTCTGAATTTCTCCTTGTCCGCCGTTTGTGATCATGCCGGTCCCTCCCTGTGACAGATTGGAAACACCGTCGTTTTGTGTTCACAAGAAAGTCACACCGGCACCCTTCCCAGAAGATTTTTGTGCGCCATAATTTCGGGCCGTGAACACGAAGTCTCTCAAAAGTGCCGCGTTGAATGAGAGGCCTAACCGCTCTGCAATTGTGGGCATCGAGGCAGCCGTCAAGCTGGCGAGGCATGGAAAGATCATCTCGGCCATCAGACAGATCGAGACAGCTAATCCGGAAATTTCCCGCGAGCGCGCCAAAATGATCGTCCGTTCGTTTGGCTACGGCGGCCAGTCGCGCTGGCCGGAACTGGAACGATGGCCGGAGCAATTTCGACAGCCGGTTCGCTGCTTGTGACGCATCAAGCAGGAATTCCAGCCGCCGATTTCCATATCTTCGCTGGCTGGTTCCCCGGAAACGCAGCAACTACTACGGACAAAAAGCTTCGCTTGTAATTCCTCGTTTTACGGTAAAAGCGGGCTGTCCGGCTTGTTTTGTATCGGAGCCCGGATAGGCTGAAGGCGACGTTTCGCCAGGCGTCCGAATCCCATTTCACCATGACCGCAACGCACAGTACCGGTAACCCTGTCATCACCGTCGAAGGTGCCGCTTATGTCATCAAAGTAGGCAGCACGGATCGTTTTCCCGGCCGCCCCAGGGATCAGGTGTGGTATGTCGTGGCCTTTGCCCGTGACCTCGACTGGCAGCGGCATGTCCCGCTGGCCGGTCCGTTCGAGACGAGGGCGAAAGCGACCGAAGCCTTGGAACGGTACTTGGACCAGCCTTCCTATCCCGCGCTGGCCCGCGACGAGATAGCCCGGGCAATCAGAAAATCCTGACCGTTGACCTTCGCTCATGGGCGCCGATGGCTGAGCGCAGCCACGGTTCCGCGGATGGATTTGCAACGGTCGGGCAGGGCGGTAATTTCGATTCCGGTCGCGGCGCGCGTGCGAGCCTGGCCCGCTCAAAGTACATCGGCGCTCTCCGATGTTTTCTTCCGTCCACGAGATCCCCCCGAGGCGCGCAACGGCGGCTCGCAGAGTTTTTCAACAGCCCGCCCAAGCGTCAGGCTTTGGCTTTCAGGATCGGAGCGGCCCCCGCTGTATTTACCTGAAGCATCGAGGCAAGTTCCGGGAGGGATTTGCCCTCGAGTCCAGGCGGCACGTCGAGCAATTGATGATTCTCGCCCGCGGCCGGCTGGTAGCCGAACGTGCCCTTGTCGTTCTTCAATTTCGACGGGTCGAACATGAGCGTGATCCGGCCATGATTGTCGTAGCTTACTGCAAGTTGCATTTTTGTTCTCCTTAATTGCTCGAGACCTGAAGGTTGAAGTAACAGGATTGGTTGGCGGTGCTGTTCACGACCGAGACCCAGAACGTATAGGTGCCGTTGTTGTTCATGTAGACAGGGCCCGGTGTGGTGACCAGCCCGGGGCTTTTCGGAAGGCTGCCGAGTGGCCCGAGCGGTTGGGCCATGATCACCGTATTGCCTGGCCAACCCGCGGCGCCCCAAGTCCAAAACCAACTGCCTCCCGACGCGCCCGCTCCGATGTAAACGCCTGGAGATGCTAACATGGGAAAAGACATGGTAACTCCTTCTTGTTGTTTGCTGATTTGCCGCCGTGCCCGGCGCCCTGACGGGCTGCCATGGAGAGCAGATTAACATCTGTCTTGCTAATAGTTAGCATTAGCGCAAGTACAAAAGCCCCCGGTCATTCTGTGCAACAAACTGACTCAGCGCCGACGACGTCCTTGATGCTCCTGTTCTGCGGCAATTGCGTGTCTGCCGCGCGTTTTTCGTTTCCGAGTGCAACCGCGCACGGGGAGATTGGACGGCGAATCGTCCCGGAGGACAGGCCGATGGAAGGTTTGGATTTCACAAAAGCAGACATCGGAGGCTGGACATGATCGCCGCCCGGGCCGCCAACACGAGAATCCGTCCGACCTGCGACCGCGGTGGGCCCCACGGGACGTTGCAACGCAAATGTGCGTGCGGCGGAAAGGCCGGACCGGATGGCGAATGCGAGCAGTGCCGCCGGAAAAGATTGCAGCGCGAACCGGCCGTTGCCCAGGCCGGCGACCTCGCTCCTCCCATCGTCAATGAAGTGCTGCGCTCTCCCGGCCAGCCGCTCGACTCCGCCACGCGCGCGTTCGTCGAACCGCGTTTTGGCCATGATTTTCGCCACGTGCGCGTTCACGCCGACGCCCGGGCCAACGAATCGGCCCGCGCCGTCAATGCGCAAGCTTACACGGTCGGGCAAAACATCGTTTTCGGGGCCGGACGCTACGCCCCGCATGGCGAGGGACGCAAATTGCTGGCCCACGAATTGGCCCACGTTGTCCAGCAAGGCGGGACCGCCCAGCCTTCCGGGGCGCAAGCGCCGGTGATGCGCCAGGTCGATTCGGCAGAAAGGGAGGCCGAGGCGGCGTCTCACGCGATCGCACGCGGGCAATCCCATGCTCCGCAGGTTCGCGAAACCGTCGCGCTGGCCCGCCAGCCCGCCGCGGGCGTCCCCGATGCCGGAGCCCAGGACGCCGGCGTTCCGGACGCGGGAGTGCAGGACGCAGGGGATGCCAACCGTGGCAGCCAGGTTGAATGCGTGAAGCGGCTGGGCGGGTGTCCGAACACCCGGGCCGGCGGAATTCCCTCGCCCGAAGAAATCGCCGGCTACAACCAACAGTGCCGCCAGGAAACGGGCTACACCGGCCCCGATGTGACGCCGACCAACGAGGAGTGTGCCGGAACAAAACCGCCGCAGCCGTCCCAGCCGGCGCCGCCCACCGGCTGCAAGATCGACGTGCGGGCGACCCACATTTCCGGCATCGCGAGCGTGCTGCCGATCTGGCACCTTTATCTCGTTTACAAGGACAAGGCCGGAAAAGAGTCCTTTTTCCGCGGTGGTCCGGGCGGGCGCTGCGCCGGCGCCTCCGGCCAGTATGGCGCGATCCACTCCACCCATGGCGACTACAAGCCGGGATCGGTCGACTGGACCCCCGGCGCGGACTCGGAGACCGTCATGACCGGCGACGGGGCCTGCGGGAAGGATTCCTGTTTTGTGTCCGAGTTGTCGCGGATGGACGGCCTGTGCAAACCCTACGCGCCCACGGGACCGAACAGCAACACGGTCGCCAAGACGCTGCTCACCAATTGCGGGCTGCCGGTCAGGAAACCCGTCGCGATCGCGCCGGGCTTTGACGATCCGAAACTGTAAGCCGGGAAGCCGTGAATTCGAATCCCGGCTTCTGAATTCCCTTTTTTAATCCGGCTTCGGAGTGCTCTCTTCCGGCTTTTGTGGTTAAAATTGGTCCGGGTTTTGGCCGACACCGACCAAGAAATGCGCAGCTTTGGACAAGGGGAGGCGGGCGGCTGCCGCCCCGGGTTGCTACACTGGCGCCAGTCGAATGAGCGCGATTCGAAATCTCCCCTCGATTTCGAAAATGCCGGCCGTCGGGCGCATGTTTCCGTCGGTTCCACCCCGGCGCGCCTTTTGAAACCCCATGGCCGTCCAGCCAAGCGACAAACCCCCCGATCCCGCCGCGCTGGCCTCAGCCCTTGAGCGCCTGGAGGTGCGCCTGGCGCGGATCGAAGCCTATCTCCGCCTCGACACACCGGCGGGGGCGGCCGGGCCGGCGGCGCCGGCGGGCGTCCGGAACACGGAAGAGGAGCTGGAGTTCAAGATCGGCCAGGAATGGTTCGCGCGGGTGGGGATCGCCGCGCTGGCGATCGGCGTCGCCTTCACGCTTTCCCTGCCGTATCCCAGCCTGCCGCCGGTGGTCCCTTCGCTGATCGGCTATGTTCTGGTGGCCGGACTTTTTGCCCTCGTAAGATTCAGTCCGCGGCAGTTCGAACTGGTTTCAAGGCACCTGCGCGCGACCGCGATGGCGCTGGGTTACTTCGCCAGTTTGCGGCTGTGTTTCTTCGGGGAGCGGCATGCCCTGAGCGCCGACGCGGCCGCGGGCGGGATCGTCCTGACGCTGGCGGCGGGCGCCAATCTGGCGATTGCGCTGCGGCGGAAATCGCCGGGGCTTTTCGGGCTGGCGCTGTTCACCGGGTATGCCACGGCGCTCGCGGTCGGTTCGCCGGGGTTCGGGCTGGGGCTGGTCGCGCTGTTTTCGATCGCGGCGGTGGCGGCGGGGGTGCGGCTCGGGCGGCCGGCTCCGATCCTGATCGCGATGCCGTTCGCCTATGCGGCGTATTTCGTGTGGGCGCTGAACAATCCGTTTCTGGGGCGGCCGGTGCAGGTGGTGGCGGGTCCGGCGTGGGCGCCCGCGGTTCTGCTCGTGTGCCTGGTGGCTTTTTCGCGGGGGCTGCGGCGTTCGATCCGCGGCGGCGAGCGGGAGAACACGGTGGCCAACGTCGGCGTGTTTCTGAACGCGCTGGCCGGCTACACGCTTTATCTCGGGCACACCCTGGCGTGTTTTGATGCGCGGCTGGTCGGCGCCCAACTGGCGGCGGCAGGCGTTTTGATCGGGCTGGCCATCCTCCATGCCCGCGAGAAGGACGTCAGCGGGTCGTTCATCTGCGCGATGACCGGGTTTCTGGCGCTGAGTTTCGCGATCATCAAGGCCACGGAGCCGCCGGACGTGTTTGTCTGGCTTTCGTTGCAGAGCGTGATCGTGGTGGCGACGGCGATCTGGCTGCGTTCGCGCTTCATCGTGGTGGCGAATTTTGTGATCTATCTCGTGATTCTGGCCGGCTACGTGGCGGTGGCGCGGCAGGAGCACGGAATCAGCATCGGCTTCGGGCTGGTGGCGCTGGCCACGGCCCGGCTGCTCGGCTGGAAGCAAAAGCGCCTGGAGTTGAAAACCGAGCTGATGCGCAACGCCTATCTCGCGACGGCGTTTTTGATCTTTCCCTACGCGCTTTTTCATCTGGTGCCCGGGGCGTGGGTGAGCCTGGCGTGGGTCGGCGCGGCGCTGCTCTACTACCTGCTGGCGGCGATCCTGCACAACCGCAAGTACCGCTGGATGGGCCATGCCACGCTGCTGCTGACGGCGCTTTATCTCGCCATCGTCGGGATCAGCCGGCTCGAGCCGCTGTTTCGCAACCTGTCCCTTCTTGTCCTCGGAGCCGTGCTTCTGATCGTGTCGCTGGTCTTCACACGACTGCGCGCCCGGCGGCCGTGAGGCGGAGCGGCGGCCTGCCCGCGGAGCGCGCGGGTTACGCCGGACGCGCGGGCAGAAAGTCAAAAATTGACATTTTCGAAGTCAAAAATGCGCGGCCTCTTCGGGAAAATCGCGGGTTTTTCTTCGGGATCGTGAAGCCGGCTAATGTTGGATTCACTGCGAAGTAGAAAAATTTATTGGTCCAGCTTTTCGGAAGTGCGGCCCGTCGAGTCCATGGTGGTGGCAGGTGGAGACCTGATTGGAACGCAGAGGCCGTAGAGGAAAAAAGAGGACGCGGAGAAGAGATATTAAGCAGGAAGCCGGGAAGTCACGAATTCGATTCCCGGTTTCCTGGCTTCTGAATTCGTTCTCTTCCGGACTCTGCATTCTTTGCGTTCACCGCGGTAAAATCGGGTCGGATTCGACGCAGAGTCCGCAGAGGGAAAAGGAGGACGCGGAGGGATTTCGGTCGTCGTGCCCCTCGTGTCTTTGTGGTGAAGTTGATTTGCCGGAACGCAGAGGAATTTTGCGTCAGGCGGGGGCGGATTGGGCGAATTTGGCGGGAGAAGGCTCTTTTACCTCGTAACCCGGGGCCTGGCAGGATAGGCCCATCCGTTCCCAACGCCCCAAGGCTTAAAAATGAAACTCCTGATATTTATGCTCTGCCTCGCGATTCCGTCTTCGCTATGGGCGGAAAACATCCCGACACCGCGGCAGGCCATAAAATTCAACATAAAGGCCGATGGGCGGCAGTGGGTTTCCGAACCGACCAAGGCAAACGCGAGCGGATTCACCACCCAGCTCATTCCCAAGGGCGATTCCGTCAAGGCGTGGAGGGAGGTGGCGATCTACCAAATCGTCTTCACCACGACGCCCCAGGCCGGCTACGTGAAGCAATGGGAAGCCGGATTGACGGGGTCCGACGCCAAGGCCAGGGTGCGGGAGACGGCAAACACGGACGGCAGCATCACCGTCACCTACACCTCACCGGCGGCGGATGAGACCGGTGTATGCCGCTTCATCACAGGAGAGGACGGCATCTACATGCTGGCCTACCAGATCCGCCCGGATTTGAAGACCGATGCGGCCTTCAAGCTTTGGACAGGGATTGTTGACGATGCGGTGCTCATTCCCAATCCGGAGCGGCCCAAGCCATCGTTAAGTTTCAAAAATGTCCGGTATATTTTTCGCGATGGAGGGGAGAATTCGAGCGAGTTCACTCCGGCGGGGCAGGAGGACCTCGCCCATTGGACGGACATGATCACGATCAATGTTTACAAGGACCTTGGCGACGAAACCCAACTCGCCTCGGTGGCGGAAAACGTCCTGAAAAACTACAAGGCGAACGGGGCGACGATCCTCGGCACCCGTTCCATTCCAGGAACGGCGGCCAAGCCCACCGAGTATTTCATCGCCGCGGCCTTCGGTCGTCCGGAATTGATCGAGGCGGTCTTCGTGAGGTTCCGGCTCGTCAAAGGCGGCGGCCTGGTCATCGTGTATTCGCACCGGCTTTACGGAAATTCCGTGGGCGACCAGATGAGCGCGTGGTTAAGAGACAACGGCCAGTCGACCGAGAACGCATTGCTGGGCTCGGATCACGCGCCGGGTGCGGCCGCGCCCGCCAAGTGAGCGGCGGTGGTTCTGGCGAAAGATTGTCCTGCGACTGTAGGAGCCTGTAAATTCTGCGACGTTGCAAACGCGGTGCTGGACACAGCGTGGCCATCGTTGCGGGCCGCTTTGGCCAAATCGGGCATCAATGCGGTTCATATCTATGTCGATTTCCACGCCACGCCGTCGGCGGAAGAAGGGTGGCAGCAAACCGCAAAGCTTCGAGGAAATCTCTCGCCAAAGGAATCCGGCATCTAGGGCATCTCGACCGGCAAGGGCTCTTCATTGGGACCCCACGACGTGACCTGGCCGTTCACAAAAGTGACAATGACATTACGCAGGTGCCCGTTTTCGTCCCGGGTCTTGTTGATGTAAGTCCATTGATCCTTGCTCAAGGTCGCGAGGTGGGAAGACCGTCTGCTGGCCGGCGGGCCCCACAGGGCCTGGACCTGGTCCTGGGTCATGCCGGGGGAAAGATCGGCGGTGTTGCCGTTCGCTGCGGCTTCAGATTCAGCCTGCCTCGCCTCGTAACCGGCCATGGCCTCACGCTGCCTTCTGGTTTTGGTTTCGTCTCTGGACTGCTTTTGCTCGGCCGCCCAAGCGGCCAGTTCCTGCTTGTGCGGTTCGCTTTGGTCGCCCGGGCCTTCGGAAGAATCGACCACATTCGCCGCGCCCATGGAATCGATTTCGATGGTGACGGAAAACACCGTCTCCTGGGGATCCAACGCATTGCCGGTGGTCAGGTCTGTGCAAGCCCTCCGGCAGATGCCTTGCACCAGGTAAATGAGGGCGCGGTTCGATAGGAGCCGTGGCGCGGAAAATCGCAGATCGAAGCTGTCGATCCGGACATTCGTCGAAAGCATGAGCGCGTCGGAATGGAAGTGATTTTTGGCCCATTCATTCGCCTTGTTTTTGGCCAGCTCCAGTCTCGTCAACTCCTCTGCCGAGGGCCGGAGCATGATGGTCGGCCGCGGCGGCGCCGGGCGGTACATGGGGGCGGCGGGCGGCGGCATCTGGCTTGCGGGCGGGGGAGGCGGGTTGTCCGCCGCAGCGGCGGCCCGGGCCCGGGCGAGCTGCGATTGCATTTCCGCCGGGAAAGCGCTGTAAGGCACCTGGAGGAAGCCGTCGTCGCATCGCACGAAAACGCTGCTGGAATTGAATGATTTCAGCCGGGCGTTTTTGAGCACGCGGCCGTCGGTGAGCTTGAGCTCGGCGAACGGTTGGTCGAACGGCGGCGCGGCCGGGACGGGGAGGACGAGAACAACAAAAATCAGGAGGGAGAGAAGGCGCGGCATGAAGCGGAGGAGTTGTGAAGCTGTGAAAGCAGACCTGAATCTCCTTTCTATAGTGGGGAAACCTCCACTCAAGAATGAATCTCACGCGAGGCGCGAAGAGAAGGCGCAAGTGGGAAGCCAGGAAAGGGAAATTCCATTCCTGGCTTTTGAATTTCGTCTCTTCAGCTTTCGCGTGCTTTGCGCCTTTCGCGGTGAATATTCCGTCGCCGGAAAAGCCGGGTTTGCGCGCGGCGGAGTGACGGCGAAACCTACAGCCGGCCGGCCGGAAACAATTCCTTGAGAAAGGCCCGGCGCTGATCCTCCGTGATTTGATCGGAGATGTCCGTACCTTTGGCCCAGAGCCACACGCACAGCATCGGGTCGCCCTCTTCCTGCTGGGTGGCAATGACTCTTACGAAGTGGCGTTTTCCGTTTTGGACCACGACCGCCAGTTCCTTGACTGCATACTTCATCATCCGATCACTAACGGCACACCGGCCGGTTTCATGAACGCATGTGAATAACTAGCGGAAGAATCAACGCCAGTACCCGCGAACGAAAACATAGCCGCCGCCGCGACGCACCCAGTGCGGGCCGACGTAAGCGCGGTGATAGGGGGGCGGCACCTGCCAGCTTCCTGCCACCCAGACATAGCGATAGCCGTCGAAAGACCAATAACCGGGGATCCAGACGGCGTCCGGCGAAGGCTGGGCATAAACCACTTCGGAAGGCGGCGGAGGCGGCGGCTGCTGCACAACGACAGCGGGGGCGGGCTGCGCGCCGTAAATCGTGCCCCGTTGCTGATCGATGCTGTTGCCGACCATGCCGCCGGCGATGGCGCCGATGATGCTGCCGACGAGCGCCCCGCCCAAGGCGTTGTGTCCGGCGCTGTTATTGCCGATGATGCCGCCGGCCAGGGCGCCGACCGCGGCGCCGCCGACGGCTCCCTGCTGGGTGTTCGGGCCGGTCCCCACGCACCCGGCGCCGAGGAGGGAAAAGGCAAGGGGCAAAAAAAGAAAACCGCGGCTCTGCATGGGCCTTTTGAAACGAAAAAAAAGGCCGCGGTTCCATGGTTTCGCGCCGCCGCCCGGCAAGCCGACCGGGCCGTCCGCGCGGTGCCGCCATCCCTTGTGCCGGTCCCTTCGGTGGTTACAATCCGCGTCCCGCAGTTGAAATTTTTTCCTGGCCGTGCCTAATCGCAGCTGATGAAGCCCGCCGAAGCCCAGGAACGCATTGCCGAGCTGCGTGCGCAAGTCGCGCGGCACGACGAGCTTTACTACCGCCGGACCGCCCCGGAAATCTCCGATTTCGACTACGACCGGCTCAAGCGCGAGCTGGCCGATCTGGAGAAAAAATTTCCGCAGTTTGCCGCCGCCACCTCGCCGACCGAGCGCGTGGGCGACGACCGGCAGGAGGGTTTTCAGACCTACCGGCACCGGCAGTCGATGCAAAGCCTCGACAACACCTACTCCGAGGCCGAGTTGCGCGAGTTTCACGCCCGATTGGGGCGCATTTTCGGACGCGAAGACCTGGCCTACGTCGTCGAGCCGAAAATCGACGGCCTGGCGGTGAGCCTGACGTTCGAGCATGGCCATTTCGTGCGCGCGGTCACGCGCGGCAACGGCGTCGAGGGCGACGATGTGACGGTCAACGCCCGCACCATTCATTCGCTGCCGCAGGCGCTCAAGGCCGGCAAAAAGCATCCCGCGCCCGAAATCGTCGAGATTCGCGGCGAAATCTACCTCACGCTGGCGGAATTCCAGCGCATCAACAAGGCGCGCGAGGAGGAGGGGCTCGAGCTTTACGCCAATCCGCGCAACCTCGCCGCCGGCACGCTCAAGCAGCTCGACGCGCGCGAGGTCGCGCAGCGCAAGCTCGAGATCGTCCTTTATGGCCTGGGCTACTGCGAGCCGCGCGTGGCCGACTCGCAGAGCGAATGCCAGGCGCTGCTCCACGCCTGGGGCCTGCCCACGGTGGAAAAATTCTGGACGGCGCGCGGCATCGACGAGGCTTGGGCCGCGATCCAGGAGCTGGACAGGCTGCGGCACAATTTTCTCTATGGCACCGACGGCGCGGTGGTGAAACTCGACTCCTTCGGCCAGCAGGCCGAGGCGGGCCGGACGAGCAAGGCGCCGCGCTGGGCCATCGCCTACAAATTCGCGCCCGAGCGCGCGGAAACCCGGCTCAACGCCATCACCGTCCAGGTCGGCCGCACCGGCGTGCTCACACCGGTGGCGGAACTCGAGCCGGTGATCCTCGCCGGCACGACCGTGTCGCGGGCCACGCTGCACAACCGCGACGAGATCGCGCGCAAGGACATCCGCGTCGGCGACTTCGTTTTTGTCGAAAAAGCCGGCGAAGTCATCCCGGCGGTGGTGGCGGTGAACCCCGCGCGGCGCGCGCCGGAGTGTAAGCCGTTCGTTTTTCCGGAAAAGTGTCCGGCCTGCGGCACCGCGGTGGTCCAACTCGAGGGCGAGGTGGCGCTGCGCTGCCCGAATTACGACTGCCCGGTGCAGATGCGCCGGCGGGTGCGGCATTTCGCCTCGAAGGCCTGCGTCGACATCGACGGCCTCGGCGAGGCGATGATCGACACGCTGGTGGAGAAAGGCTGGGTGAAAAGCGCGGCCGACATCTACCGGCTGCCAGCGCGCCGCCCCGACCTGCTCACGCTCGGCAAGAGCGTGGAGAAATCGACCGACAACCTTCTCGCCGCCGTTGAGAAAAGCAAAACCGCCGAACTCTGGCGCTTCATCCACGGGCTCGGCATCATGCACGTGGGCGCGGCCGCGGCCAAGGACCTCGCCGCAAAATTCGGCGGGCTCGACGCGCTGGCGCACGCGAAGTTCGATGATTTCATCGGCGAAAAAAAGCAAAGCCTGATCGAGGGCATCGGCGAAACCATGGCGCTCGCCATCATCGAGCATTTCAACGATCCGCGGAACCGCGCCCTGGTGAGCGAGCTGCTTGCGCTCGGCGTCAATCCGACGCCGCCGGCGCGGCGCGCGCCTGCCGGCACGGCGCTGGCGGGAAAAACCTTCGTCCTCACCGGCACGCTGCCGTCGCTCACCCGCGAGGAGGCGGCGGCGCGGATCGAGGCCGCGGGCGGAAAGGTCAGCGGCAGCGTGAGCAAGAAAACCAGCTATGTGCTGGCCGGCGCCGAGCCAGGCTCGAAGCTCGACAAGGCCCGGGCGCTCGGCGTGCCGGTGATCGACGAGGTGGAGTTTTTGAAAATACTCGGCTGATCCCGGCTTTTTGCCGCGGTGCGGAGTTGCATGTGGGGGCGGGGCGGTCCACGTTGGGCCGCTTATGTCGCTTTTCAGCCTGCTTGACGTGAACCTCTGCTTCGGCGGCCCGGCGATCCTGGACAAGATCAATTTCCAGGTCGATCCCGGCGAGCGCGTCTGCCTGCTCGGCCGCAACGGCGCGGGCAAATCCACCCTCATGCGCGTCATCGCCGGCGAGATGAAGCCCGACACCGGCGATGTTTTCCGCCAGCCTGGCGCCGTTTTCACCCGGCTCACCCAGGAGGTGCCGACCGACGTGAGCGGCACGGTCATCGACATCGTGGCGTCCGGTCTGCGTCCGCAGGGCGAGCATGAGGAGGACTGGGAGCGCGACATCCGCGTGGACAACCTCCTCGACCACCTGCAGCTTCCGCCGCAGACCGAATTTTCCGAGCTCTCGGGCGGCCTGAAGCGCCGCGTGCTTTTGGGCCGCGCGCTCGCCGGCCAGCCCGACCTGCTGCTCCTCGACGAGCCGACCAATCATCTCGACCTCGAGTCGATCCTCTGGCTGGAGGAATTTCTGCTCACGGAAAAAATCACGCTTTTCTTCGTGACCCACGATCGCGCCTTCCTGCGCAAGCTCGCCACGCGCATCGTCGAGCTCGACCGCGGGCGACTGGCCAGCTGGGCCTGCGATTACGACACCTATCTCATCCGCAAGGAGGAGGTCATCGCCGCCGAGGAAAAGCAACAGGCCGCCTTCGACAAGAAACTCGCGCAGGAGGAAATCTGGATCCGCAAGGGCGTGCGGGCCCAGCGCTCCCGCGCCCAGGGCCGGATCCACGCGCTCATGCAGATGCGCGCCGAGCGCGCCGCCCGCCGCGAGCGCACCGGCAACGTCACCCTCCGCCTTGCCGAGGCCGAGCGCTCGGGCGTGAAGGTCATCGACGTGGAAGCCATGTCCTTCGCCTACGGGAATGGTCCCGTGCTCGTGCGTGATTTCACAACCACGCTCACGCGCGGCGACAAGATCGGCATCATCGGGCCGAACGGCGCGGGCAAGTCGACGCTGATCAAGCTCCTCCTTGGCCAGCTCGCGCCCACGGCCGGCACGATCAAACACGGCACCAATCTCGAGGTCGTTTATTTCGACCAGATGCGCGCCCAGATCGACGACGCCAAGACGGTGGCCGACAACATCGCCGGCGGTAACGCGACCGTCACGATCGACGGCCGCACGCGCAACGTGATCAGCTACCTGCAGGATTTTCTCTTCGCGCCCGACCGCGCCCGCACGCCGGCGCGCGTCCTTTCCGGCGGCGAGCGCAACCGCCTGCTCCTCGCCCGCCTTTTCACCAAGCCGGCCAACGTCCTGGTGATGGACGAGCCGACCAACGACCTCGACGCCGAGACGCTCGACCTGCTCGAGGATCTGCTCGTCGAGTACCAGGGCACGCTGCTGATCGTGAGCCATGACCGCGATTTTCTGGACAACGTCGTCACCAGCACGCTGGTCTTCGAAGGCGACGGCCGGATCGGCGATTACGTCGGCGGCTACGCCGACTGGGTGCGCGAAAAGGCAAAGGTTGCCGCGGCGAAAGCCGCCGCCACGGCTCGCGCGGCGGCACCTGTACCCGCGGCGCCCAAGCCGCCGCCGAAATCCGCGCGCAAGCTCACCCACAAGGAGCAGCGCGAACTCGACGCGTTGCCGGCGCAGATCGAGGCGCTCGAGGCCGAGCAGGCCGGACTCGCGGCGAAGCTGGCCGATCCGGTCTTTTACCAGCGCGAGAAAAACGCGGCGGGGCAGGTGAAGGCCCGCCTCGACGAGCTGGACCGCCAACATGCCGCCGCCCTCGCGCGCTGGGAGGAGCTGGAGACCCTGCGCACCGCGGTGGAGCGACGCGCTTAAGGCAGGCTTAAAAAATAGGCGACCCAGAAGGAGCCGGAGACCGGCGGAAGAGGATTGGAGGAGCTGACATCGAGCAAAGTCACGCGCGGATCCGACAAATCCGCGAGCCGCGGCGCGAGCGAAGTGATGTCCGCGCCGCTGTCCCCCATGCTGCGCATATAGGCAAAAAAATTCCGGAAATCCGAGGAGTCGTAGGGGATGGAGATCGGCGAGCCGGCCGGCAGCAGGTGTTCCAAGAGGTAGGCGGAAGTGAAGAGGTTGGCGCTGTTGTCGTCCAAGCCGGGACTGACCGGCATGTGGCCCAGCGGCAGCGTGTTGTAGTTGGGTGGTCCGAGGTGCGGGTACCACAGCCCCTGCACGCGGTTGGGTAGCGTGGCGACGAGCGCGATCGATTGCGCGAACGGCACGAGCGTGTCCCACTCATCCTGGAGAACGAGAAAATCTGTCCGCAGATTCGCCTTAAGATAATCGAGGTTGAAGGAGGAAAAATTAAGGGTGAGCGGAGAAAGCGAGGCGATCGTGCCGGCGATGATCCGCCGGCGATAGGGGTCATAAAATTTCAACCGCTGACCGAGAACATCCGGGTTCTGGATCAGATTGAAAGGATCATAGGTCATATACTGATAGAACCGGCTGAAGTCGGACGGAGGATACAAAGCCGCTCCCGCTGCAGGCACGGCGCCTGCCGGCGCGCCGGCCGCCCCATAAAGGGCTTCGAAGCCGCCCCAGGAACTGCCGAAAATTCCCAGGTGGGTGGCGTCCACGCCCGTTTGCTGGGCGAGAAATTCCAAGCCGAGCGTGGTGTCCTTGGCGTTGTCGGCGATGGATCCGCCGGCATAAAATCGCTCGAAGACAAACAGCACGCCGACGTTGTTGCCGAGATAGACCGCGCCTTGTGGGACGATTTGATCCGTGGCCGGCAGGCTGTAAACGATCGAGCCGCTGGTCGCGGAATCGAAAAACGGGCCGTTGACGTCGGGATAAAAAAACTGCTGCGGATTGAAGCGCGAGGCCCAGGACAGATCCACCGGATTGCCGCTCCAGGTGAGTCCGACATAAGGCTCGGTGATGAGCACGGCCGGCCGGGGGCCTTTGGAAGCATCGGCGGGAACCCAGATGGCATAGGTCGTGCGGCCGCCGGGCTCGCCAATCTGCCACAATTGGTAGCCATATTGGACGCCGGCCGAAGCGTTGACATAAACTCCGGTCTGGATGAGGCGGGTGGAAAGCGTGGCGGCCGCGGCGCCGGCGGCGGTGCCCAGCAGCCAGAGGAGGGCGGCGCCGAGAAATCGGGGAAGAAAGCGGTGGTAATTTTTCATTGGCGGCTCGTGCGACTGCAATGGGGCGGAAATGTTTCGCGGGTTGGACAAAATTCATGCCGGGCAGGGGATGGCCGGCCGCGCGTGGGAGTGCCATGGGCGACAGCACGCGGCGTGCCGCCTGAATCCGTCGCCGGCTGCGGCTCAGAACCCTTTTTTCTGCAGCGCGCGGCTGAGTTCCTGCATGAAGGCCTGGGCATCGGCGGGCGAGGGGCGGTAGCCGACCCGGCTGACTTCGGTGAAGCCGGGGCGGCCGTAGTTGTCCACGATCCATTTGCCGGTGACGCCGTCGCTGAAGACGACGGTGCCGCTGGCGACGGCGCCGGGGATGAGCGTGACACTGTCGACGGAAACCTTGACGGTGCCGGAGCCGGCGGGAAGCTCGTCGAGCGCGCCGGTGTCGCCGGCGAGGTCATCCTCAGGGACATCGGCCTGCAGTTCGTCGGTGTCGTCCCTGGCCAGGCCGAGTTTCTCCTTCGCCTTGTCGAAGAAGCCTTTTTTTCCGCCGGATTTTTCCGGCGCGGCGGGCGCCTTGGCGATATCGCCGGCTTCGGCCTTGGGCGCGGCGTTTTTCAGCTCGAGGCCGAGGTCGTCGACGAGGAAGCGGACGTCCATGTAAGTCAGCGAGAGCTTGAACTGCTCGGAGAGCTTTTTCTGGACGGTCGAGAGGTTGTCGCCGGCGGCGACCCAGCTGGCGAGGGTCTGTTGCTGTTCGGGCGTGAGTGTCGTCATGGCAGGCGGAGAATGTGAGCAAAGAAAACGGGCTTGGCAACAAAGCCAAGCCCGTGACGAGTCAGTGTCGTTTGGTTTTATTTCGAAAGCTGGGCCTTGAGGAATTCGACGCTGCCGCGGGCGGACGAGTCCTGCTCCATCATGTTGTCCACGGCCTTGCAGGCGTGGATGACGGTGCCGTGGTCGCGGCCGCCGAAGGCGTCGCCGATTTCCTGAAGGGAGTGCTTGGTGAGGGTGCGGGCGAGGTACATCGCGATCTGGCGGGGAATGGCGATGTTGTTGGGGCGGCGCTTGCTGGTCATGTCGCTGTGGCGGATCTGGTAGTGGTCGGCCACGCGTTTCTGGATGGTTTCGATGGTGAGCTGGTTTTGCGCCTGCTCCATGAGGACATCCTGGAGCAGCATCTCGACGGTCGCGAGGTCAAGCGATTTGCTGGTGAGGGTGGAATAGCTGGCGACCTTGATCAGCGCGCCCTCGAGGCGGCGGATGTTCTTGGAGATGTGCTGGGCGATGAAATTGGCCACGGGTCCGGGAAGGTCGAACTTGATGCTGGCGGCCTTGGTGCGGAGGATGGCGAGGCGGGTTTCGAAATCGGGCGGCTGGATGTCGGCCGGCAGGCCCCATTCGAAACGGGAGACGAGGCGCGACTCGAGTTTCTGGATTTCGCTGGCACGACGGTCGCTGGAGAGGACGATCTGTTTGCCGGACTCGAAGAGGTCGTTGAAGGTATGGAAGAATTCCTCCTGGATGCGCTCCTTGCCGGCGAGGAACTGGACGTCGTCGAGGAGGAGGACGTCGACGTGGCGGTAGCGCTGGCGGAACTTGGTCAGGTTGTTCTCCTGCAGGCCCTGGATGAACTCGTTGGTGAATTTTTCGGTGGAGAGGTAGGCGACGCGGGCGTCGGGGTTGTTGCGCAAAATGCAGTGGCCGACGGCGTGCATGAGGTGGGTTTTGCCGAGGCCGGTGTCGCCGTAAATGAAAAGCGGGTTGTAAGCCTGGGCGGGTGCCTGGGCGACGGCGAGTGAGGCGGCATGGGCCATCTGGTTGTTGGAGCCGACGACGAAGGTCTCGAAGGTGTTGCGGGGATTGAGCGTGCCGGCGAAGGCGCCTCCGCGTTCGTCGTAGCGCGGCGCGCGGCGGGCGAGGGTCTTGGCGCCGCGGGCCGGCTCCGCCGCGGGCGGGTGAGAGCCGGCAGACATGTGGCGGTGGGCGGGGTTTTTGGCCGCGTGGGCGGCATCCGTGCGCTTGAGGGCCACGTTGACGAGGCGGCCGGCGGTCAGGCGCAGGCGCTGGGTGATGAGGTCGAGATAGTTGTCGTGAATCCAGATGGCGGCGAAGTCGTTGGGCACGCCGAGGGTCATCGAGTCTTCCGTGGCTTCGAGGCAGACAATGGGCTCGAACCACATCTGAAAGACGTCTTCAGGGAAGAGGCCTTTAAAGTCGCATTTGACAGTTTCCCAAAGGCTGGGAGACAGCGAAAGAGAGGGCATGAGAAAAACGCAGAAGAGGGAGTTTATTCACACCGCGGCGCCGAAAGCGTTTTCCTGCGCCGGTCGGGCGCGCGTCCAAGGCTGCAAACAGGGAGAAAACGGGGTCGGGTCGTTGAAAAAGAGTGGCGGGAAGATGGAAGCTATCTAAGTTATTGATTACTAAATAATAAAAATAAGATTCTCCGTGAAACCGAAGGACGGCGCACAACCAGCGTGGAAAAGAACTGAATCAGGCGCGGATAAGCAGACGCGGAATGGGAGTAACATGAAAGCAAAAACGCATTTCAAGAGCAACTTTCTCTCAAGTTATTCACAGGCAGGCTGAGCATAACTTTCTGTATTTTTGTGTTGCGTCCAAAGCGACGAAATTACTGCTGGAAGGAACAAAAGTGCCGTAGTGACGCGGGTATTACGCTGGTGCGAGTGAAAACAGGCTGAAAAAGGCGCCGGAGGGCTCTCACGCGCGGTTGGCGGCGAGCGCGGGATCGGCCCATTTGCCGTGTTCCTTGATCAGGGAAATGAGGCGGTTGTCGGCCTCGGCCTGGGGAATGTTGTACTGCACGCACTGCTTGCCGACGTAGAGATTGATCTTGCCGGGCGCGCCGCCGACGTAGCCGAAGTCGGCGTCGGCCATTTCGCCGGGGCCGTTCACGATGCAGCCCATGATGGCGATCTTCACGCCCTTGAGGTGGCCGGTTTTTTCCCGGATGCGCTGGGTGGTGGTTTGCAAATCGAAGAGCGTGCGGCCGCAGGAGGGGCAGGCGACGAATTCAGTTTTGGAGACGCGGGCGCCGGCGCCCTGCAGCACGTTGTAGGCGAGCCGGCAGGCGCGGACGGCATCGGCTTCGGTCTCGATCGAGACGAGATCGCCGAGGCCGTCGCAGAGCAGGCCGCCGGTGAGGAAGCTGGCCTCGAGCAGCTTGGAGAGAAAACTGTTGTCGGCGCGGACGGCGGTGGCGGAGGTGCTGCGGATCCAGAGCGGCGCGCGGGCGCCGATTTCTTTCAGCGCCTCGACCAGTGCGCGATAGGTTCCGAGCGCATGCTGCGACGGCGCGGCGGCGGAAAGCGTGAAGAGGAGGGCGGTCTCGCCGAGTTCGCGCAGGGCGCCGGCCAGCGCCGGAAAATCCGTGGGCGCGATGTCGCAGGCAAGGACGTGGCCGCGTGCGCGGGCGAAGGCGGCGAACTCGCGCAGCCGCGCCGCGTCGCCGGCGGAGAAGCGGCGGAGGAGGACGAGCGGGATTTTTGGATTTTTGATTTTGGATTCGATGTCGGCCGGAGTGAGTTCGGGCGCGAGTTCGAGCACGACAAACGGCGGCGGCGCGGCGGTGGCACTCAGGGCCGCTCCGGCCGCGGCGAGATCGTCGCGGCCGCTGATCGGCACGAGCATGCCTTCGGCAGGCGTGTCCGCCAGTTTGGCCGCGGCGAGTTGCGCGAGGGTTTCGGCCAGGGCGGCGGCGGAAGGCGCGCGCACGATGACGCGCGGGGGCTGCCCGGGGCCGACGGGGCAATTTTCGCCCAGGGTCAGCGCGGCGGTCTCGCGGCGCGCGAATTGAAACGGATCGATGGAATCATCCGGCGATTCCGCCGGACCGGCCGCTTTTTCCGGCGCGCGGGACCACAGGCTCATCGCCTTCCCGGCGATGGCGCGCGCGACGGGAATTTCGTACACGCTGTCCTCGGTGAGCGAGACGCGGATGGTGTCGCCCAGGCCGTCGAGGAGAAGCGAGCCGATGCCGATGGCGCCCTTGATCCGGCCGTCCTCGCCGTCGCCGGCCTCGGTCACGCCGAGGTGCAGCGGATAGGCGCGGTGGGCGGCGTCCATGCGGGCGACGAGCAGGCGGTAGGCCTGGATCATGACCTTCGGGTTGCTCGCCTTCATCGACAGGATGATGTCGTGGAAGCCGTGCGCCTCGCAGATGCGGACGAACTCGAGCGCGCTCTCGACCATGCCGAGCGGCGTGTCGCCGTAGCGGTTCATGATGCGGTCGGAAAGCGAGCCATGGTTGGTGCCGATGCGCAGCGAGCGGCCGAGCTCACGGGCGCGGCGGACGAGCGGGGAAAAAGCGTCGTGCAGCCGCTGCAGTTCGCGCTCGTAGTCGGTGTCGGAGTATTCGCGGACGAAAAATTTTTTCTTATCGGCGTAGTTGCCGGGATTGACGCGGACCTTTTCCACGTGCTCGACGGCCTCCATCGCGGCCTGCGGGAGAAAGTGGATGTCGGCCACGAGCGGCACATGGGCGAAGCCGGCGGCGGAAAATTTCCGGCGGATTTCGCGCAGGCATTGGGCGGCGGCGGCGTTGGGTGCGGTGATGCGGACGATTTCGCAGCCGACTTCGGCGAGGGCGATGGATTGTTTCAGCGTGGCCTCGATGTCCTGCGTGTCGCTGGTGGTCATCGACTGCAGGCGGATGGGGTTTTTTCCACCCACGCCGACGGAGCCGACCCTCACCTCGACGCTGGGGCGGCGCACGGTCTGAAAACGGGACGCACAGTAGGCCATGGCGGGAAGGAAAAAACTCGCCCGGTCGGCGTCAGGGCCTGGCCGGCGCGACCGGGGCGGGCGGCGGCGTGCCCGCCTTCCGGTCCTCCTCGATGTCGCGGCCCCAGCGGCGGAAATCCAGGACGCTCACGTACGCGATGATGGAAAGGAACAGGACGAGGAAAATGCTCTGCATGGCGGCGATGATGTTGAGGGGCAGGGCGCGACCGCGGAGCTTGCCGATGGTGGCAAACAGGATCTGGCCGCCGTCGAGGATGGGCAGAGGCAGGAGATTGAGGATGGCGAGGTTCACATTGATGAGGATCGTGAACGAGAGCATGGTGGACATGCCGGCCTCGGCGGCGGAGTGAAAGAGGTGGACGATGCCCACCGGGCCGGTGAATTTGGAGAGACCGATGTCGGAGTGCGGATTGAACAGGCTCCAGAACATCCGGAAAATCATGGCCAGATTTTCCTCGATCTGGGCGAAGGGGCTGGGGTGGATGAGATGGAAGCCGGTGGCGAAGTCGGCCCCGATGTCGGCGGCATCCTTGGGTTTGGGATGCGGAGGGAGGTGGAGTGCAAGCTCGCTCTGGCCGCGCAGAAGCTTGATGGTCACGGTCTGGGCGGCATGTGCGGAGACGTAATCCTGCCAGGTCGCCACATTAAGCACCGGCGTGCCATCGAGGCTGACGATCCGGTCGGCCGGTCGCAGGCCGATTTTTTCGCCGAGCGAGCCCGGCTGGACTTCGTGCACAATCACTTCATAGGCGGGCGCGATGCCGACCTTGCGGATGCGGTCGTCGCCGGACAGCCGTGGATGCACCGTGATGTCAAACGTACGGCCGTCGCGCTGGACGGTGAAGACGCTTTGGGGCCGGCCGTCGGAGTCGCGGCCGGCGCCCATGATGAGCGCCTGCACGAGGTCGGTCCAATCGCCAATCTTCTGGCCGTCGACCGCGAGAATCCGGTCGCCGATCCGCAAGCCGGCCTGCAAGGCCGGGCTGGGGACTTGGGTGTGGTCGGGCAACTCGATGCTCTGGGTGACGTAGCCGATGCGGGTGCTGCTTTCGTCGCTGTTGACCGGTTCGCCCTGGAGCCAGACGATGCAGGCGAGGCCGAAGGCGAAGAGAACGTTGAAGAGCGCGCCAGCGACGAAAACGATGAGCTTCGAGGTGTAGCTGACAGGCGGGAGTTTCGACACGTCGGTGGTGCTGGCACCCTCGATGGCGCCCAGGTCGGCCAGCTGCGGCAGGAGCACATAGCCGCCGAGCGGCAGCCAGGAGAGGCGGTATTCGGTGCCGCCGCGCCGCCAGGAGACGATTTTCGGGCCGAAGCCGATGGAAAAACGCTCGACGTGCGCGCCGCGCCAGCGGGCGGCGAGAAAATGCCCGAGCTCGTGCACGAAAATCGAACCGCCGAAGAACAGCACGATCAGAAGCCAAATCCAGATGTTGCTGGCGAGGGCGTGCAGCAGGTCGGTCGACATGGGAATCAGGCGTGAGGCGGCAGCAAGGTCGCGGCGACGCGGCGGGCTTCGGCGTCCGCCCTCAGGACCGCATCGAGATCGGCGGGTTCAAAGTTGGCCACATTTTCCAAAGTATGCTCGATGATTTGCGGAATGGCAAGGAACGACGCGCGACCGGCGAGAAAGGCGGCCACGGCGACCTCATTGGCGGCATTGAAAATCGCTGGCGCCACGCCGCCCGCCTGCATGACCGTGCGGGCGAGGCGCAGGCAGGGATAGCGCGCCTCGTCCACCGGGCGGAACTCGAGGCTGAAAATCTTTTGCAAGTCGACCGGGGCGTCGACCCCGGCGGCGCGGCCGGGAAAAAGCAGCGCGTGCTGGATGGGAAAGGTCATCGAGGGCGGGGCGAGCTGGGCGAGCATGGAGCCGTCGGCGAACTCGACGAGGCAGTGCACGATGCTCTGCGCGTGCAGCACGGCGTGGAGCTGGGCCGGCCGCAGGCCGAAGAGCCACTGTGCTTCGATGAGCTCAAGGCCTTTGTTGGCGAGCGTGGCGGAATCGACGGTGATTTTCGGCCCCATCGACCAGTTGGGATGCTTGAGGGCGTCGGCCGGCGTGACATGCGCGAGCGCCGGGGCGGGCAGGTCGCGGAAGGCACCGCCACTGGCGGTGAGGGTGACGCGCGCGACGTCGGCAGGGTCGTGGCCGGCGAGGCACTGGAAGACGGCGTTGTGCTCGCTGTCGACCGGCAGCAGGCGGGCGCCGCTGGCACGGGCCGCGGCCATGACGAATTTGCCGGCGAGGACGAGGATTTCCTTGCTGGCGAGGGCGAGGTCTTTTTTGGCGGCCAGGGCGGCGAGGGCGGGCTGGAGGCCGGCCGTCCCGACCACGGCGACGAGCACGAGATCGGCTTCGGGCAGTCGGGCGAGTTCGACCAGGCCGGCCGGGCCACCACGGAGCTGCGTGCCGGCCGGGAAAATATTTTTCCCGCGCGCCTGCGCGAAGGCGTCCGCGTCGCCGAGTGCGGCGTGGCGCAAACCGAAGTCGCGGACGATGCGGGCGAGCGGCTCGGCGTTGCGGGCCGAGGCCACGCCGACGAGTTCGAGCCGGTCGCGGTGCGCGGCGATGACGCGGAGGGCGTTCTGGCCGATGGAACCGGTGGCGCCGAGCAGGACGATGCGTTTTTTTGAAAGGGATTTCGCCACGGGGAAAACGGCAGGCTACTGGCCGCTGGATCCGAGACAAAAATTAAAAATAAAATAACCGACCGGGGCGGCGAGGATCAGGCTGTCGCTGAGGTCGAAGGCGCCGCCGATGCCGGGGATGAACTGGCCGGTGTCCTTGACCTCGGCGCGGCGCTTGATGATGGACTCGATGAGATCGGAAACAATGGCGGCGATGGCGACCGGCAGAGCCGCGAGCGCGGCATGCAGCGGCGTGAAGTTGTCCGGAAAATACGGGCCGCCGAGGCGATCGCTGTCGCCCAGCCAGGCGAGGAGGGCGCCGATGCCGGCGGCGACGGCCAGGCCGCCGGCGGCGCCTTCCCAGGTTTTTTTCGGACTGATTTGCGGCGCCATCTGGCGGCGGCCGAAGGCCAGGCCGGCGAGCAGCGCGCCGACGTCGCAAAACTTGGCCACGGCCACGACCCAGAGGCAGAGCGCGAGCCCGACGTTTTCGTCGTCATAGAGCCCGATGATGCGGACGAGAAACTGCAGCATGAACGGCACGTAGAGCAGGCCGAAGAGCGTGGCCGCGAGTGTTTCCATGCGGTTTTGCGGCTCGCGTTCGCCAAGAATGCGCAGGGCAAAAAGTATCACGGCGCATCCGAGCACATCGGAAGTATCGAAGGCCATATTTCCCAGGTAATAAGGCGCATAATAAGGCGTAAGAACCACGAAAGCGCCGAGAATGAGGCCGAGGCGGTTGAAAGGCGCCACGCCGGTGTGTCTCAGCATTTGATAGAACTCGTACTGCGTCGCCGCCGCGAGCAGGGCGATGAGCCACACGCCGCCGGGCGCGCCGCAGAAATGGAGGATGGCCAGGACGACCGTCCAGAGAAGAAGAGTGCTGAGGATGCGAGTGAGCACGGAAAACAGAGGCAGGGGGAAAACGTTTATGTCATTCCGACTGGAGCCAAGAATCCAGTGAAATCCTCCCGGCGGCGGGCGAGCGGATGCGTGCGTGGCGCGAAAAACACGCGAGCCGGCGTGGAATCATGGCCCGGCCCGGTATCATTTCGCCGGCGGTATGATGGTTTTGACCTGTTCGCCCGTGAGCCCGAAGCGCCGTTCGCGCCGGGCAAAAACGGCGATGGCTTCGGCCAGATGGGCCTTGGTGAAATCGGGCCAGAGCACAGGTGTGAAGACGAATTCGGCGTAGGCGGCCTGGAGCAGCAGAAAGTTGCTCACCCGGGTCTCGCCGGAGGTGCGGATCACGAGGTCGGGATCGGGCAGGTCGGCGGTGTAAAGGTAGCGGCTGAACGTGGCCCAGGACGAGTCATTGAGCTTCTCGCGGCCGGCCGCGACCGCCGCGGCGTAGGCGCGGGCCGCGTCGACGAGCTCGGTGCGCGAGCCGTAGTTGAGCGCGAGGACGAGCGTGTAATCGGTGAAATGCGCGGTGGCGTCGAGCGTGCGCTGGAGCTGGGTCTGCACCGGTCCGGGCAGTTCGTGGGTACGGCCGATGGTGCGCAGGCGCACGCGGTTTTTGACCAGGCTCTTGAGTTCGCGCTTGAGAAAAAATTCCAGCAGGCTCATGAGCGCGCCGACCTCGTCGGCCGGCCGCTGCCAGTTTTCGACCGAAAAGGCATAGAGCGTGAGGCAGCGGACGCCGAGTTCGCGCGCCGCGTCCACGATTTCGCGCACGGTCTCGACCCCGCGGCGGTGCCCCTCGATGCGCGGCAGGCCGCGCTGCCGCGCCCAGCGGCCGTTGCCGTCCATGATGATGGCGACGTGGGCCGGAAGCTTGGCCGGACCGGCGGAAGAGGGATGGGCGGACGAGGACATGCGTGGTTCCGGCGGATTTAGCGGCGCGGCGCGGAGTTTGACAAGCGCATCATCGTCCGGGCTTTCGCGCACGGCCGAATTTCAGAAACCCTTCACAATTTCCGCCGCGGGCGCGCGATTGCCGCGGCGGTTTGACAAGGGCCCGGGTGGGGCGAAGGTTGCCCGATGGCCAATCCCCTTACTTTGGCGGAAATTTCGGCCGCGCTCGCCGGCCTGCCCGGCTGGACCTTCGAGCGCGACGCGCTGGTGAAGAATTTTCAGTTCAAAAATTTCCGCGAAGCCATGGCCTTCATGGTGCGCGCGGCCTTCGAGGCCGAGGCGATGAACCACCATCCGGAATGGACCAACGTCTACAATCGCGTGGCGGTGCGCCTCAACACCCACGACGCGGGCGGCAGGGTCACGGCGAAGGACGTGGAACTGGCCGGGCGGATTGAAAAGGCTTTCGCGGGACGGTAAGCGGGTTAAGGCTAAAAGCATTGCTGGGCGCCACCCGTGGCGAATCAGTAAGAAAATGCCACTCCTAAAACAGATTACCGCGCAATCTTGGATGGACGACATTCAATTCGTCCTCGGAACATTTTTGCGCTCAGAATCTGAGCAGACCAAAGCGCGTTTTGTCGAGGACTACCTTTCAAAAAGATATGAAGCAAAATGGGTACGCGTGGTAAGCTTATCACTTCGCGCTGCGTATAATTGGATTGCGAGAAATTGGGAATTTCTAGGGGAGGTGGGCTTGAGAAAATCGGACGAAGGAGAAGTTCGCATAGTGAACTGCGTTCTTTTCGCACTCTATAATGAGATCTTTAAGAATCCAGATCCCGAACACTGGCAGGCTGTCCCGAGTGTTGATCCGAAGAGCATAATCCACGAGGCGCAAAAGTTTATCGATGCAGAAAAGAAACGGGAACCTTAACCAAAGCATGAAAGTCGCCTTCATCAGCGGGACGAGCATCGCGAAGTCGGACTTGTTCGCGGCGTGGGAGACGCGCACGGTCGAGACGCGCTACGGCGCGGTCGCCTGCCGGATGCGCGGCGATTTCGTCCTTATCAACCGCCACGGTCCGGGTGCGCCGCTGCCGCCGCACCGCCTCAACCATCGCGCCAACATCCGCGCGCTGGCCGACCTCGGGTTCGCCGACGTCGTGGCGGTCAACTCCGTCGGCTCACTCAAGCCGGACCTGCCGCCGGGCACGCTGGTCTCGTGCGCCGACTACGTCTGCCTGCAGTCCGGGCCGCAGACGTTTTTCGACGACGAGCTGAAAGGCGGCGCGCCGGGCATCGACAACAACCTCGTTCCGCTGGTCACGGCCAGGCTCGCGCCGGAGATTGAGGTGAAGACGGGCAAGGTTTATGTGCAGACGCGCGGGCCGCGTTTCGAGACCAAAGCGGAAATCCAAATCATAAAAAAATGGGGCGACGTCGTCGGCATGACGGCGGCGTACGAGGCCGATCTCTGCCGTGAGATCGGCCTGCGCTACAACCTGCTCGCGATGGTGGACAATTACGCGAACGGGATCGAGGGCGCGGCCATCGACCACGAAAAATTCCACGAGCTGGTGCAGGCGAACCGGCGGAAGGTGGACCGGCTCTTCGCGCGGCTGCTGGAAATTCTGGCGTGAGAAATTTTTGAATCTGCAACCCGGAAAAGCCGGAAGATCGGAATAATATGAATGGAATTTGCCATTCCTGATTTCCTGAGTTTCACCTTTTTCAACATGAGCAAGACCATCGGTGTCATCGGACTGGGCATCATCGGCGGGGTGTGGGCGCGGCATTATGCGGCGGCCGGAAAACTGGCGGGGAGCTGGAATCGCACGGCGCAGCCGTCGGCGCCGGCGTGGAAGAGCTCGCCGGAGGAGGTGGCCGCGGCGGCGGACGTGACGCAGATCGTCGTGGCCGATCCGCCGGCGGTGGCGGGCGTGCTGGAAAAAATCCTGCCGCAGCTCGGCCCCGGCAAGGTGGTGGTGCAGTCGAGCACGATCGATCCGGCGAGCAGCGAAAAATTTTCCGCGCAGGTCGCGGCGCGCGGCGCGCGTTATCTCGCGGCGCCGTTCACCGGCAGCAAGCCGGCGGCGGAGCAGAAGCAGCTGGTGTTTTTCCTCGGCGGTGACGCGGCGCTGGTGGCGGAGATGGAGCCGCTGCTGGCCCTGGTCTCGGCGCACCGTTTTCACGTCGGCACGGGCGCGCAGGCGGCCGCGCTCAAGCTGGCACTGAACCTGAACATCGCCGCGCAGATGGAGGGTTTGGGCGAGGCGCTGACCATGGCCCGGCGCGCCGGCATCGGCGACGAGGTGTTTTTCCGCGTGCTGGAGAAAAACGTCGCCTATTCGGGCGTGGCGAAATTGAAGGAGGCGAAGCTGCGCGCGGGCGATTTCTCGCCGCAATTTTCCGTCAAGCACATGCACAAGGACATGCGGCTGGCCTCGGCGACGGCCGGCGGGGGCCGGCTCCCGCTGCTGGAAACGGTGCGCGAGCAGCTGCGGCGGGCGGAGGAGCGCGGCGATGGCAATGAGGACTTTTCCGCGTTGCTGAAACTATTGTAACCCGGCCGGGCGGACATCGTTTTGCATTTCCGCCAGTTGACCCGGCGCGGCGGCCGCGCATGATTTCCGCCCATGAGCGATTTCGTGCAGGCGGCGCAGATTTCCGAGGCCAAGCAGGCGTTCGACCGGCTGCGCAACAGCCTGCGCAGCGTGATCAAGGGCAAGGACAACGTGATCGAGCAGGTGCTGGTCTGCCTCACCGCCGGCGGGCATCTGCTGATCGAGGACCTGCCCGGCCTGGGCAAGACGACGCTGGCCTACGCGCTGGCCCGTTCGATGGACTGCGCGTTCGCGCGCATCCAGTTCACGAGCGATCTGCTGCCGGGCGACGTGACGGGCGTGGCCATTTACGACGAGACGGTGAAGGAGTTCGTGTTCAAGCGCGGGCCGGTGTTCGCCAACATCGTGCTGGCCGACGAAATCAACCGCGCCACGCCGAAGACGCAGTCCGCGCTGCTCGAGGTGATGGACCGCGGCAAGGTGACGGTTGACGGCCACGCCCATGCGGTGGGCGCGCCGTTCATGGTTTTTGCGACGCAGAATCCGGTCGATTACGAGGGCACATTTCCGCTGCCGGAGAGCCAGATGGACCGCTTCCTCATGCGGCTGCAGATGGGCTATCCGCAGGCGGAGGACGAGCTGGAAATCCTCCGCACGGCCAAGCTGAACTACGACGCGATCGAGATCACCACGGTCGTGACGCGGGCGGACGTGCTGCGGCTGCAGGGGCTGGCGGCGCAGGTGTTTGTCGAGGAAAGCGTGCTCGAGTACATTTTGAAAATCGTCGCGGCGACGCGCACCGAGGCGGAGTTTCAGGCGGGTGTGAGCGTGCGCGGCGGGCTGGCGCTGAAATGCGCGGCGCAGGCGCGGGCGCTGGCGCAAGGCCGGGATTTTGTGGTGCCGGAGGATGTGACGGAGCTGGTCGCGCCGGTCTGCGCGCACCGGCTGGCGCTGGCGCGGCCGGCCGGCGACGCGCTGGAGGAACGGCGCACGATTGCGGCGGCCCTGCGGCGGATCACCGGTGCGATTCCCGCGCCGGTATGAGCGCGCCGGGGCGGGCGAGGCGATGACGAACAACACCGGAGCGATTGATCTGGACTGGCACGGACCGGAGGCGCCGCCGGCCTGGTGGCGGGAATTCAAATGGAGCACGCTGGTGTGGGCGATGGTGTTCCCGGCGCGCACGCAGCGCATCGCGCCGACGCTGACGGGCACGCTGCTCATCGGGCTGTCACTCGGCATCGGCATGGCGGCCTACAACACGGCCAACAACATCCTCTTCATCGCCTTTTCCCTGCTGCTGTCGTGCCTGATTCTGAGCGGCGTGATGTCGTGGCTGAATTTTTCCGGCATGCGCTGGCGGCTGGCGCCCGGGCCGGCGCTGCGGGCCGGCCACGACGCCGCGGTCGGGCTGGAGTTGCGCAACGGGAAGAAATTCCTGCCGAGCTACGGGCTGTGGTTCGATCTGCGGGCGCGGGCGCCGGGCGCGGTGGACGAAGGCGGGGTGCCGAAAAAGTCCGTGCGCGAAATTCTGGCGGCGGTGGACCGGGCTGAAACGCCGGCGCGGCTGTTTTTGCGCGAACGGCTCGACGCCGGAGGCGAGACGCGGATGGAATGGATCTTCCGGCCGGCCCGGCGGGGATTGCTGAAGCTGGAACTGGCCGGCGTGGGCTCGCTCTTTCCCTTTGGGTTTCTCAAGAAAACGCTCGGCGGCGGGCAGCGGTGCGAGGTGTTTGTCTGGCCGGCGGCGGCGGACTACCGGTGGAGGGCAGTGGCCGCCACGCGGCGGCCGCTGGCGGGCGAGCGCGTGGCGCGGCCGGGCCAAGGCGCGGATTTGCTGGCGCTGCGCAACTACGAGCCGGGCGACTCGCACCGCCTGATCCACTGGAAGGCGAGCGCGCGGTCGGGCCGGCTGATGGTGCGGCAGTTTGCGGCGGAAGGCGCGGAAAGCTTCACGTTGTGGCTGTGCTCGCCGGCGGAAAGCTGGCCGCGGCCGGAGCAATTCGAGCTCGCCGTGAGTCTGGCCGCGACCCTGGCGGAGGACTTGTTTCGCGCCGGCAAGCTGGCCGGCGTGGCGGTGAACAGCGGGCCGTTGCAGACCGTGCGCAGTCCGCGCGACGTGGAGGCGTTTCTGGACCGGCTCGCCGTGGTTGAACGAATCAGCGAAACCGCGCGCCGGGAGCCGGGCGCGGGAAACGGCGTCCCGCCGGGGCGCCGAAACGTGATCACCTTGGCGCCGGAAGGCGCGCGGGGAGTGTCCGCCTATGTCGACGGAGAAAAAACGGCCTCAGCTTAGCCTGGACGAGCTGCACCAGCTGAAATGGCTGCTCGGCGGCGCGCTGGCACTGCTTTCGGCCTGGTCGGCGCTTTACCTCGATGCGGACGTGTGGGGGCTGACCATCGCCGTGACGGTGCTGGTCCCGGTGATGCTGGCGCGGCCGAGCTGGGCGGCACGCTGGCCGGGGTGGGCGCACCGGCTGGCGTTTCCCGTCATCCTGACCTTTTTTGCGCTCGATCTCTACTCGACGGCCGACGTGCTGCCGGCGTTCATCCGGCTGGATCTGATGCTGCTGCTTTATCGCGGCACCAGCCTGCGCAAGCGGCGTGACGATCTCCAGCTCATCGTGCTGGGGCTTTTCCTCATTCTCGTGGCGGGCGTGCTGACGGTGTCGCTGGCGTTTGCCGCGCAAATTCTGGCGTTCACCGCCTGCGCGCTGGTTTTTCTGCTGAACATCACGCTGGTCGATGCGAAGGAGGCGGGTGCGGCGGCCCCTGCGGCCGGCCCGGGGCCGGCGGCGGTCGCCCCGGCCTGGACGCACGTGCGGTGGCGGCGGCTGCTGGCGCAGCTGCGCGCGGTGACGGACTGGCGGGTGGTCGCGCTGGGCGGCGCCCTGTTCATCGGCGTGGTCGGCCTGTCGGCGCTGCTCTTCCTGGCCATGCCCCGCTTCGAGCTGGCCAACAGCCTTTTTCTCGACCGGCTGATCACGCGCCAAACGCGTACCGGATTTTCGGATACGATTCATTTTGACGACGTGACGGACATCGCGCAGGACAACAGCGTGGCGTTGCGGGTGGAGACGCCCGGCCGCCAGCCGTGGCCGGGGGAGCTCTACTGGCGGATGGTGGTGCTGGACGAATATCATGACGGCGAATTCCGCGTCTCGACCCGATTGCGGGCCGAGGGGGCGAATTACACCAACGAGAGTTTCGCGCGCGGCGGCGAAGGCGAGGACGCGGAGGTGTGGACGCTTTATCTCGAGCCGGGGGTGAGCCGCTACCTGCCGCTGGCCGGCGGATTCGGCGCCTTGCGGCTGAGCGCGCCGACCGATTTTCGCTTCAACCGGGCCACGCGGGTGCTGGCGTTGCGCAACGACCCGGCCGCGATGGTCGCGTATCGCATCACCGGGATGCGCACCACGGCCGCGCTGCCGTCCGTCCGTTCCACCATGTCCATGACCCGGCTCGAGCTGGGCGACGCCGATCGGAAAAAATTGAAGCAAATGGCGGAAGAGATCGAGGGCGGCGCGGACCTGGCCGCGGGGGAATTCGCCCGGCGCGCCACGGACTGGCTGGCACAGCGGCACAGTTATTCGCTGCAGATGCAGCTGCCGCCGGGCGCCGGCGACCCGCTGGTACGCTGGCTGGAATCACGCCAGCCGGGGCATTGCGAGCTCTTTGCCGGCGGGCTGGCGATGCTGGCGCGCGCCGCCGGACTGCCGGCGCGCCTGGTCGCGGGCTTCAAGGGCGGCGATTGGAACACGTTCGAAAATTACCTGATGGTGCGCAACAGCGATGCGCATGCCTGGTGCGAGGTTTACGACCGCGCGAGCGGCGCCTGGCTGCGCGTCGATCCGACACCGGGCGCGACGGAGAGCGGCGGCGCCAATGCGGCCGTGGCGGCGGCGGGGAGACGGGCGCCGGATCGGAGCTGGTCGGCGCGTTTCGACAGCCTGCGCATGCTCTGGTACCGGCACATCGTGAATTTCGACCAGACCAGCCAGCGCGAGACGCTGCGTGCGTTGAAAGAGACGACGCAGGGGATCGGATTGCACATCCGGCTGCTGGTCGGGCGCGTCTGGCGGCAAGCCTGCGCCTGGTGGCGCGCGCCGTGGAGCGCGCGGCGGGCCGGGGAGATTCTGGCGGCGGGGATCGCGGCGGTGGCGTTCGTCCGTCTGGCGCGGCGGGCGCGGTGGTGGACGGGCTGGCGCTGGCGGGCCCGGCGGCGGACCGATCCGGTGCGGCGCGAGGCCGGCCGGTGGCTGAAGCGGATGGCCGACCGCGGAGTGCGGATCGAAGGAAACGTGCGGGCGGATCTGCAGCGGCTGCGCTACGGCCGGCGGGAGACCTGGCCGGAGCCGGGGGCGGTTTTCCGCCGGGCCCGGCGGCAGGCGAGGCGGTGACGGCGGCGCGAAGGCATTCAGTTTCTTGCCACCGTGCCGGGTGCGGAATGGTTCTGCTTCTCGAAATATTTTTTCAGGATGGCGTCGGCTACGGGCGCGGCGTAGCGGAAGCCGCCGAACGCCTCGCCAATGGTATCGCCTTCGATCGCGACCGCCCAGGCGATTTGCGGGTGATCGACGGGGGCAAAGCCGATGAACCATGCGATATCGATCGTGCCGACAAGCTTTCCATCCTTGTACTGTTGCACCTGGGCAGTGCCGGTCTTGCCGGCAATTTTTACGGGAAGGGCCATGGCCGGAATGTTAAAGATTTGGCCAGCGGTGCCACCGGGATCATAGACACATCCTTCCATGCCTTGAACGACCGCGGTATACTGCGCCGGTAACAGGCCGATCGGTTCGGTGTGCTGCACCGGATGGTTTGGATCATGGACGAGCGTGGGCCTGGTCACGGTTTCGCCGCGGGCGAGCGAAGCGGCGAAGCACGCCATGCCGAGCGGCGTGACACCGACGGCGCCCTGGCCGATCGCCATGTTGGCGGTGTCGCCGGGAAACCAGTCTTCATTGCGGGCGCGCTGCTTCCAGTCCGGATCGGGAATGAGCATGTGATGGGTTTCGCCGGGAAGTTCGACGCCGGTGGGCCGGTCGAGATGGAAGCGGCGGGCCTCGGCGGCGATGCGGTCAGCGCCGGTCTGCAGGCCGTAGGTCCAAAAATAAACGTCGCAGCTTTCTGCGATGGCCTGGCTCAACTGGATGACGCCGTGATGTCCATAGCCGTTGTCGCAACTGAACGTCCGCCCGCCGATCAGCATCGAGCCCTCGCAATTCGCGGTGGAGTCGGGATCGATGGCGCCGCTGCGCAATCCGGCGATGGCGGTGACGAGCTTGAAGGTGGAGCCGGGCGGATAAATGCCGTCGAGGGCGCGGTTGTACCAGGCGCCCTTGTCATGAATCTCCTTGGCGGTGGCGGCGCTGAGGTGCGGCGAGAAATCGTTCAGGTCGTAATCGGGCCTGCTGGCGAGGACCAGCACTTCGCCAGTATTGACGTCGAGGGCCACGGCCGCGCCGGTGTAGCCGCCGATGGCCTGCTCGGCGGCCTGCTGGAGATCGATGTCGAGGCTCAGGGTCAGATTGTGGCCCTGCACCGGGCGGCGCTGCTCGATCGGCTTGTCTTTGAAGCCGGCCCAATTGACCCGCCAGATGGAGCCGCCGGTCTCGCCCTGCAATTGGTTATCGAATCTTTTTTCGATGCCGTCGCGGCCGACCGTGCCCTTCATGGCGAAGGTCTTCAGCTCCTCGCCGGGAAAATCGCCCAGGTCGGAGTCGTCGTTGAGGCTGACATAACCGAGAGTGTGCGCGGCGGCGGAACCGTAGGGATAATAGCGCGTGCTCGAGGTGTAAAGCTGCAGCGGCGACGCGACCGGCAGGCGCTCGAGCAGACGGGCATACTCCTCGGGCTTGAGGTCGGCGATGAGGACATACGGCAGCAACGGCGCATCGGAAAAGTGGCGCATGAGATCGCGCGAATCGACTTTATCGTCGCGGCCGAGGATGGCATTGACCTGATCGAGGTAGCCTTGGACGACGGAGACGCGGGCGATCTGCTCGAGCTGGGTGCCGTTGGGGATGTCCTTGTCTCCGAGCTCGCGGTAATTTTTGCGCACGCGGATGTATTCGCGGCGGAACTCGGCGCCGAGCTCGTCGAGATAGATCACGGCGGCGAAGCGCGGGCGGTTGCCGACGAGCAGGCGGCCGTCGCGGTCGTAGATGTTGCCGCGCGGGCCGGGGATGAGGATGCGGCGTTCGTTCTGCTCCTTTTCGCGTTCGTGATAAACGTCGGCGCGCAGGAGCTGCTGCCAGGCGAGCCCGCCGCCAAGGAGCAGGAGCAGGCCGGTCACGACGAAATAAAAAAACACGATGCGCGGCTGGTAGCTTTTGCGCGCCTCGACGACGAAGGCTCCGCTGCTTTCTCGGGTGGTTTCGGCCATGGCTTTCAGGTAAGACAACCTCAGCGCCCGCGAAGTTCAAATCCGCCCAGCGAAAAAGTCCGTGCCTGCAGGGCGAAAAACCACGGCGCAATGACTGCGACCAGGACTTGGGAGCAGATCAGATCGGAGAGCAGGCGCGTCCACCCGCCGAGCGACCCGGGCAGGCCGGCGATAAACAAAAGGGAAAGGACGATGAAAATCCCCAGGTTGGCGAAAAGCGCGAACATCAGGCTGACGAGGGTCTCCTCGTGCGGCAGCCGGCCGCGCACGGAAAAAATCAGGACCTGGGCCGCGGCGTAGAGAAAGGCGTGGATGCCGAAAAATTCGTGCGAGCCGAGCCGCAGCAGCGGCTCGCCGGCGTCGACGAACAGGCCGGCGAGAAACACCGCGATGAACCCGCTGCGGAAATCGAGCCGCAACGCCGCAAAAACGACGAGCAGCCCGCCGACAAAAAAATACACGTGCCAGGGCGCGACAATGTGGTTGATCTGCGCGACGAGCAGGTTGAGCAGGACGAGCGGGAGCAGGGCAAGGAGCGTGCGCATGGGGGCGGTCAGTTGCCGGCCGGCGCCGGGGGCCCGGCCTCTGGGGGCGCGAGCGGCACGAGGACGGTGACTTCGGTGAGTTCGGAGAGGCGCGAATCAAGCCGGACCTCGCCGGTCTTGAAGAGTCCGTCGGTGCTCGGCTCGGCCCGCGTCAGCGTGCCGATGATGAGCCCGGGCGGGAACACGCCGCCGAGGCCCGAGGTCACGAGCAGCTTCGGATGGTCGGGCGAAGCGAAAATGTCGAGGGGAACGAATTCGACCACGCCGCGCGGCTGGCCGAAGGTGGGGGCGCCGCCGCCCTGGTAACTGATCGGCCGGGTGTCGCCTTCCACCGTGGCGGCGAGCCGCACCTCCGGGCTGCTGATCAGATCGACGACGGCGGTGTAGGCGAAGACCTCGGAGACGCGGCCGACCACGCCGCCGGTGTAGATGACGGGCGCGCCGACGGTGAGGCCATAGTCGCGGCCCTTGCGGATGATCAGGCGCTGCCACCAGCCAGAGAAATCGCGCTCGGCCACGCGGGCGGCTTCGGCGCGGTAATTCTCAAATGGCGGGAGGCGCAGCACGCCCTCGAGGCGGGCGATCTCCTCGTGCAGCGCGGCGTTCTCCTGGACTTTCAATTCGTACGAGGCGTTGAGGCGCGCGAGATCGCGGCCGGCCTCGATCAGCGCGTTCTTGGAATGGTCGCGCAGGGACCAAAAGTCCTGCAAGTCGCGCACATAGGAGGCGGTCACATCGACCGGCGCTTGAAACTCGAAGAAACTGACGCGGACAAAACTTTTGAATCCGACCGGCAGAAGGAGCCACGCGGCGAAAACGAGGCCGAGCGTGAGGAAGGGTTTGGCTTGGTCGAAACGGGTGGGCGGCACGACTCGTCATCCAGCCTAGGCCACGAGCGGCCCGGAAGGCACGGAAAATGTTTGGCCGGACGGCCCCGCAGGAGCGTCTCACAAATTCGAGGTCAGCCACTTCAAGTCGTTGAGCACGGCGCCGGTGCCGTTGGCCACGGCGGAGAGCGGATCGTCGGCCACGGTCACGGGCAGGCCGGTTTTTTCGCTGAGCAGGCGGTCGATGCCGCGGATGAGCGAGCCGCCGCCGGCCATGACGAAGCCGCGGTCGACGAGGTCGGCGGAAAGCTCGGGCGGACAGCGTTCGAGCGCGCTGCGCACGGCGTCGACGATGGCGGTGATGGTGTCGTTGAGCGCCTCGCGGATTTCCTGGGAGGTGATGTGGATGGTCTTGGGGAGGCCGGCCACGGAGTCGCGGCCCTTGACCTCCATCGAGAGCTCCTCGTCGAGCGGATAGGCGGAGCCGATGCGGATCTTGATCTCCTCCGCGGTGCGTTCGCCGATGAGGAGGTTGTAGGCCCGCTTCATGTAATTGATGATGGCGGTGTCGAGCTCGTCGCCGGCGACGCGGATGGATTTGGAGAAGACCACGCCGCCGAGGGAGATGATGGCGATCTCGGTCGTGCCGCCGCCGATGTCGACGATCATGTTGGCGGCGGGCTCGTCGATGGGCAGGCCGACGCCGATGGCCGCGGCCATCGGCTCGGGAATGGTGATGACCTTGCGCGCGCCGGCGTGGGTGGCGGAATCCTGCACCGCGCGCTTCTCGACCTCGGTGATGCCGGAGGGGATGGCGATGACGACCTGCGGGCTAACGCGGAAGGAGTTGTTGTTCACCTTGCCGATGAAGTAGCGGAGCATCGCCTCGGTGACGTCGAAGTCGGCGATGACGCCGTCCTTCATCGGGCGGATGGCGGTGATGTTGCCGGGCGTGCGGCCGAGCATGCGCTTGGCTTCCTCGCCGACGGCGCGAACTTTGCGGGTGGTGGTGTCGAGCGCGACCACGCTGGGCTCGCGCAGAACGATGCCCTTGTCCTTGACGTAAACGAGCGTGTTGGCCGTGCCGAGGTCGATTCCGATGTCGTTGGAAAAATAGCCGAGGAAGTTCGCTGCCATGACAGGTGTTGAAGAGGGGCAATGCCGCCGAGGGCAAAGAATCGTCCGAAGGCCAAAGTGTCAAAGGAGAAATGCAGCCGGCTTGCGGCTTGACGGCGCGGGAATTTGCGCCCGTCCTCATGAGCGGAGGCCGGCGTGAACGGCATCGATTTCATCCAAGACCTTGCCGTGATTTTTCTTGCCGCCGGCGCGGCCGGCTGGCTTTGCCGGCGGCTCGGCTTGTCGGTGGTGGCGGGCTATCTGGCGGCGGGCATGCTGGTCGGGCCGCGGACGTTGTTGTGGCCGCTGGTGGCGAATCCGGACGAGATCACCGCCCTGGCCCAGATCGGGCTGGTCTTCCTCATGTTCAGCATCGGCCTGCGGCTGAGCGTGCGACGCATGCGGAGTCTGGGCGGGCTGCCGTTTCTGGCCACGGGCTGCGCCGCGCTGATCATGTTCTGCCTGGCGCGGCTGCTCGGCGTGGCGCTGGGATGGAACGGGACGGAGAGTCTGTTTCTGGCGGGCATGCTGATGGTTTCGAGTTCGGCGGTGATCAGCAAGGTGCTGCACGAGACGGGCGTGACGCACGAGCGGGCGGGGCAGCTGGCGCTGGCGCTGACGGTGCTGGAGGACATCGTCGCCGTCGTCATGCTCGCGCTGCTCAACACGGTCGTGCAGCTGGGCGAGGGCTTGGGGCGCATGGCTTCGGTGGGGACAACGCTGGCGACGCTGGCGGCCTTCGTGGCGCTGACGGGCGTCGCCGGGCTGCTGGTCGTGCCCTGGCTGCTGCGGCGGCTGAATCTTTCGGCGAACGATGAGCTGAAGACGCTGAGCGTGGCCGGGCTGGTTTTTGCGCTGGCGCTGGTGGCGCGGGAGGCGGGGTTTTCGCTGGCGCTGGGGGCGTTCCTGCTCGGCGTGATCGTGGCGGAGACGGCCCACCGGGCGTCGGTGGAGCGGGCGTTCGAGGGCCTGCGCGACGTGTTCACCGCGTTGTTTTTCACCGCGATCGGGATGCAGATCGACCTGCGGGAACTGGGTGCGGTCGCGGGGCTGATTGCGGGCGTGGCGGCGTTCACGCTGGTCGCGCGGTCGCTGGCGGCGGCGGTGGGGCTGGCCCTGGTCGGGGCGCGCCCGCACGATGCCTTGCGGGCGGGCCTCTCGGTCACCCCGATCGGCGAATTTTCCTTCATCATCGCGCAACTCGGAGTGGGGGCGGCCGTGGTGCCGGAGCAGTTTTTTCCGCTGGCGGTGGGCGTATCGATGCTGACGACGCTGGCCGCGCCGCTGCTGACGCGTCATGCGGAAAGAATCGCGGTGTTTTTGGGCGAGCAGCAACCAGGCTGGTTGCGGGGCTGGCTGCGGTTTTATCGGCGCGGGTTTGAGCGCGCGGCGCAACGGCGGCAGGAAAGCCGGCTCTGGCAGATGTGCCGGCGCCGGTTCGTGCAAATCGGCGTGGAGATCCTGGTGGTGACGGGGCTGCTGGTCTTTTCCGAGCAGTTGTTCGCGATGGTCAATCCCTGGCTGAGCGGCGGCCGCTTTTTTCCCTACGGGCCGGAGGTGATTTTCTGGACGCTGCTGGGTCTGCTGGTGCTGGCGCCACTGCTGGCGATCTGGCGGAACTGTTCGGCGCTCGCGTTGCTTTACGCGCAGACGGCGACGGCGGGGCGGCCGCGCGAGGCGATACTGCGGCCAGCGATCGAAACCGGGATCAAGGCGCTGGTGGCGGCCGGCATGGTGGTCTGGCTCGCGTCGATTCTGCCGGTGGAAGGATCCGGCCGCTGGCTGCTCACGGCCGGGGTGCTGGCCGCGGTGATCGCACTGGTCGTGTGGCGGCGCAAGCTCGTCTACTGGCACAGCGAGCTCGAGGTGGAACTGCAGGATGTGCTCGGTACGGCCGGCCGGCAAAAAGGCTCGGCGACCTCGACGCCCTGGTTTGATTCGAGCGAGGATTGGGACCTGACGATGGCCGACTGCCTGCTGCCGGACCTGACCGCGTGCGCGGGCAAATCGATCCACGAACTCGGGCTGCGCGTCCGTTTCGGCTGCACCGTGGTGGGAATCGAACGGCAGGGTTTCACGCTGGCCCTGCCGCCGCCCGAGACGCCGCTTTACCCGCGGGACAAGGTGCTGATCGTGGGCACGCCGGGGCAGGTGGCGGCGGGGAAAAAATTCCTCGGCGCGACCACGGAAGCGAACGGCGGCGCGACCTTCGAGGATGTGCACATTGAGACGATGAAAGTGCCGGCCTGGAGCAGCGCCGCCGGCCGGACCCTGGGCGAACTGGAAGCGGCAAGAAATTTCGGCGTGCAGGTGGCGGGCGTGCGGCGGGGCGGCGTGCGCATCCTCAGTCCCGGGGCGGGCGAGCGACTCCAGGCGGGCGACGATCTGCTGATCCTGGGCGCGCCGAAAAATTTGCGCGAATTCGAAGCCTGGTTGAAAGCCGAGCCGGCGAACGGCCCGGCCGGCGATTAAAAAAGCGCACCCGGCACAGGCGCGCTTGATCCTGAAATTTCCCGGCGGGGACGCTCAGTTCGGACCGCCGCCGGTCTTGGTCGAATCGGGTTTGGCCGGCTCCTCGGTCTTGGGCTTGACCGGCTCGTCATCCTGGCTGGCTTTCTTAAATTCCTTGACCGACTGGCCGAGGCCGCGCGCCAGCGACGGAAGTTTGGAACCGCCGAACAGGATGAGAATGATGGCGAGAATGACGATCAATTCAGTCCCGCCGATGCCGAAGGCGGCGATGTAAGAAGGGTTCATGATGGGTCAATCTACGCCGATCGCACCGAGGAGTAAAGGGCAAAGCCGGCGCCGCGCCCGGCGTCATTCCTTGGCCGAGGCGAGCAGCGGCTTCTTGAGCAGGTTTTGCGCGGCGTCGATCTGCTCGGCGTCGAAAAAGCCGTGGAGCTGGCGGATGCGCGTCGGATGGCGCATCTTGCGCAGGGCCTTGGCCTCGATCTGGCGGATGCGTTCGCGCGTGACCTTGAACTGCTTGCCGACCTCCTCGAGCGTGCGGCTGTAGCCGTCGGCCAGGCCGAAGCGCAGCGAGAGCACGCGGCGTTCGCGCTCGGTCAGCGAGTCGAGCACGTCGATGATTTTTTCGCGCAGGAGCGAGTAGGCCGTCATGTCGTAGGGATTTTCGGCGGACTTGTCCTCGATGAAGTCGCCAAACGAGGTGTCGTCGCCGTCGCCGACGGGCGACTGGAGCGAAATGGGCTGCTGCGCCATCTTCATGATCTGCTGCACGCGCTCGACCGGCAGGTTCATCTCGTCGGCGACCTCCTCGGGCGTGGGTTCGTGGCCGTATTCCTGCAGGAGCTGTTTCTGCACCTGCATGACCTTGTTGAGCGTCTCGATCATGTGCACCGGGATGCGGATGGTGCGCGCCTGGTCGGCGATCGAGCGGGTGATGGCCTGGCGGATCCACCATGTGGCGTAAGTGGAAAATTTGTAGCCGCGGCGGTATTCGAATTTTTCGACCGCCTTCATCAGGCCCATGTTGCCCTCCTGGATCAGGTCGAGGAAGGAGAGGCCGCGGTTGGTGTATTTCTTGGCGATGGAAATGACGAGGCGGAGGTTGGCCTCGACCATCTCGGTCTTGGCCTTGTGGGCCTCGCGGATGTGAACGCGGGACTGCGCGACCACCTCGAGGAGGCGCGCGGGCGCGATGCGCTGGTCGCCCTCAATTTCCTTGAGGCGGGCCTGGAGCGCGCGGGTGTCGATGCTGGCGTCTTTTTTGGTCTTTGGATTTTTTGCCCGTTCGAACTGATCGTGAATCTCCCCGATTTCCTGCAGGAGCGGCGAGATCTGCTCGAGATATTCCTCGTAGACCTTGAGCTTGAAATAAAACTTCGGAAAAAACGAGCGCAGGACATTCTCGCGTTTGCGGAACTTCGTCAGCACGCGCTTGCGTTCGGCCTCGGAGCGGGCCTTGAGCGCCTCGGCCCACGCCTCGGCGGTGGCGGCCTCGGCCTTCTGGGTGGACTCGACGATTTTCGGCAGGGATTTGAAATAGCCCTCGCGGCTCTCGATTTTTTTGTCGATGACGATGCGGTCGAAACGCTCTTCGCGATTGAGCAGCTTGGCGCCGAGGGCGGCGATGTAGCTGCCGATGGCCGCGGCCTGGAAAAGCGCCTCTTGGGCCTTGAGCTCGGCGTTTTCGATCCGCTTGGAAATTTCCACCTCTTGCTCGCGCGTGAGCAGCGGGACCTGGCCCATCTGCTTGAGATACATGCGGACGGGATCGTCCAGGATGTCGTTTTGCGAGCTGCGCGATTCCTCCTCTTCGGCCTCTTCCTGGCGCTGCTTGTAGCCCTCGACCTCCTCGGCGTCGAGAATGTCGATTTCGAGGTTCTGCAGGATGGAAATGACGCTCTCGATGTCCTCGGGGTTGTCGACCGATTCGGGCAGCGCCTCGTTGATGTCGTCAAAGGTGAGGTAGCCCTGCTCCTTCGCGAGGCGGATGAGGGAGCGGACCTTTTCGTTCATGTCGCCGGTGTGGGCGTCATGACCGGGGGCCGGCTCGGCGGAAGCACCCGGGGTGTTTTCGAGGGCGGCCTCGACCGCCTCGGCATGCATGCTGGTGTCGTCGATGGATTTGGATTTGCTGCGCGGCATTGGGCTTGGATGAAACGGATGAAAAGAGAAAAAGTTAGACCGTCGCCACCAACTCTATCGGCTGGCGGAGCTGTCGCTGAAGTTCAGAGCGGCGTTTTATGAGAGAAAATGCGTCGATTTGACTCTCGGCGGAAGGGGAAGTTAAGGCAAGTTCTATCTTATGCAACTCCGGTTCGAGGGCGCGGGCGCGGAGCTGGCGGAGCCCCTCGGCGGCGACTTTCAATGGATCGTCGATCGCCGGCGTGTCAAATAGGAGCGAGGCGGCGAGGGTTTTTTCCTCCGGCGTCTCGATCAGGGTGTCGAGATGGTCGCGGCCGGGCCAGGCATCGTGGGCGAATTCCGCCAGGCAGCGGCGGAGCAGGGCGCCGGCGACATGAGCGACGTCGATCCATTCCAGCGGCAGGGCATGGGCGAGGGGCTTGCCGAGGTTCTCAAAATGAAGGCAGAGGAGGAGAAGGTGCTGTTCTGGCGTGGGCGCACCGGCGGCCGGTGCGGCCGCCGGCGTCGGGACTGCCGGCGTGGCGCCGGTGCGCGGTCCGCGGCGGCGGAAGGCTTCGAAATCCTTCTGCAGAGCCGCCAGCGGCAGGCGCAGGTGGGCCGCCGTCTCGCTGAGAAATTCAGCGCGGGTGACTTCGCTCTCGGCCGCGACAATGAGTTCGAAGACCGCCTGGACGGCGCGCGCTTTCTGCTCGGCCGAGGCGCCGGCCGGCGAGGGAAGCAGAGTGCGGCAGGCAAAGGCCATGGCGTTGAGCGCGTCGCGCCGGAGCTCGTCATAGGCGGCGAGACCGCCTTCGAGGAAAAGCACGTCGGGATCGATTTTTTCCGCGCCCGCGAGGCCGAGGAACTTTATCTCGAGTCCGGCCTTCAGCGCCATGGGCAGGAAGCGGAGCGCGGCCTTCTGGCCCGCGCTGTCGCCGTCGAAAAAGCATTCGACCTGCGGCGTGTAGCGGCGGAGCAGCGCGAGCTGGCTCTCGGTGATGGCCGTGCCCTGCGGGGCGACGGCGGTCTTGAGGCCGACCTGCCAGCAGCGTATCGCGTCGAGCTGGCCCTCGACCAGCACGAAAGGCCGGCCGTCGCCGGCGTGCGAGCGGGCGCGGTCGAGGTTGAAGAGCAGGTGCCCCTTGGTGAAGATCGGCGTCTCCGGCGAGTTGACGTATTTCGCCTCGCGGGCCGGGTCGTCGGCGGGCGTGAGGTCGGTCTGGCGCGCAGTGAAGGCGACGACGCGGCCCTGGTGGTCGCGGATGGGAATCATCAGCCGGCCGCGAAAGCGCGGCCGCAGCGCGCCGAGAGTGAGCTCGGCGCCGTCGCGCACAAAAAACAAGCCGGACGAGCGCAGCGACTCCTCGGAGAATTTTTTCTTCAGCAGCCGCGCGCCGAGCCCGGTGTCGTCGGGCGCGGCCGCGCCGATCTTGAATTCCTCCGCCAGCTCGGGCGGGAAACGCCGCTGCTCCGTCCAGTAGGCGCGCATGAAGCCGCCGGTTTCGGTTCTGGCCAGGAAGGTTTCGCGGAAAAAATCCGCCGCCAGCTCGTGCAGCTCGAAGAGCTCCTGCCGGAGCGAACGCTCCTCGCGGCTTGGGCCGGCGCCCTCCTCATATTCGATCGGCACGCCGAAGCGCTGGCCCAGCGTCTCGACCGCCTCGGTGAAGGTGAGCTGCTCGGTCTCGCGGACGAAGCTGATGATGTCGCCGGCCTTGCCGCAGCCGAAGCATTTGTAGAAGCCTTTGTCGGCGTCGACGTAGAAGGAGGGCGTTTTTTCGTTGTGGAACGGGCAGAGGGCGCGCCAGCGCGCCCCGACCTTCTTGAGCGTGGCCACGCGGGCAACGACGTCGGTGAGGCTCACGCGGCTCTTCAGGTCGCGGACACAGGACGGTTTGATGGCGGGCATGAGGCGAGGCTTGGGCCGCCACGGACGGAAGGGTGGCGGGAGGCGAGCGGCAAGATTGCACTTTCAACCGGAGCCGGGGTCTGTCAAGTTTCGCCGTTGCGGAGGAAACTTTGACGGGTTTTCGGCGACATACTGACTATGCGATGGGCTAAATTACTCCTGGCAATTTCAAGCGCGGCGCTGGCCGCCGCCCTGGCACGGGCCGTGCCCGCGCCCGCGGCGCTGCCGGTCAAGCAGCCGGTCCTGGAGGCATCGCTGCCCGCGTTCAGCGCACAGGACTATGACCGCGCAGTCGAAGCCCTGTTCGAGCGCTTCGAACAGATTACGGGCCGGAAAATCGCGCCGGGCGCGAAAAAACGCGTGGGACTCAAAGTCTACACCGACTCCGGGCCCGGACTGGAGACGCCGGTGCCGCTGGTGCAGGCGGTGATCGCCGCGCTGCGGCGGCGCGGCTACGCCAACGAAAACATTTTTCTCGTCGGCCTGAACCAGCTGCGCCTGCGCATGACCGGCTATCTGCCGTCGCTCGCGACCGGCGCCACGCCGTTCAAGGGCAACCCGGTGTACGTGCTCGAATCCGGGCGCTATTACGACCCGATCTGGTATTACGACAGCCCGCTGCCGTCCCGCTTCGATCCCATCGTGGCGGCGGCGCAGACCAAGGGAGTGTCGAGCGACTCCACTCTCGATCAGGACCGCAAAAGCTTTCTCGCCACGCCGCTGTTTCTCGACGCGGACTTTTGGATCAACCTCCCGGTCTACACCGACCACCAGGTGCTGGGGATCAACGGCGCGCTCGTCAACGCCACGCTCTGGAACGCCTCCAACACCGCGCGCTTCTTCCGCTCGCCGGCCACCGCGCCCGCGGCCGTGGCGGAGATGAGCGCCGTGCCGGAGCTGCGGCAGACCTGGCTTTTCACCATCACCAGCCTGCAAATCTACCAGTTCATCGGCGGCCCCTGGTTCGATTCGCTCTACACCGCCTCGGAGCCGCGTGTGTGGCTGAGCGCGGATCCGGTGCTGCTCGACGCGCTCATGCTCAAGCGCATCAACCAATGGCGGCGCGAGACCGGCTTCCAGCCGGTGTCGGACGACATCCACACGCTCGATTTCGCCGCGCGGCTCGGCGTCGGCTCGGAGGACGTCAAGGGCGCGCAAATCATTCGCGTCGCCGTGCCCGACCGCGGCCTGTAGCGCGGCGGCCGCAAAATTGCCCTTGAACCGGCGGGCGCTTTGCCCGCAAGTTAGACGCATGACGTCCGCCGCGTACCTGCCGATCCTGATTCAAATCTGCCTCGCCGCCGGGGTGGGGCTGGCGATTCTCGCGCTCAAGCTGGTGGCCAGCCAGCGCGGGCGCCGTAACCAGATCAAGGATACGCCGTACGAATGCGGCGTGCCGCCCGACGGCGGCGTGCACACGCGCTACTCGGTGAAATTCTATCTCACCGCGCTTCTCTTCATGCTCTTCGATCTCGAGGTGGTCATCCTCATCCCGTGGGTTTTCATCTACCGCGATTTTCTGGCCAGCCACATCGCCATCCTCACGCCCATGCTGGTCTTCCTCGGCGTGCTCGTCCTCGGCCTCGTTTACGAGGTGAAAAAAGGGGCGCTCGAATGGGAAAAATAACCCCGGCCGGCTGAAGCCCGCATGCGCATCGACAAGATCATCGCGCGCAACCGCGTCATCGACCTGGCCAGCCACGACCTCAAGGGCGCGCTGGAGGAATTGCTCGCGATCTCGGTCAGCCGTTTTCCCGACCTGAAGGAGGAGGCGCTGCTCAAGGGCCTGCTCGCGCGCGAGAGCACGATGACGACCTATCTCGGCTCCGGCGTGGCGCTGCCGCACGTGCGGGTGAAAATGAGCCGGCGGTACATCGTGGCCATCGGCCGCAGCCGGCCGGGCATCCTTTACGAAGGCCTCAAGGAGGAGGAAAAAATCCACCTCGTCATCATGCTCATCGCCGGCGAGTCGGCCCGCGATTATCTGCAGGTCCTGGCCGCGATCGCGCGCCTGATGAAGGAGCGCGAGTTCATCGAGACGCTGCTCCAGCCGATCGACCTCGACGTGTTCTACGAGCGCCTCTACGGCGGCTTCGGCGGCATTTCCTCGCGTTCGCTGCAGGTGGCGCAAAACCGGGTGAACCGCGTGATTCTCCGCGAGGCCGGCCGGGTGGCGCATGGCTGCAACTGCGCCGCCATCCTCGTCTTCGGCGACACCTTCGTCGGCGGCATCGACGCGCCGCGCTGGTTCCCCAAGGCCAAGACCATCCTCGTCACCCGCAATCTGGTCGAGGCCGGCGAGCAGCACGACGGCTTTACCGAGACCATCCAGGTGCGCTCGTTCTCCAACCACCGGCTGGCCCAGCTGCGCAGCGCCATGCTCGTCGCGCTCAGCCGCGGCATCATTTCCTTCAACGACCGCATCTGCTGCCTCAGCGGCATGACCGGCAGCAACCAGTTCGACACGCTCGTGGTCGTGGACGTGGAGCGCGAGTTCCAGACGCTGCTCACCGGCCACGCCGACCTCCTGCCCGAGGACGTGAAGCCGGAGGTGCTCGAGCGCATCGTCGCGGTGGCGACCGAGCTCGCGGTCGAGGGGCGGGAGGGCCGGCCGGTCGGCTCGCTTTTCGTCGTGGGCGACACCCCCCGGGTCGAGAAATTCACCAAGCCGCTCGTCTTAAATCCGTTTTTTGGATACAAAGAGGAGGACCGCAACATCCTCAATCCCTTCATGGACGAGACGGTGAAGGAGTTTTCCTCGATCGACGGCGCCTTCATCATCCGGGGCGACGGCGTGGTCGTGTCCGCCGGCAGCCTGATCCAGGCGACGGACGCGGATCACTCGCTGCCGAGCGGACTCGGCTCGCGCCATGCCGCCGCCGCGGCCATCTCGGTGGCGACGCAGTGCATCGCCATCGTCGTGTCCTCGAGCACGGGGCAGGTGACGCTCTTCCGCCGCGGCGTGATGCTGCCGCTGACGGAAAAGAAGGTCACCACCGGCGAATAAGCCGCGGCGCCGGGCCGATTCCGGGCGGCGGTGCGCCGGCGTCCGCAAACTTTGCAGTTGCCCCCGGGCGGCGGGCGGCTTTGCTCTGATCCTTCAACCCATTTCCATATGCAAGAAGTTGTCATCCTCGAGTGCACCGAAGCGAAGAAAGAGGGGAAGCCCGTTTCCCGCTACCTCACCACGCGCAACAAAAAGACCGTGACCGAGCGTATCGAGAAAAAGAAGTATAATCCCCACCTCAAGCGCCACACGCTGCACAAAGAAATCAAATAACCGGGAATTTTCCGCCTGGCCAAACTGACGCCCAACCGGCGTCAGTTTTTTGTTTTCACACCGGGAGAGGCCGGTCCGGCGGGCTTGGCGGGATTCTGCTGGCCGGTCCGGCGGGCGGCGCGCCAGCTCTCGCGGTGCTTGCGGATCCAATCGAGCAGGGCGCGCTCGAAGCCGATGTCGTAGCCCAGCCGTTCCGACTCCAGCCATTTGTGGCGGAGAATCTCCTCCCGCTCGGCCAGGAACTCCTGATAGAGCGAGGATTGTTTCACGAAATCACGGGAGGTTTCGGGCTCTTTAGAGGGAGAATGGGACATGGAAACCACGGCAATTAAGCTGGATTATCGGTACAAATGTCGGGAAACCAAGCGGTCGACCGTGCGAGGGATGTGCGAGTCCGCGAAACATAAACAGCGAAAAATGGCGAAAGTTTGGTTATCTCTGACATCCTTGAAGACGAAAATAGAAGGGCGGTGGAGGGCTGTCAATGCCTAGGGTATTTACACTAATGCGCACTTGATTTGCATTTTTTGCATGTTTGACAAGAGCAATTGTTAGCCCACCGGCGGAGTGCGTCCCAATTGGGAGAGGAGGGTTTCGGCGATGGTCCGGAAGGTCCCGCTCGCCTCGCTGTCCGGCGCGCTCACGACGACCGGCGCACCGGCGTCGCCGCCGGCGCGGATTTCGGGAATGAGCGGCACCTGGCCAAGCAAGAC
>DATJYF010000010.1:0-3495 GCA_035499715.1 Opitutaceae bacterium | reverse complement strand
TCATCTCACCGTGGGCCATGTTGATCACACCCATGAGGCCGAAGGTGATGGCGAGGCCGAGCGCGACCACGAGCAGGATGGAGCCGAGGCTGAGGCCGTGGAAGATGGTGCCGAAGAAATTGACCCAGGTGATGTGGTTCTGGATGGACTGGATGGCCTTTTTCGCGGCCTGGACAACGGAGGGGTTGGTCTTCGCGTCGCCCGCGAGCTTTTTCAGGGTGTCGAGGCTGCCGATGGTGCCGAGGCGGCCGAGTTGCTGGGCCGCGGAAATTTGCACGCCCACGTCGCTGTTGCCGAGCTGGAGGAGGGCAATGGCCTCGTTGATGGCCTTGACAACGGAGGCGTCCTTCTCCTTGGCCAGCCGGGCCTGGAGGACCGGGACGTATTTCAATTTCTGGGAATAGCCGAGTTTCACGACCGCGGTGTGCCGGGCGTCCACGTCGGGATCGGCGAGGGAAAGCATGTCGAGCGCCTGCTGGATGGTGCTGCGCAGGCGCATGTCGGTGTCGACGGTGTCGAGGTTGTTCGGATCGAGGCGGAGATCCTGGCCGCCGGCGTCGGTGAGGAACTGGCCGTTGTCGATGCGGATGGCGCGGGCCCGGCCGTTTGCATCCTGTTGATCCTCGAGCAGAATCGGCACCTTGGCGCCGTCGGGCGCGCGGTAAAGGTAGACCTCCCCGCGCGTCCAGGCGATGAGCACATCGCGCACGAGCTTCGAGCCGGAATCGGCGAGTTCGCCGAGGAACTTCTGCTGCGCGGCGCCTTCGGCCTGCAGGGTCTGGACGATTTTCTGGCGGAGGGCGGCATCCTCCACGGCCGGCGGCGGTGCGGCGAAAACACGGGAGCAGATGGCTGCGCCGAGCAGGATGAAAATGGCGAATCTCACGAGGAATTTCATGCGATGCAAAAGGGGGCGGAGTTGAAGGCCCCGCCCCCTTTTGATGAGAGCTTCACGCCCTGGCGGGCAGGAAGCTTAAAGCATGCTCGATTTATTTTTTCGCAGCCAGCTGCTCATCGAGCGACTTGAGGAGGAAGGGCTCGCCATAGACCTGGTCGAAGGTCTTGATGATCTTGAACTGGCCGTTGGCCTTGGTCTCACCGATGTAGACGTTCTTGGTGGCGTGATGGTTGGGCTGCATGGTGACCTTGCCGCCGGGACCATTGAAGGAAATGGATCCGGACTCGAGCACGTCGCGGACCTTGTCCACGTCGAAGGTGCCGGCCTTTTCCACCGCCGCCTTCCAGAGGTTGACGCCGTCGTAGGAGAGCACCATCGGGCTGTCCACCGCGCGGTGTTCCTTCACGACGCCGGGATAGTTTTCCGAGGCGAGCCAGGCGTTCCATTTGTCGAGGAAGGCCTTGTTTTCCGGCGTGTCGAGGGACTGGAAATAGGTCCAGCAGCCGAGTTCGCCGACGAGATCCTTGGTCGGCATGCTGCGGAGTTCGTCCTCGGCCAGGCTGAAGGAGACGACCGGGCAGTCGGCCGGGGTGAGGCCGGCGGCAACGATTTCCTTGAAGAAGGGGACGTTGGAGTCGCCGTTGATCGTGTTGATGACGCAGGCGTCGCCGCTGGCGGCGAATTGTTTGATGTCGGCCACGATCTGCTGGTAGTCGGTATGGCCGAAGGGCGTGTATTTGCCGGCGGAGATGACCTTGCCGGAGTCGTCCTTGCGCAGGCCGCCGCCGATATTTTCGATCGGCACGCCGTGGAGCAGGAGGTATTTGTAGAGAATCAGGTTGGTGGTCTGCGGATAGACGTAGTCGGTGCCGATGAGGTAGAATTTTTTCTTGCCCTGATCGAGGAGGTAGTCGACGGCGGGCGTGGCCTGCTGATTGACGGCCTCGGCGGTGTAGAAAATATTTTTGGAGAGTTCCTCGCCCTCGTATTGCACCGGATAAAAGAGCATGCCGTTGTCCTTTTCGAAGACGGGCAGGACGGATTTGCGGCTGACCGAGGTCCAGCAGCCGAAAACGACCGCCACCTTGTCCTGTTCGAGGAGCTGTTTGGCCTTCTCGGCGAAGAGCGGCCAGTTGGAGGCGCCGTCGACGATGACGGGCTCGATCTTGTAGCCCATGACGCCGCCGTTGGCGTTGATTTCGTCAAAGGCAAAAAGCAGGATGTCGCGCAGCGACGTCTCGCTGATGGCCATGGTACCGGAGAGGGAATGAAGGATGCCGACTTTGACGACCTTGTCTTCGGCATGGAGGGAGGAGGCAAACGCGGCGGCGAACAGGGCGCCCGCGGTGAGGAGATGGCGGAATGTTTTAAGCATGGCTTGTGGATTGCGGAGGTGAGGTGGGGAAGCCGGGCGGACCGGAAAACAGGCGGTCGCGCCCGGCTCAAGTTAAAGCCACAATCCGAAGCGTGGACGGTGGCAGGCTAGACCAAGCGGGGTGGCGCGTCAGAACTTGAACAGGATTTCGCCGCCAATGAAGTTGGCGTCGTTCAGCACATATTTGTGGTAATTGGTGTAAGAGTACTGGGCGCGGGCCGAGAGGTTGGCGGTCAGATTGTAGGTCGGGCTGATGCTGTATTTGACGTAGCTCGCGCCGGACGAGGCGTCTTCACCGCTGACCGCAAACCAGCTGTAGAACTGGTCGGTGAAATTATATTGATAGTAAACCAGCCAGTTGGAACCTTTGTCCTTGGGCAGGTCTGTGCCGAGCGAGACATTGCCGCCGTCCTTGTAGATTTCCTCGGCGGCCACGGTGGAGGTCTTGTCGATCTGGTAGCTCGCCCAGATGTCGTAAACCCAGACGTCGTGCGGCTCGAAGTTGCCTTTCGAGTCGTAGCCAACGCCCATCCAGACGGTGAGGTTGTCGATGCCGGTGTACTGTACGTACCCCTCGGCGCCGCCGTTGTGCTTCAACTCGCCGTCGCCTTCGGTGGCGTTGTAGCCGGGCTTTGGATAATCCGAATCGACCAGCGCGGCGCCGAAGACGGTGGTCTTGTCGACCGTATAGTCGAATTTGACGCCCTCATGATAACCCGGGATGGGGGCGAGAAACGACTGGTTGGCCAGTGTGATCATGTTGTCGGAAATTTGATAGAACGACTCGTAACCGAGGTAGCTCAGGAATTTGCCGGCGGTTGCGGTCAGGCCGGTGCCGGTGTCGTACGTGACATAGGCGTCGAGCAGCGTGACCTCGCTGCCACTCGGGCTGACGCCTCCCTCGCCGGAAGGACGGTAATAGACGCTCATCACGCCGGTGACGTTTTTGGTCGGTGTCACGGTGGCTTGGAGCAAGCCCGCATCGACATTAAAAGAATCGAAGGAAGTGCCAGGTGAGGGCTTGGTGTACTGGTAAGAGCCGGTAGCCCATCCCGTGAAGGAGAGGTTATCGTTGACCTTGATTTGAGCAGAAGCCGACAAGGCCGCGACAAGAGCGGCGAGACCGGCGAGTTTCGTGCGTATCTTCATGGCATGTAGCGAGATAAGGTTTGTTAATAAGCTTGGATGAAATTCCCAAGCGCTGTGCGTTCAGCATCAACCT
>DATJYF010000009.1:0-7470 GCA_035499715.1 Opitutaceae bacterium | reverse complement strand
CTGCTCGCCACGCTGCTGCTCGTCGTCGCGCCCATCCCGCTCGCCGCCTACCTCATCGTTTCCTACCTCGGCTGGCACATCGCCGAAAACCAGAGCCTCCGCGAACTCACCGACGGTGCGCGCATGTTCCACCGCCAGATCGAAGACCGCACCGCCGCGCTGACCCACGACGCCAACCTGCTCGGCGACGACTACGCGCTCAAGAACACCCTCGGCGAAACCTCCGATCCCGCCACCCTGCGCTCGCTCCTCAACAACCACCGCCGCCGGATCGACGCCGCCGTCATGACCCTCCTCGGCAACGACGGCGCCCTCATGGCCGACAGCCGCCCCGGTGCGCCCGACATCGCGCCGTTCCGCGCGCTGATGAAGCAAGCCGACGCCGTGGGCGCCGATTCCGCGTCCGGCTACGCTTATCTCGACGGCCGGCTTTATTCGCTGGTCGTCGTGCCCCTGCGCGCGCCCGACGTCATCGCCTGGATCGGCCTCGGTTTTTCCATCGACCAGGCCGCGGCGGACGAGCTCAAGCAGACCACGCACTTCGAAGTTTCCTTCATCGCGATCCAGGGCGCCGGCCGCTTCCAGGTCGCGGAGTCCACGCTGCCGCCCGCGCAGAAGGCCGCCCTGCAAAATTCCCTCGGCGCCGGCCTCGCCTCGCGCTCCTCCGGCATCCGCGTCATCGGCCTCGCGGGCGAGGATTATTTTTCCAAATTCGATTTCTACCCCGACGCCGGCCGGCCGGTGGCCGCGATCGCGCTGCAATATCCCGTGCGCGAGAAACTCGCGCCCACGCGCCTGGTGCAAGACATCCTGCTCGCCACCTTTCTTGCCGGCGCCGGCATCGCCGGCCTGGCGGCGGCCCTCGTCGCCCGTGGCGTCAGCCGGCCCGTGCGCGAGCTCGCCGCCCACACCGAGGTCATCGCCCGCCCCGATTACCAGACCAAAATCCAGCTCGACCGCCGCGACGAACTCGGCCAGCTCGCCACCGCGCTCAACCGCATGAGCGACCGCCTGGCCGAGGCCGAGCTCGACCGCGATCTTGTCAACAAGGGCCTCTCACCGCAGGTCGCGGCCGAGATGCGCCGCCACGGCGAACTCGGCGGCGCGCTGCGCGAGGTCACCGTTCTTTTCGCGGACCTGCGCGGATTCACCGCCCTTTCCGAGCGCCTCCCGCCCGACCAGCTCCTCGGCCTGCTCAACCGCTGCTTCGAGCGCCTCGTGCCGGAAATCGAAAGCCGCGGCGGCATCGTGGATAAATTTGTCGGCGACGAAATCATGGCTCTTTTCGGCGCACCGCAGCCGCTGGCCGGCGCGGCGGACCAGGCGCTGCAGGCCGCGCTCGGGCTGCGCCGGGCGCTCGCCGCCCTCAACGCCGAATTCGCCGCCGAGGGCCGGCCCGCCATCGCCTGCGGCATAGGCCTGAACACCGCCCAGGTCATCGCCGGCAACGTCGGCACGTCCGCGCGCCTGAATTACACCGTCATCGGCGACGGCGTGAACCTGGCCAAGCGCATCGAGTCGGCCACCCGCGAGCTGAATGCCGATCTGCTCGTCAGCGAATCGACGCTGCGCGCCGCCCGCGACCGCTACGCCGCACGCGACCTCGGCCGGATCACCGTCAAAGGCCGGGCCGCCCCCGTGCGCGTCTTCACCCTGGAAGGCTGACACCGCGCCCCGGTCATTTTCACAGTTAACCGCCGGCCCGACTGGCCGATATTCTGGAAGGCCTTCAACCGCAGTGCGTAAAAACTTCGCATTGCACCCGCCGTCCAAATGCAAATCATTATCGAAGATAATTTCTAATGCGCACGCCCGTCAAAGCCACTCTTCCGGCCGTGGTCTTTTTCCTCGCTGTCGGAGTCGCATTGGTCAGCACCTCGGCGCTGCTTTATCACCTGGAGCTGGCCGACCACGACCGCGGCCTGCACGAGGCCTTCCTCGTCGTCAGCGCCGGTGGCCTCGTGCTCGTCGGCCTCTCCGCCTGGATGTTCCGGTCGCATCTCGGCCTGCAGACGCATCTGAACGAGATCAGCACGCTGCAAACCGGCCTCCTCCACAACGCCAACGTCGCCGTCGTGTCCATCGACCCCGCCGGGATCATCCTTTCCTTCAACTCGACCGCCGAACGCTGGCTCGGCTGGAGCGCCGGCGAACTCGTCGGCCGCGAGACACCCGTCCTCTTCCATCATCCCTCCGAACTCGCCGAGCAGGCCGGCAAGCTTTCCGTCGAACTCGGCCGCACTCTCGCACCCGACTTCAGCGTTTTTGTGGAAAAGATCCGCGCTGGCCTGACCGCCATGGAGGAGCGCGAATGGACCTACGTGCGCAAGGACGGCTCGCACCTCCCCGTCTGGGTTTCGATCACGGCTTTGCGCGACAAACGCGAGCGCATCACCGGCTATTTCAGCGTGGCCACCGACATCTCCGACCGGAAAAAAGCCGAGCAGGCGCTCCGCGATGCCGCCGCCGCCGCAAAGGAATCCGTCCGCCTCAAGTCGGAGTTTCTCGCCAACATGTCGCACGAGATCCGCACCCCGCTCAATGCCATCATCGGCATGACCGGACTGCTGCTCGACACCGACCTCAGCTCCGAGCAGCGCAGCTTCACCGAGACCGTCCGCACCAGCAGCGAGGCGCTCCTCACCGTCATCAACGACATTCTGGATTTTTCCAAGATCGAGGCCGGCCAGCTTGCCTTCGAAACCATCGACTTCGACCTCCGCGAGCCGGTCGAGGGCTCCCTTGAGCTGCTCGCCGAAAAAGCCTCCGACCAAGGCCTCGAGCTCGCCTACCTCATCGAGGAAAACGTTCCCACCCAGCTCCGCGGCGATCCCGGCCGCCTGCGCCAGATCCTGCTCAACCTCGTCAGCAACGCCATCAAGTTCACCGAGCGGGGCGAGGTCGTGGTCCGCGTCTCGCGGTCGGCCGAAAACGGCCGCATCATCACGCTCCGCTTCGCCGTCACCGACACCGGCATCGGCATTCCGCGCGAGGCCCAGGCCAAGCTCTTCACGCCGTTCGTGCAGGCCGACGGCTCGACCACGCGCAAATATGGCGGCACCGGCCTCGGCCTCGCCATCTGCAAGCAGCTCGTCAAACTCATGCGCGGCGAGATCGGCGTCGAAAGCGAGCCCGGCCGCGGCGCCACCTTCTGGTTCACCGTGCCCTTCTCGCTCCAGCCCGAAACGGCCAAGGTCGTCCACCGGCCCGCCGACGTCGCCGGCGCCCGCGTCCTCGTCGTGGACGACAACGCCACCAATCGGGAGATCTTCACCCGCCAGCTCGCCAGCTGGCACGTCAAGCACGCCGCCGTCGCCTCCGGCCCGGAGGCGCTGGACAAGCTTCACGCCGCCGCCGCCGTTGGCGAATCCTTCGATGCCGCCGTCCTCGACATGCAGATGCCGGGGATGGACGGCCTCACTCTCGCCGGCCGCATTCACGAGGATCCGCTGCTCAACGGCATGAAGATGCTCATCCTCTCGTCCATCGGCCGCACCATTCCCTCCGCCGAGCTGGCCGCGGCCGGCGTGTCCTTCACCTTGCTCAAGCCGGTCAAACAAAGCCAGCTGCACGACGCGCTGGCCAGCATTCTCGTCAGCCGCGCGCCCACGCCGGTGCGCCCACGCCGCCCGGCCGTGCCGCCGGCCGCTTCGGCCGGCAAACTCCGCATTCTCGTCGCCGAAGACAATCCCGTGAACCAGCGCGTCGCCCTGCTCCAGCTCGAGCGGCTCGGGCACCGCGCCGATGTCGCCGCCAACGGCCTCGAAGTCCTTTCCGTCATCGAAACGGTGCATTACGACGTCGTTTTCATGGATTGCCAGATGCCGGAGCTCGACGGCTATGAAACCACGCGGCGGATCCGGTCGCAGGAGGCGGAACGCCGCTCCCGCGGCGAGACGGTCACGCCGCTCCGCATCGTCGCGATGACCGCCAACGCCATGCAGGGCGACCGCGAAGTCTGCCTGGCCGCCGGCATGGATGACTATATCAGCAAGCCGGTGCGGCCCGCCGATATCGCCTCCGCCCTCTCTCGCGTTCCTTTTACCGCCTGATTTTTTACATTTTATTTGCGACTTGAATAAGTTGCATGGAAGTTGCTAGACCCGCGGCTTGGATATGCGTGGTGTCCAGCTTCTCATCTTGTTTTCTTTTGTGCTGATCCTGTCTGCACGCGCGCAGACTGTGCCTGCTTTAACCTGGTTTGGCGATGGCTCCGATAACAATTGGAATACCGTCGGCAATTGGTCCTCGGGCGTGCCCGCCCCAAGTGGTAATCCAGCCAGCCTCACTTTCGACGATACAAGTCTGACAAACTTCACGCCTTTCGTTGAGCAAAACTACGACGTCGATTCTCTTCACTTTTTTTCAAACAATTCCTACTCCTTTGACGGGGCCAGCGGCACCACAATTACACTGGAAACCAAGCTTGAGAGCGATGCTCCTGGCAATGTCACGTTTTCTTCAAATATCGGTTTTTCTCTACCATCCAGTCAGCAATGGGATATCTATGGAGATACGATTCAGATAAGCGGCGTCATTTCCGGTCCCGGGACCGCAGCCCTCACCCTCAATAGCGATAATACCGGCACCGGTTTCCTCCGACTTGATTCGACCAACACCTACACCGGCGGCACCACGCTTCAGGGCGGCCTGACCGTTTTTCTGAACGCCGACGAAGCCCTCGGCACCGGGCCGCTCACGATCGACAGCAGCACGCTTTCCGCCCTCAGCGCCGTCACCCTCGACAATGCCGTGACGATCACCAACAGCTTTTCCGTCAACAACAGCGCCCCGCTCACCCTTTCCGGGCCGGTGCTGCTCGACACCAGCCCGGATATTTCCGTCTCCGGCGACGGCAACAGCCCGCTGATCATTGCCGGCGACATCAACGAAAGCGGCTCCCAGTCGCTCACGGTTAACGGCGGCGGCTACGTCCAGCTTTCCGGCAACAACGTCTACTCCGGCGGCACCACCATCCTCAACGCCACGGTCATCGCCAGCGGCACCAGTGGCAGCCCTCTCGGCTCCGGCCCCGTCACCCTCGGCAATTCCGATCAGCCCGGCACGCTCGCGGTCGACACCGGCACCACCCTGACCAATGTGCTCATGCTCACCAAGGGCACCCTCGCCGGCACCGGCACCTTCGCTCCCGACAGCACGCCGGTCATCGGCTCGAACCTGACCGTGGCGCCCGGCTTCACCAAGGTGCTTGTAATCAACGATACGCCGGTGACCTTCGGCACGATCGGCACGCTGACGTTCTCGACCGGCCTCGAACTGGCCGGCGGCGGCACGGTCAGCCTGAAGTTCAAGGACCCCAATGGCACCGCCGGTTCCGGTTGGGATTTGGTCTCGATCAGCGGCGGCACGCTCAATCTCACCGCCACCAGCGGCAATCCGATCACGCTCACTCTCTCCAGCTATGACAGCGAAACGGGCGCCGCCGGCCTGCTCGGCGGCTTCAATCCGAGCAGCAGCTACAGCTGGCAGATCGTCTCGGCCTCCAATGCCACCGGCTTCGATTCGACCGCCTTCAACATCGACGCCTCGGCCTTCCACGACGGTTCGCTCGATCCCAGCCAGTTTTCGGTCTCGCTCAGCGGAAATTCGCTCTTCCTCAATTTCACGCCCGTGCCCGAGCCCTCGACACTCGCGCTTTTGTCGCTTGGCGCGGCCGCGATCGTCGGCGCCGGACTGCGGCGCCGCAAAGCTAGAGGTTGTTCGAAAACATGAAACCGGCAAGGCGGGGCGTCTCGCCGAGCCGTGGCTCGCCGGAGACGGCTTGCCCTGTCAGGGCACAATGCACAAAAAACTTTTTGGGCAGCCTCCGGTGCATTTGGCACCCGACAACCTCACGGGTTTTTGATGCTTGTAATATAATACGTTACAAATATCGGAGATATGGCTCATCGTATTTGTAACGTATTATATTACAAATTTGCCGTTGGCCCGATCCGCCAAAAGCACTTTACGGCGCCAGCTTTTCCGCCTGCCGCACGAGCCCGAGAAATTCGTGGCGATAGCCGCCGGCATCGGCACCCAGCCCCTCACCGGCCCAATGCTCGACGTCGGCCAGCGTCGCACCGCCCTTGTACGGCGAGTCGCGCAGAATCATGCCGAAGCCCGCCACCGCCGCGGCAAATTTGAAATCCATGCTGGCCTCGGCAAAAGCCGCGCCGCGATCCGTGAGCGGAAACTCCATCCGCCGGCTCGGCCCGCCCTCCGGCGGAGTGTAGCGCACCTTCACCGTCAGCAACTCCGGACTGGCCTGCTGATTTCTGACTTCTGACCTCCGGCCTCCGGCCTCCGGCCTCTGATATTTGAGCGCATCCACACCCGGCGTCGCCGGGGCCTCGGCGCCCGCCGGCACGACCTCGTAAAGCGCCGTCACCGTGTGCCCCGCGCCCACATCGCCCGCCGTGATGGCGTCGTTGTTGAAATCCTCCTTCTTCAGGGCCCGGTCTTCGTATCCGATCAAACGATACGACTGGACCTGCGCCGGGTTGAACTCGACCTGGACTTTCACGTCGCGCGCCACGGTCACGAGCGTGCCGCCGACCTGGTCGACCAGCAGCTTCTTCGCCTCGGCCGGCGTGTCGATGTAGCCATAGTTGCCGTGGCCCTTGTCGGCCAGCTGCTCAAACATCGCGTCCTTGTAGTTGCCGGTGCCGAAACCGAGCGCGGTCAGCGACACGCCCGAGCGCGCCTTCTCCTCCACCAGCCGCGTCAGGCCGCCCTCGTCGGTCACGCCGACGTTGAAGTCGCCGTCCGTGGTCAGGATGACGCGGTTGACGCCGTCCTTGATGAAATTCGCCTTGGCGATGTCGTAGGCCAGTTCGAGGCCGCGCGCGCCGTTGGTCGAGCCTCCGGCCTCCAGCGTGTCGAGCGCCTCGAGGATCTCGCGCTGGTGCGAGGCCGGCGTCGAGGGCAGCGCCAGGCCCGACTCGCCCGCATAGGTCACGATGGCCACACGGTCGTCCGGCTTGAGCTGGTCAAGCAGCAGCCGCAGCGACTGCTTCACCAGCGGCAGCTTGTTCGGCTCGTCCATCGAGCCCGAGACGTCGATGAGAAACACCAGGTTCTCCGCCGGACGCGCCGCGGCGGCGACGTCGCGCGCCTTCAGGCCGATCCGCACCAGCCGGTGCGTCGGCGCCCAGGGCGCGGCCGCGACCTCGAGCGTGACGGCCAGCGGCGAATCGGTCTGCGGCGGCGCATAGTCGTAGGGAAAATAATTCACCAGCTCCTCGATGCGCACGGCATCGGGTGGCGGCCGCTGTCCGGCCTCGAGAAACCGCCGCACGTTCGCGTAGCTTGCCGTGTCCACATCGAGTGCAAAGGTCGAGAGCGGATTCTGCGCCACGGAAAGGAAATCATTGTCCGTGTGGTAGGCGTAGGTCTCGGTGGTGAAATTTTGGGCCGCTCCAAAACGCGCCGCGGATTCATTCGCCGCAATCAGAGCTTGCCGTCTGG
>DATJYF010000008.1:0-6904 GCA_035499715.1 Opitutaceae bacterium | reverse complement strand
GACATCGAAGCCAGAGTAGTCGAAGCATGGAAACAAGCGTCAGCCGACCTTGGTATCAAGTTCACGTCTCCATTTGTTGTTATTGATCCGGACGGGCAACGCTTGGAGGGCCTCGGGTTGGTTCATTTTTTTGGCCGACGTCTTGGCGCCATTATTTCGGTAATTGATGGACCATTATCGCGCTCCAAAGTTTGGACGAACGATGATTATTTTAGTTCCATGCTGGGCCGAAGCTACGAACGTTACGAGCGGCAGCATTTTATTGATACGTTGGACGATTGGCACTTTTTCGGCCCGGAGTCCGAACGGCCACCTTGGTACTCTGGCAAGGTCTGGAAATGACACTTATCTAGCGTCCACCTTTAATCACAATCCGAGTAGCCAAGAAGCTTTTCGCAGTGCAGGCAGCGGAAAATATATGCGGTTGGGCTGCCGTCTTTGTCCATATGTTGAACATAATTTTCCCACTGCTCAGCTGTCATGGCGGCTTCCTCCATGAGCCCTGGAATCGCCGTCGGCCATTTTGTTTCCAGCTCTTGCTTTCCGGCTCGTCCTAAATATGCAGCTGCGTCGTCACAACAGGTGACCCAATGCTCTTGTTGCCAGCCCATGAAGCCCGGCGTGCGAAAACTGACCTCCTCGATGACCGACTTTGGAACAGGTGGTGTTCGACCGTATGAGTTCACGCCCGCAGAGTCGGTGAATTCTGCCTTGAACCGCTCGTGCGCCGAACCGTCTGCAATGCACCACGGGCAAAGCGAATCTGCCAACTCATCTTCTGCGAAAACTGGTCCTGCGTAGATAAAGCCGCGTTTCTTACCGCAACAAATGCACTCAACGTCGGACGCGACGATGCTCTTTGTCGCGATCGGATCAGGATGATACTTGAATGTTGGGACAGCCATGTTTTGCAGAATGCCAAAAATCAGCGTAGCTGCAACAGTGGGCCGCAGTTATGCCGGCGAACGACATGAGCGATGAGGCGCACGGTTGGCCTTTCATTTAGAGTGAGTGGAGCCCCCGCAAATGCGGACAAATCAGGCTCCACGGAAAGGGCCTATTCTGATTGGCTGAGGCGTGACAAAGTGGGCGCATGAACTCGGAAACCACCTCACCTTTCCCTGCGGCCGCAGTCGTCCAGCCGGCTCCGCCGCCCCTCGAAACACTGACCTACTCGGTCACCGAAACAGCCCACGTGCTCGGCGTCTCGCTGCCCACGGTCTACCGGCTGATTGCGCGGCGAGTATTCAAGCCGCTGCCCGGCCTGCGCCACAAGCGCCTCCCAAAACGCCAAGTCCACGCCTTCGTCAACAGCGGCCAGCCGCTCTCGGTCTGACGCACGCGCGAACCCTTGCCTCCCAACTCGCATTCCGTCGCAGCCATGAGCACCAACAAAGACCGCTTTAACCGCCTCGTCCTCGAACTGCTGGCAGAAAACCCCGACGACGCGGCGGTGGCGCTGTTCACCCGCCTCTGCCGCCAGTCACCCAAACTGCGCGCCTGGCTCTGGGACGAGTTCGCCCGCTCGGGCGAAACCCGCGCCCAATTCGCCGACCTCCTCGCGAAGCCCGGCAAAGCCGACCACCTCGCCCTGGCGCACGTGGCCGGCGAGACCCATGCCCGCGATCTGGAAAGCAAGCGCCTGCGCGGCGAGTGGGCCGGATCGTCGCCCCGGCCCTACGGCGGCTTGAGCCGCCCGGAAGTGGAAGCATGGATAAGGCGCTACCAGTCCGGCTCGCTCCATCCCGCGACGTTCCAGCTCATGCTGGCCTGGCGAAGCATGAAAGGCACGCCAGCGAGTCCGGCCCTGATCCGCGCCAGTGCGGCATTTCTGGCGGAAGCCCTGGGCCGGAACAATCGCGGACTCTTGCGCCAGTTGGTGCGCATCGAACGCTTCTTTCGCGCTCGGGAAAAACTCGGCCGCGCAGCCTACGGACACATGCACCGCTGGAAAGTCCACGTGCTCCTCTACCTGCTCAATCATCCGAAACGCAATTACCGGACCAGCGAACTGGTGGCGCACCTGGCCACGAAAAGAATCCGTATTTCGGGCAAGCTCGTCCGGCGCTTTTGCGCACGCCACGGCATCGCCCGCGATACCCGTCCCGGTCGTCCGCGCCGGCAAACCTGACGCCGCCGGCATTGCCCTCCTTTGGCCCGCGCTTGCCGGACAGGCGAGCAACGCGGAAGCCCGCCCAAAAACTCTGCCGCCGACAACCATGCGACCTTATTCCATCAACCAGTCCTTCCCAGCGCGCCCTATAACGGCAGCCCAAAGGCGAAGCGCAAGGTGGAGCGCAGGCACGAGCAAGACCTTGCGCGAAGCCCAAAAAATCCCGCCTCCGGGCGCGCTAAAGCTGACCCAGCCAGACCGGCCAATGCTGGCCGTCATGGACCGGCAGGTTGACGGGCAAACCCTCGTTTTTACGAACGTAAAAGTGCTACGCGGAAAGCTGAGCGTGCACGCAAGTGTCCGCATTTCGGCGGCGCGGTCCGCCGATGCGCAAGTGCGCTCAAATCCAGCCCGCGCGGAGGCTCGGGACGCGACGGAGCAAAGCCCCGCCGGGAGCGTGGCGGACAGGTGGACGCCGGCGGAAGGCGGGCGGAGCGAAGGAGCGGCCCCGAGCTTCCGCGTCAGTGCTGCCTTTTTCCGCCCATCCACGAGGGCCGGCCGGTCCAGCGCAGCGCGGCCGGCTGTCGTGGCTGTCGGTTGTAAAACCCGAGTGGTTCGCCGGTGTTCCTTGGTCGGCGCTGGTCGCCCTGCCGATGTGGGTCAGCCGCGCTTAAATTCGGCCCCGGTCTGCACCACTTGCGCAATCCAAACCTTGCCCGAACGGGCCAAGGAGAACTGCGTCCTGCTCACGAAAAACACAGGTGTGTTTTTGTAACTTCTATTCGCGAAGTCGGAGATTTTTTTATGCTGAGTCCAAAGACACAGTTGAGTTTGAAAAACGCGAAGGAATACTTTCGTGAGCATCTTTGCGTGGGGGATTACTACGCGGAAGGTCAGAAGATTGCGGGGGAGTGGTTTGGTGAGGCGGCTGAGAAACTGGGTCTCAGAGGTGAGGTGGGAGAAAAGGAGTTTCTGGCCCTGTGCGAAGGGTTGAATCCGACGACGGGCGAATGGCTGACAGCGCGGAAAAATTCAACGCGGGTGGAAGATGGCAAGGTCGCGCCAAACCGGCGGATTTTTTACGACTTTACCTTCAGTCCGCCGAAGAGCGTGTCCATCGTCGGATTGTACCAGGATGTCCGCATTATCGAGCTGCACAACCGCGCGGTGCGGATGGCCATGCTCGAACTGGAAAAATATGCCGCCGCCCGGGTGCGAAAGTCCGGCCAGAACGGTGACCGGGTGACGGGCAACCTGGTCGGGGCCTCGTTCCAGCACGACACCAGCCGGGAACTCGATCCGCACCTGCATACCCATTGCGTGGTGATGAACGCGACCTTTGATCCGGCGGAGAACCGCTGGAAGGCGCTGGAAGCCTCCGGCATGTACCGGGCGCAAAAACTGGCCGAGAACGCCTACTATCACGAACTCTGCCAGGGCCTGCGAATGCTGGGTTACGAACTCGAAGCCAATGCCCGCGACTTTGAAATCAAGTCGATCCCCGCGAGCCTGATCGAACGCTTTTCCAAGCGGCACCGACAGATCGACGAAGGGACCAAAAAACGCATCGAAAAGGAGGGTTTACGGGGAAATGTGAAGGAGCTGCGCAAGCAGGTGGCGCACGATGCGCGCAAACGGAAGATCAAGGATTCGACAGCAGATCGATTGCGGCCGTCGTGGACGAAACAGATGACGCCAGCGGAGCGGTCGGCCCTCGATGCGCTGCGCCACCTCCAGCCGCAAGGGCCAAAGCCGGCGGATGTGGCGGCAATCGTGGCGTGGGCCGATGAACACCTCTTTGAACGCCGCTCGGTCGTTTCCGAGCACGAACTTCTTTCTGCCGCCCTGGCGCATGGCCGGGGGCAGACCTTTGATCTGGCGGCGCTGCGCGAGGCCATCGAAGCCAAAAATTACCTCCGCGAAAACGGCACCCTGACCTCGCGCGAGGTTTTGGGCTGCGAAATGGAAATCGTCATGGCTGCGCGGGACGGCCGCCGCTATTACGCGCCGTTCAATCCGGATTACACGGGTTCGCCCGCCCTTTCGGCGGAGCAACGGGTCGCCGTGAAACAGATTCTAGGGAGCGAGGATTTCATCACGCTCTTTCGCGGCGGGGCAGGCACAGGCAAGAGCTTTGCCTTGAAAGAAGTCGAGCGCGGCCTGGTCGCCGCCGGCCATCCGGTCATTGTTCTTGCTCCGCAGCGCCAGCAGGTGGCCGATTTGCAAAAAAGCGGCCTGCCCGCGCAGACCGTGGCCCAGATACTCACGACTAAGCAGCTTCCGGCTCAGGCGGTCGTGATGGTGGACGAAGCGGGGCAGATCGGCGGCCAGCAGTTGCGCGAATTGATACGGCTTGTCCAAGCGCAGCGTGGCCGGCTGATTCTTTCGGGCGATACGCGACAGCACGGAGCCGTGGTGGCATCGGATGCCCTGCGCGCCATTGAGCGCTTTGGCCGGATTAAAGCGGCCGAGATCCGAGAGATTCGCCGGCAAAATCCCGGTCTCGGCAAATCGCAGTCGGAGCGCCAGGCCATCCGCCAATATCGCGCGGCGGTCAAGGCGGCGGCGTCCGGCCACGCCCTCGAATCGTTCGACCGGCTCGACCACCTGGGCTGCGTCCGGGAACTAAACGAGCGCGATCGGCGCAACGAGCTCGCCAAAGAATACGTGGCGGCCGTGCAGCGCAACGAAACGCCGCTCGTTGTGGCGCAAACCTGGAATGAGGTGCGGGCGGTCAACGAGGCGATTCGCGAACAATTGAAAGCGGCGGGGAAGCTCGGCTCAGGCCGGACGATGGAAGCGTACCAGGCCGTGGACGGCACCGGAGCGCAGAAGCGCGAGGCAAAGTTCTATCAGGCCGGCCAGCGCGCTTTTTTCCTGAAAAACTACGGACGTTTCACCAAAGGCGATTTTTGCGAGGTGCAGGGCGCCAGCGAGCGCGGCGTGATTCTTGTGAAGAACGGCCGGCGTTCCACGCTCAGCTATCGCTACACGGATCGGATCACGGTGACCGCGCCGTCAAAGATCGAAGTCGTGCCCGGCGACCGGCTACAACTCAAGTTCAATGGCAAGTCCGCTGAGGGCGCACCGCTCAACAACGGCGAACTCGTCACCGTGCGCAACGTGCGCAAAAACGGTGCGCTGGTAGTCGAGGACGAAAGCGGAGCGCGCAAAACCCTTGGGCCAACGCAACGGCTGTTCAATCGGGGCTATGCGGTCACGTCCTACGCCTCGCAGGGCAAAACCGTGGATACGGTGCTTCTGGCCGATGCCGCGAATCCAGCGGCGACCAACCGCAATCAGTGGTATGTGGCGATTTCACGGGGGAGGAAACGGGCGGTTGTGTTCACTTCGGACAAAGCCCAGTTGCGCGCCGACATCGAGCGCACCGGCGAGCGCAAGCTGGCTTTGGAATTGAAACCTGATGCCGGCGGGCCGGCGCAAACATCGCGCCGTCGGCAGTTGCCGGAATGGACCCGCCAGGCGTGGAACATCATCCAGCGCCGGCGGCGCGAAGCCTTGACCGAGGATCTTCGGCAAACGCCGCCTCAACTGACGCCAGCCGAGCGGAGCCGGAAATTTATCCAGCAAGTTCAGCAGATAAAGCAAACCCAGCAAACCTCCATGAGGATTCATCTATGAGCCTGAAAGAACAAATCAGACAGAAACGCATCGAGCAGGGACTGCTGCCCGAGTCCTGCCACACGATTAAAGTGCAAGCCTCCACCTTGCAGTTGGAAGCTTCCAGCGGCAAATGGTGGGTGCTGCCGTGGCATCACTTGGTGGGTTGCTATCTCGAAAGCGAGAGCGAACCCGAAACGCTCCGGCTCACCTTTGTGGGCTACGAGGCCGTTGTCCGGGGCGTGAACCTGCACGGCCTGCTTCAAGACATCGCCCAACAGCGCCTCGCGAGCCTGCGCGCCGCTCCTAAGGAATACCTAAGAGCCACAGGCCGAGAGGCTTTCGTCCTCGAAATCGAGGTTTGTTCGAGCGAAGGGGCCATCGGGTAAACGCAAATCGTACTCAAAGAAAGGCCGGATTATCCAAGACACGCCGGTCCGGTTTGTGGTAGATTTTGGCAAAATGAGCCTGGAAACCAAGACCTCAGTCGAGATCGACGGCACGCCGCTGCCGGCGCACCTGACCGCAAATTTTGAGAAGGCGGAGCGCATCATCCAGGAAACCTACGGCAAAAGCCCATCCGTGCCGGACCTGGCGCGGATGTGGCTCGCCTCCGCAACATCGTGGGACATCAAGGTCGAATTTGAACGCACGGTTTTGAGCCTCAAAAGAGGGACGGCAAAGCCCAATAAGGAGGGAAATTTCGATGAAGATAGTTTTGAATTCTAAACCCCGGTCGCCAAAACAAGGAGTCCGCCATGTCGCTCGCTGACGAAGTCGCCAAAAGAAAAGCGCAAGAACGCGCCGATGCCGCCCACCGGTCCAACCCGGAACTCCAAGCCCGGCTGGACAAATTCATCGCGGAGAATCCCGCTCTCTATGCGCACTACAACGCGATGAGCAAAGAGGAGCTTGTTCAAAGGCAGATGCGCGCGAAGATGCAGCGGGAGAACGCCGAGATGGTCGTCCGCCGCAACCGCGAACTGGAGCAATGGGTAAATGAAAACCCGGAGATCGTGGCCAAGGTCGAGGCGCACATCAAAAATAAGGCTGCGGAAAACCGCGAACGCCCATCCATCAAGATCGCCAAAACCAAGCTCGTTAAGCAAGGGATGCAAGGATCCCGCATACACCTATGAGGTTTCTGGCGGTGTGTGATGTTACTCAAGG
>DATJYF010000007.1:0-11242 GCA_035499715.1 Opitutaceae bacterium | reverse complement strand
CTTAGCGGAGAGGTGCACGTGCCGCAGTCCCGCAAGGTCGGCAAGCTCGACGACCACATCATCGACGGCGGTCGGCATCTGCAGAGTAATGGCATGCAGGTTGCCGCCATGCACACCCGGCCAGACCGATGCCTTTTCACCAAACAGCATCTTCACCGCCAGCCGTGCGGCCACGTGACCTTCGTAGCCGACTCCCATGGAGGTGGCGCGACCACCGAATCGATGCGCTGCTTTCTTGGCGCTCACGACTCAGTCTCCCGTGGGCTGTCCAGCCGGCTCAAGCGTGACGACCATGAGGTTGAGCCTATATGCGGCAGGGTTCATGCGGAGCGAAAGATGGCCCATTGTAGGTAATTGGTGGATTAAAGGACAGCTAAGATGTTGGCGGTTATCCGCTCAAACGCTCAGAACCGTGGTGCACCGGTTTTGAACAAATCTCAGGGATGCTTAGGGCTGCAGTTCAACTTTCTCGCAGTCTTTCCGGTATCAACCGGTCAGCATGGAAATTTAGCGACCAAAGTAGGCCGATTTATGTGAAGCAAAAGCGACCGTCTTCAGAGGTAGTTCGCACCAAAATCTGCCGCGCAGTTCACATAAACGGGTGCTCCACATAACACAATCATCCGAGCGGCGATCCCGCCCCCAGCGCCGCCGACGCGCAGGTGACCCGCCAGCTGCGCGAAGCGGCCAAGATCGTGGACATCGAGCTGATCGACCACGTCATCGTCGGCCGCGCCGCGTGCGATCCGGCGGGGGCCGGCTTTTACAGCTTTCGCGCCGCCGGGCTGATTTGAGGCTATCGCCCCGCAAAAAATCCTTGAATTCCGCCCAACGACTGGCGAGCGTTTACCTTCCGCGCTCGGTGGGATACTCAAGTGGCCAACGAGGGCAGACTGTAAATCTGCTGGCTTACGCCTTCGATGGTTCGAATCCATCTCCCACCACCATTTCGCGCGGTCTGGTCAAAGTCGTCAGCGCCACCGGCAATCACTTGACTCCGGCCGTGCCCACCGGCGGTGAACCGAGCCGGGGGCTTTCAATGATTGCCCCAGCCTTATCCGTGCAAGCATCATACCGATTTCTTGGCGCAGCGAACCGTAACCCTTTGTGGTCACCATCTTTTGCCGAGCTAATGCCAATTTATGGTTTTAGACGTTGACAACCCGATAGGGCGGCGGAAACTTTCGCCCTGATTTGTCCGCTAACGTTAACCCTTAACTACCCTCATTCATCATGAAATGGATCGCCCCTGAATTCGAAGAAATTTCCGTGAGCATGGAATGCTCGGCCTATTCCGGCGACGTCGACGAGTTCGATGTCTGACGCCGGCCAAGACGGCAACCTTTGAAAACGCCGCGGAGCAATCCGCGGCGCTTTTTTTTGGCGAAAATCACCGCGGATTTTCGCGGTAAACGATCCCGCCGGGGCCGCCGGCAAACGCCGCCGCCGGCGCGTCCTGGACCGATTCGACGATGCCCGCGAGCCGGTCGCGGAAGGGCGAAAGCGCGCAGGCCGGGTCGGTGTTGGCGGCGTCTTCCGTCAGGAGCGCGGCCTGGCAGCGGCAGCCGCCGAAATCGATCTCGCGAAATTCGCAGCTCTGGCAGGGCTGTGGCATCCATTCCGTGCCGCGGAAACGGTTGAACGATTCCGACCCGGCCCAGATCCAATGCAGCGATTTTTCGCGGATATTTTCGAAGCGCAGCGACTTGATCCCGCCGGCCGTCGGACACGGCAGCACGTCGCCGCGCGGATTCACCGTGAGGTGGCGGCTGCCCCAGCCGTGCATGCAGGGCTTGGGCCGGTCGGCATAATAATCCGGCGCGACAAAAATCACCTCCATCCGGCCCTTGAGGCGTTCCTTTGCGGCGAAGGAAATTTCGACGGCTTCGCGGATCTGCGCGCGCGTGGGCAGGAGCGCGAGGCGGTTTTGGAAGGCCCAGCCGTAAAACTGGGTGTTGGCCAGCTCGAGCCGTTCCGCGTCCAGCTTTTCGGCCAGCGCGATGATTTGCGGCAGGCGGCCGATGTTGGCGCGGTGCAGCACGACGTTGATCGTGAGGGGAAACCCGAGTTCGCGCACGAGCGCGGCGGCCTCGAGTTTTTTGGCGTGCACCCGGGTGCCGGCGATGAGATTGGCCAGCGGCTCCTCGTCCGACTGGAAACTGATCTGCACGCTGTCCAGTCCGGCGGTCCTGAGCTCCGCGGCCCGGTCGCGGCTCAAGCCGACGGCGCTGGTGATGAGGTTGGAATAGAGGCCGGCGGAGCGCGCCGCCGCCACCAGCCCGGCCAGGTCCGGCCGCTGGAGCGGCTCGCCGCCGGAAAAACCCACGTGCAGCACGCCCATCTCCGCCGCCTCGTTCAGCACGCGCCGCCATTCCGCGGTCGTCAGCTCGTCGCCGACCGGCGGGAACTCGGTGGGATTCGAGCAATACGGACAATGCAGCGGGCACCGGTGCGTCACTTCGGCGAGCAAACTGAAAGGCCGTGGGGCGGGTTGGACCATGATGTTGGGTCAGCCGGCGGTGGCCGGGGTTTCAAGCAGGTTGATGGCCCGCAGCCGGTCAAGATAGGCGATGACGTCCTTGGAAACATGCTCGGCCGGGGCCTGGTAGTCGGCGGCGAGCCGGGCGATGATTTCCTGCAGGGTCAACTCGCCGGTGCAGAGGCCCAAGATCGCCTGGCCGGTCGGGTTCAGCACGAGCACGCCTTCCGGATAAAGCAGAATGGGGCGGCCGGTGACCTTGTCCGACTGGAGCCGGGCACGCGGGGACAATTTGGGACGTTCCGTGAGGGAGAGGGGCGACATGGCAAACCGGCGGGACTAGCCCTGATAGGCGGCCTGGATGGCGTCGAGCATGGCCCAGAGCAGATCGCACTTGAACGACAGCGCCTTGACCGCGGCCTCCTGCAGCTCCGGCGTGTTGCAGTATTTGACGGTCAGGGCCAGCCCCTCGCCGGAGTCGGCCTTGGCCTGCACGACCCGGCTGCGAAAATAATCGAAGCCCCATGATTTGACCCAGGGATAATATTTGGGGAAGGCCTCGAGGCGTCTGGCCATGATGTCGGGGGCGAACATTTCCGTGAGCGACGAGGAAACGGCGACCGGCCACGGCTTCGTGCGGGTGAAATTCACATAGGCGTCGACGGCGAAGCGCACGCCGGGCAGGACATGGCGCTCGTCCCAGATTTCCTTCTCGGTCAGGCCGCAGGCCGTGCCCAGGCGGATCCACGCCTCGATGCCGCCGGTGCCCGGCTTCAAGCCGTCGTGGTCGCTGATGCGGTGCAGCCAGAGGCGGCGCACCTCGCGGACGGGGCAGTTGGAAATGATGGCGGCGTCCTTGATCGGGATGTTGCGCTGATAATAGAACCGGTTGGCCACCCAGCCGCGGATCGCCTCGCGGTCCAGCTGGCCGGCGTTCATCCGGACATGAAACGGATGCAAGTGATGATAATGCTTCGTGCCGACCGCGCGCAGCCGGGCGATGAACTCTTGTTTATTCCAGGGTTGGGTTCTCATGTTCAAATGCTGATCTGCATGCCGTCGAATCCGACTTCCAGGCCGGCCGCGCGCACCGCGGCGTGCTCGGGGCTGCCCTTCCGCAGGATGGGGTTGGTGTTGTTGATATGAAGGTAGATCCTATGGCGGACGGAGGACAGGGCGGCGAGCTGTTTCAGGCTTCCGGCCGGGCCGGTGACGGGCAGATGGCCCATTTTACTCGCCGGCACGGAGCCGACTCCGGCCCGGCGCATCTCGTTCTCCGACCAGAAGGTTCCGTCGAACAAAAGCACGTCGCACCCGCCGAGCAGATGAACAATGCGGTCGTCGACGGCTGCGACATCCGGCAAAAACAGCAGGCTGCCGCGCGTCCTTTCGTCGATGAAACGGTAGCCCACGCAATGACCGGCGGTCGCGGCGCGCTCGCGCCGGGCAAAGCGCGGCGGCTTGCCCGGCAGCGCGATGGCCTGGTAAAGCAGGCCGCTTTTTGAACCGTCGCGACACACCAGGGGCGCCAGCCGGCGCGGCGGCGTGATCCAGCGGACGCCGCAAAAGGCGCGGAGCACGCGCTCCAGAGAAAGGTCCCTCGTCAACGTGCGCCGGACCCGCGGCGTGGCGTGCACCGGCAGCCTTTCGCCCTCGCGCAGGAGAAAAAGCCCGAGCGTGTGGTCGAGATCGGCGTTGGTCACCAGCACCGCCTCAACCGGCGTCGAACGGCGGCGGTGGGCGGGCGGATGAAGCGGCGGAAAATTTTGCAGCTGGACGCGCAAGTCCGGCGAGGCATTGAGCAAGAACCAGCGGCGGCCGTCGGCGCTGATCGCGACCGACGACTGGGTGCGCGGCGTCACGCGGCCCCGGGCCCGTCGCGCCTCGCGGCAGTTGGCGCAATTGCAGTTCCACTGGGGCAGCCCTCCGCCCGCGGCCGTGCCCAAGAGGACGATTTTCATGATGGCAGATCCGGGGTGAAGGGTTGATCGCGGCCAGGCGGGGCGGCCGCCTCACAGGGGCGGCAAGCTCCTCAACGCGCGCCGCCGGAGTCAAGGCATTTTGCCAAGACAGCTCTCGCTTTCGATTGCCCAACCGGTACAAGGAGGCCTGATAAAAATCATGCACGAGCTGTTGGAACATCCCTTCGTCAATGGCGTGCTGCCCCATCTGCTCACCATCGCGGGCTTCCTGCTCGCGCTGTTTCTGGTCGCGCGCCTGATGAGTGAAAAACGCCAGCCGGGCAACACGGTTGCGTGGCTGCTGGTGATCGTGCTCATTCCCTACGTCGGGGTGCCGCTCTTTCTGCTCTTCGGCGGCCGCAAACTCAAGCGGCTCACCGCGCGCAAGCTTCCGCTCTGTCCGGTCCTGCCCGGCAACGGACACACCCTTTATACCGGCGCGGCTTCCGCCACCGCCCAGACGGTCATCGCCACCGGCGCCTGTCCGCCCGTCGGCGGCAACACCGTCCGCCTGCTCACCACCGGCGAGGACGCCTACGCCGCGCTGGAGGAAAACATCCGCGGGGCGCGCCATTTCATTCACATCACCACCTTCATCCTCGGCCGCGACGAGGTCGGCCGCCGGCTGGTGCGCCTGCTGGCGCAGCGCGCGAAGGAAGGCGTGAAGGTGCGCCTGCTGCTCGACGCCGTCGGCTGCCTTTTTTCCGGCCGCGGCTTCGTCGATCCCCTGCGGGAGGCCGGCGGCGAGGTCGTGCGCTTCCTGCCCGTGCTGCCGTTGCAAACGCGGGCCTCGGCCAACCTCCGCAATCACCGCAAAATCGCCGTCTTCGACCACCAGCGGGCCATCGTCGGCGGCCACAATCTGGCCCGCGAATACATGGGTCCCACGCCCTACCGGAAACGCTGGCATGATTTCGGCATCGTCGTCGCGGGGCCGGCCGCGGCGCTGATCAACGAGGTCTTCCTGGCCGACTGGAGTTTTGCGAGCAAGGCCGATCCGGCCGCCCTTCACCGGGAAATTCCGGATGAAATCACCACCGCGCGCGGCAAGAGCGAGCTGCAGGTGGTGGCGAGCGGCCCCGATGTCGAGGGCGACCCGCTTTACGAGGCCCTGATCTCGATGATCCAGGAGTCCGAACGCAGCATCTGGATCGTCACGCCTTATTTCATTCCGGACGAGGTTCTTTTCCGCTCGCTGCTGGTCAAGGCCCGGGCCGGCCGCGACGTCACGCTCATCGTCCCGGTGCGCTCCAACCATCCCGTCACCGATTATGCCCGCCGCTATTATTTGCGCGAACTGGCCAAGGCCGGCGCGCATGTCAGGCTTTTTCATCACGGCATGCTCCATAGCAAGGCCGTGATCGTCGACGACCGGCTCGCCATCATGGGCTCGGCCAATTTCGACCTGCGCAGCCTCTTCGTGAATTTCGAGATCGGCGTCCTGATTTATTCCGAGCGCGACGTCCTGGCGATGAAGGGCTGGGCCACCGATCTGCTCAACCAGAGCCATGCGCCGCGGGTCGAACGCGCGAAAAAATCGCACCGCCTCGGCAACCTCGCCGAGGACGTCAGCCGCCTGCTCGCGCCGCTGCTCTAGTGGTTCACCGCCAGCGGCTCGGCGACGGCCTTCTTCCCCGCCCTCGCCTTCGCAGCCGACTGCATGAGCTTGTAATCGACGGAGTCGCGCAACGCCTCCCAGCTCGCCTCGATGACGTTGTCGCTCACGCCGACCGTGCCCCAGATGCCGTTGGCGTCGCCGCTTTCGATCAGCACGCGGGTGCGCGCGTTCGTGCCCTGCTGGCTGTCGAGGATGCGGACCTTGAAGTCGCGCAGTTCCATTTCCTTGAGCTCGGGGTAAAAGCCGTCGAGCGCGAGGCGCAGGGCCTTGTCGAGCGCACCGATCGGACCGGTGCACTCCGCCACGGTGTGAAGGACCTTCTCGCCGACTTTCACCCGGACCGTGGCCTCGGCCGTGAGTTCGCCGCGGTGACGCTCGATGATGACGCGGTAGCCCTCGATTTCATAGAACGGGCGGCGCTGGCCGAGATGTTTGGCGACGAGCAGCTTGAGCGAGGCGTCCGCCGCCTCGAATTCGTAGCCGCGGAACTCGAGTTCCTTCAGCTCCTCGATCAGGCCCTTGAGCGCCGGCGATTTTTCGTCGAGCTCGAAGCCGAGCTCGCGCGCCTTCATCACCAGGCTGCTGCGGCCGGCCATGTCGGAGACGAGCACGCGGGTGCGGTTGCCGACCAGCGAGGGATCGATGTGCTCGTAGCTGCGCGCGACCTTGGAGGCGGCGTTGGCGTGGAGGCCGCCCTTGTGGGCAAAGGCCGAGGCGCCGACGAACGGCGCCTTCGGGTCGGGCCGCAGGTTGGCCAGCTCGTCGAAGAAGAGCGCCAGCTCGCGCAGACCGCCGAGGTTGGGCGCGCAATGCGCGGTCCGGCCCAGCTTGAGGAAGAGATTGGGCAGGACGGTGGTGAGGTTGGCGTTGCCGACGCGCTCGCCGTAGCCGTTGGCCGTGCCCTGGACGAGCGTCGCGCCCGCAGACACGCCGGCGAGCGAAAGCGCCACCCCGAGGCCGCCGTCGTTGTGGCAATGCACGCCGACCTTGTCGCCGCCGAATTCGGCCACGACGCGGCCGACAATGGCCTTGAAATCATCGACCATCATGCCGCCGTTGGTGTCGCAGAGCGTGAGGTTGCTGGCGCCGCCGCGCAGCGCCGCCGCCAGCGTCTTCAGCGCGTAGTCGGAATTGTCGCGGAAGCCGTCGAAGAAATGCTCGGCGTCGTAAACCACCTCGCGGCCCTGGGCCGTGAGATAGCGGATGCTGTCCTCGATCATGGCGAGGTTTTCCTCCGGCGTCGTGCGGATGATCTCGATGACGTGGAGCAGCCAGGTCTTGCCGACAAGCGTGAGGACCGGCATCTCGCTGTCGAGCAGGGTGCGCAGCTGGGCATCCTCCCCGGCCTTCACGCCGGCGCGGCGGGTGGCGCCGAACGCGGCCAGGCGGGCGTGTTTCAGCCGCAGGTTCTTGGCCTCGGCGAAAAACGCGATGTCGCGCGGATTCGACCCGGGGAAGCCGCCCTCGATATAGTCCATGCCGAAGGCATCGAGCTTTTCGGCGATGCGCAGCTTGTCGGCGACGGAAAAGCTGATGCCCTCGCCCTGGGTGCCGTCGCGGAGCGTGGTGTCGTAGATTTTGATGGTGGATGTGGCCGGATTGTTCATGACGTTAAAAAAACAAAACCCCGGGGCTTTCGGCCCGGGGTCTTCAGCGGTTGGCGGCGTGGCGGTGAGTGCTTACGCCGAGTCTCCGTGCCCGGGCCGGGACGCGTTAATAATGATCGCGATGGCAATGATCGAGAACGAAGACATCGGAGCCAAGGAAAACCATGAACCGGCGTTTGTCGATGCTGATTTTATCGGGGAAACCCGGATCAAGTCACTTGCCGGGGCCGGCTTGCAGGCGGGACAGGCTTTCGCGCGCCGCCGTGAAACCCGGATCGAGCCGAAGCGCCGCCTGGAATTGTCCGATCGCCTCGGCGGGCCGGCCGGAATCGGCCAGGGCCGTGCCGAGATTGAAGCGCGCCCGGGGGTTGTTTGGATCGAGCCGGACCGATTCGGCGAATTGCGCCACCGCCTCGGGCAGCCGTCCGGCCTGAGCCAGCGCGCCGCCGAGATTGTTGTGCGCCTCGGCGAAATCCGGGTCGATCCGCAGGGCCTCCTGATATTGCGCGATCGCCTCGGGCAACCGGCCGCTCCCGACGTAGGCGTTGGCGAGATTGTTGTGCGCCTTGGCGAGGTTGGGATTTATCTGCAACGCCCGCCCGTAGGCCGCAATGCCGGCGGCCGTTTCTCCCTCCCGCACGAGCGCAAGACCGAGGTCGTCCTCAATGTCGGCGTTGCCCGGCTCCAGCCGCAACGCCTCTTCGTATTGCGCCACGGCATCGTCCAGCCGTCCCAGCTGCGCAAGGACCAGGCCGAGATTGTAGTGGGCGCTGGCGTAATCCGGCCTGAGCCGGATCGCCTCCTGGTACTGCGCCGCCGCCTCGCTGATGCGGCCGGCTTGGAGCAGCGCATTGCCGAGATTATTGTGCGTGTCGGCATGGTTCGGCCGGCTGGCCAGGCTCCGTTCGTAATGCTCAATTGCCTCCCCGATCCGGCCGGCGCCGGCCAGAACCAGCGCAAGGTTGTAGTGCGCCTCGGGATAATCCGGCTTGAGTTGGATCGCCTTCTGAAACTGGACGATGCCCTCGGGAATCCGGTGCGCATCGACCAGGGCGCTGCCCAGGCTGTTGTGCGCGAGGACGCAGTCCGGCTGTTTCTCCACCGTGTCGCTCCAAATGGCCAGCTCGCTGCGGAAATCGTCGTTCCGGCGCCAGGTCGCGACGCCGAGCGCCACGGCCAGAATCAGGAATATCGGCAGGCTCCGCCGGCCCATCAGCGCGTAGCCGGCCGGCACCGCGAATGCGACCACCGCCGCCAGCGGGAGGTACATCCGGTGCTCGACGATCATCTGCGATGTTCCCGGCAGCAGCGAGGTCGGCGCGAGAATTGCAAAAAAAACCGCGCCCAGAAAACTCGCGGGCGACCGCCGCCACAAGCCGGCAAGGCTGAAAACCGCCAGCGCGACCACCACCGGCGCATAAGGCGCAACGTCCAGCCAGCTTCGCACCCAGAAAAATCCGTATTCAAAAACCAGCGGATGCGGCCAGAGCGACAGGCAGAGATAGCGCGCGACCGCCTCAAACTGGGTCAGCCAGTAGGCGATCCAGGAAAGCCCGATGTTGTAGCTGAACGCGCCGTTGCGATCGCCGCCCGCGCTCGCGACGAGAACGGCCAGCGGCAGCCAGGTGGCGGCCAGGCCGAGGTAAAGCCGCCGCCGCTGCCGCCAGGCTTCGCGGAAGGAGCCGGCGATAAACGTGCGGTCATACAAAAAAACGATCAACGGCGCCGAGACCGTCACCTCCTTGGTCGCCATGCCCAGGAGGCAGCAGCAGACAGAGGCCGGAAACCAGAAGCCAGATGCCGTGGGCCGGCCGGCAGAGGCCAGATTATCGCCGCCTTCTGATTTCCGGTTTCCGGCCTCTGAAAATTTTTGTCCGCGGACAAAACAGTACAACGTGAGCAAATAAAACAGGCCCATCAGCGACTCGGCGCGCTGGACCACGTAGGTCACGGCCTCGACTTGCAGCGGATGCAGCGTCCAGATGGCCGCCACCGCCAGCGCCAGCGGGGGGGCATCGGCGCCGAACCGTTCCCGCAGCGCCGGCAGCAGCAGGGTCCGCCGCACCACGCCGAACAGCGTCAGACCGGCGAGAAGATGAATGACCAGATTCAGTGCGTGGTATCCGCCAACCGCCGTGCCGCCCAGCGCGTAATTGAGCGCGAGGGAAAAGTTCACCAGCGGTCGCCCGGTGGAGGTGACGTCAGGCGGGGGCACCAGCACCGGCCCAAGCGGCCAAAGATGCCGGATCGAAGCGTTCTCAACGATCGTCGGAACATCGTCGTAAAGGAACGGCACGCGGAAGCTGTTGTGATAGGCCGCCAGCGCGGCCAGGACCAGCCCCGCCCTCATCACGGGCAAAACAAACTTTCGGCCTGGCCGGGGCTCGGAGGGCGCCGTAGTCACGCCGCCGATTGAAAGGGACGGAACGCCGCCGGACAATCCTGCAAAAAACGCCAGCCGGTTGCCGCGGTCAGACCGCGTGTGCGCCGATAAAGGCCTTGATGGCCGCCGCGTCGGCGCGCACCGGATATTTCACCACCGGCCGGGATTTGAGTTCTTCCAGGCTCGGGTGCGTGGGCGCGGAGCCGATGGCGCGGCGGATGGTGTCGGGAAATTTCGCCGGACTGGCGGTGGCGAGCACGACGCTGGTCCGGTCGCGGCTGAGGTCCTTGAAGCCGCAGGCGGTGTGAGGATCGGTGACGTAGCCGTAGGCGCGATGCACGCGCTGGATGATGCCCGGAATCTCCACGTCGGAGCAGCGCGAGGCGGTGAACGTGTCGCGGTTAAAATTCTCGAAACGGAATTCGCCGGAGGCCTTGAACTTTTGCAGGACCTCGCGCACGCGCGCCGGATCGCGGCCGACGCTGTAATAGAGGAACCGCTCGAAATTCGACGCCACCTGGATGTCCATGGAGGGCGCAAGGCTCGGCCGCACCTCGCCGAGCCGGTAGTCGCCGGTGGTGAAAAGGCGGAAAAGAATGTCGTTCTGATTGGTCGCGACCTTGAAGCTGCGGATCGGCACGCCCATTTTCTGGAGCATCCAGCCGGCGAGCACGTTGCCGAAATTGCCGGTGGGCACGACGAACTCGAGGTTTTCGCGCGCGCCCGCGGGCAGGCGCAGCCAGGCGTAAAGATAATAAACGCTCTGCGCCAGCACGCGCGCCAGGTTGATGGAATTGACGGCAGAGAGCCGGTGCTGGGCGCGGAATTTCTGGTCGGCAAAAACCTCCTTCAGCGCGGCCTGGGCGTCATCGAAGGTGCCGTCGATGGCAAGGGCGAAAACGTTGGCCGCGCCGGTGCAGGCCATCTGGCGCTCCTGCAGCGGCGAGACGCGGCCCTCGGGATAAAGGATGAAAATGGCGGTGCCCGGCTTGCCGAGCAGGCCATGGATGGCGGCGGCGCCGGTGTCGCCGGACGTGGCGCCGAGGACGTTGATCGACTCGTGGCGCGCGGCGCACTGGCGTTCGTAGAGGTTGCCGAGCAGCTGGAGGGCGAAGTCCTTGACGGCCAGGGTCGGTCCGTGAAACAGCTCCAGTACGTAGGTGCGCTCGTCGAGCTTTCGCAGCGGGGCGATGT
>DATJYF010000006.1:0-3102 GCA_035499715.1 Opitutaceae bacterium | reverse complement strand
CGCCGCCGCGCGCAGCTCGACGAGCTGCTGGTCCAGCGCCAGGTCGAGATCGAGACCTGGACCGAGCAGGTCGCCCAGTTGGAGCAGGAATCCACCGCCGAGAAGGGTCGGGCCGGTGAGATCGTGAAGACCCTGGGCGTCGCGCAGGAGAACGTGGAAAAAATCCGCGGCGAGCTTTCCGGCATCGAACGGGCGATCGCCGCCGTCGAGGAAGGGCTGACGTCCATCCGGGGCGAGGCCGAGACGTCGCAGGCGGAACTGGCCCGGCACGAGGTGAAGCTCGCGGAGACCCGCGCCCGCGCGCAGTTCCTCGCCGAGGAAGTGACCCGCGAATTCCAGGCCGATATCGCCACGCTCGACTGGAAGCACCTGCTCTGGCACGCCGACGACGAGCCCGAGGGGCTCAAGTCGCTGGACCTGGACGAGGAGGAGGAGGGCGCCCCGCCCGCCGAGGCCGCGCCCAGGCGGCGCAAGAAGGACAAGGGGCCGAAGGGCGAGCCGACCGAGGCCGACCTGGCCGCGCTCGACGCGACCAATTGGGACGAGGTCAAGGCCGAGGTGGACGCGCTCCGCCAGCGCATCGGCGCCATGGGCGCGGTGAACCTCGTGGCCATCGAGGAGTATTCCGAGCTGAAGCAGCGCTATGAATTCCTCAAGACGCAGAGCGACGACCTGACCGGTGCGAAGGCCCAGCTCCTGAAGGCCATCGACGACATCAACCAGACGTCGCTGCAGCAGTTCCAGATCACCTTCGACCAGATCCGCAAGAACTTCGCCTACACCTTCAACATCCTGTTCGGCGGCGGCCGGGCGGAGATCGAGCTGGTGACCGCCGAGGACCCGCTGGAAAGCGGCATCGAGATCGTCGCGCAGCCGCCCGGCACCAAGCTCAAGGGCATCACGCTGCTGTCCGGCGGCCAGAAGACGCTCACGGCGGTCGCGCTGCTCTTCGCGCTCTACATGGTGAAGCCGTCGCCGTTCTGCCTGCTCGACGAACTGGACGCGCCGCTCGACGAGTCGAACATCCACCGGTTCACGAACCTGCTGAAGCAGTTCGTGAAGGACTCGCAGTTCATCATCATCACGCACAACAAGAGCACGATCGCGGCGGCCGACGCCATCTACGGCGTGACGATGCAGGAACGCGGCGTGTCCAAGACGCTCTCGATGCGCTTCGACCAGGCCAAGGGCGAGGCCGAGGTGCTGCCCACGACGATCGCCGACGCGGTGCGCGCCGCGGCACCCTCGACGCCGATCGGGACATAATCCCAAGACTCGCCCTGATCAGGGCTTTATGCTCCCGAGTCGCTGCGATCTAAAACGGCCTGCTGATAGACCTAAACCTGACCTCTTTTGTTTCTTCTCGCTCAAAATGGATGCGAATAGATTTTTGTTGTGCCTAGCATGCTTTCTGGTCGGCCAGAGTTGCATGAAAGGGCAAGAAACAATCGCTCAAGGTGCGTTGACTTACAATGTCGTTGATCTGTTCGGGAAGACGCCGGCACTCGCGCTGGCTCGCGCGGCGGCGGCCGGGAGTGTCGACGAGGTTAAGAAGCAAATCGCCGCAGGTGTCGATCCAAACACGGTTGGCGAGCACGACGTTACGCCACTTTGGTGGGCGGCTTGGGCCCAGAATTTGGACGGCTTTAGGGCGCTGCTCACTGCTCAAGCCAATCCAAATTTCCGGCGACGAGAGGGTTTCTCCATAATGATTCTGATCACGCGAATGAAGGATCCGCGTTTTCTAGAGCTTGCTTTGCAAAATGGGGGTGATCCGAATTTTCGGGATGTAAAGCCGATCAAGACACCGATTTTCGAGGCGGTGATGTATTCTGATGCCGACCGCCAGCGCCAGTTGCTTCTTCAATCGGGAGCCGACTTAAACGCTCAGGATGGTAATGGTCAGACGCCGATGATGGCAGCGATTGCAGCAAGAAAGGATTACAAGCTTGTTTGGGATTTTCTTCAACGTGGCGCAGACTACAGGCTTAAGACAAACTATAAGAGGACGCTGGCTGACATGATCGGTGTCGCTCTCATTGATCCCCAAAGTGATCAATATCTCTGGCGGGAGAAGGTAATCGAGTTTTTACGTTCAAAAGGGATAGAGGCACATAGGCCAACGAATGAAATACCGCGCGGACAATAGCGCGGGCGAATCAAAAAAGGCTGAGCAAAAGGGTCCGCCAAATATATTGTGGTCATTGGCGCGTTGCGCCTGACGCTGTTGCGGCCGGTTGGAGTTTGTCGTTCATCCGCCTCCGCCAAGGCTTCGGCGAGATGCTTGTCGGATTCCGCCAAGCAAAAAAAGCGCGACCCTTGCGGATCGCGCCTTTCTTTTGCTTGCCGATCCGCGGGGTAGGGCGGACCGGAAAGGGATCAGTGGCCGTGGGCCTTCTTCGCGGGCTTTTCGGCGCCTTCCTTCTCCTCGGCGATCATGTCCGCCGGGACGTTCGAGAGGGCGTCCTCCATCGTGGTGAGGCCCATCTTGACCTTGAGCATGGAGTCCTGGTGCATGGTCTTCATGCCGGTCTTCATGCAGACGCGCTTCAGGTCGGCGACCTCGACCTCGGCGTTGATGGCCTCGACGATCTCCTCGCAGTTGACCATGAGCTCGTGGATGCCGACGCGGCCCTTGTAGCCGGTGCCGCCGCAGACATGGCAGCCGCCGGGCGCGGCCTTGAAGATCTCGGGCACCTCGGTGAGGTCGAGGGCCTTCTGCAGGATCTCCCACTCGCGGCCCTCGGGCTTGTATTTCACCTTGCAGTTCTTGCAGACGCGGCGGAGGAGGCGCTGGGCGCACACGCAGACGAGGGCGGCGGAGATGTTGAAGGGCTCGATGCCCATTTCACCCATGCGGGACACGGTGGAGGGCGCGTCGTTGGTGTGGAGGGTGGAGACCAGCAAGTGACCGGTGAGCGCCGCTTCGCAGGCGATCTGGGCGGTTTCCTTGTCGCGGATTTCGCCCACGAGGATGATGTCGGGGTCCATGCGGAGGTAGCAGCGCAGCGCACGCTGGAAATCGAGGCCGATCTGCTTGTTCATCTGCATCTGGTTCAGGCCGGGGAGTGTGTATTCGATCGGGTCCTCGGCGGTCTGGAT
>DATJYF010000005.1:0-8781 GCA_035499715.1 Opitutaceae bacterium | reverse complement strand
CGTCACGCCTGGTCACATGAAGCGGCCCCGAGCGCGAATGAAAAGTGACGGTTGATTTTGGATAATTGTGCTCGTGGAAAGCGATGTGCGCTGCGGCGAGCGTGGCATGGCCGCAGAGATCGACTTCCATGAGCGGTGTGAACCAGCGCAAACGGAAGCCATCGTTTTCGGGCACATAGTAGGCCGTTTCAGCCAGCCCATTTTCAAAGGCAATTTTCTGCAGCACTTCGTCCATCGGCCATTTATCAAGCGGACAAATTCCTGCTGGATTGCCGTGAAAAATTTTGTCGGTAAACGCATCAACCCAATAAAACGGCAGTTTCATGGTGTAATCCAATCGGGAGGAAACGAGGGCTTCAATCTTCGTCAACGGGCGCTTTACTTCCTGCAGAGCGACTGCGAAGCAGCTGGCGTGCAGCCCGCGTAGGACGCGGCTGGCGAAATCAGCCGGCGAGGGGAGTCGAGGGCGGGGCGGGCTGGGACGGCGGCGGACCCGGCGGCGGCGAACCGTTGCCGCCGGGCGCGGCGGGCGGCATGGCCGTGTGCTCCCCGCCGTTGTAGAGATGGACGAGATGATGACGCTGATCGTGGGTGATGATTTCGGCGTAACGGCCCCAGCTGAGCAGGGTGCGGAAAAGCGGGCGGGGCTTCTCGTGCGGCAGCGCGGCCTGCAGCTCGCGCATGAGCTCCTCGTCGGGCAGGGTCTGGTTTTCCTGCACGCGGATGAGGCGGACAAGCAGCTCGAAGATTTTCAGCTTCATCAGTTGCTCGCGCACGAGGCGCTTCTGGTCCTCGGTCGAGGCGGCGACAACGTCGTGGCCGAGCGGCGTGAGAATGACGTCCTGCTCGGGCGTCTGGACGAAGCCGAGCAACTCGGCCGCCTTGACCACGCGGACGACGTAGCCGAATTCCTTGCCGAAACGCTCGGCGAGTTCGAAGACGTCGCTCGGCGTGTCGCCGAGAAGCGAAAGCAGGCCGAGGACTTCGCCGGGCGTGACGTAGGGCAGCGAGACCGGGGCGATGCGGCGGCGGGTTTCGTCCACCCTGGTGACGACCTTGCCGGCCTCGGCGGGCGCGACGTCGGGCAGATTGGTGTGGGTGAGGATGCAGTGGAGCTGCTCGACGACCTTGCGGAACTCGGGCGAGTCGGGGTCGCGCGGATAGGGCAGGGAATTGGGCACGACGACGTCGACGCGACCGGGCTGCGCCGCCATGACGACGATGCGCGTGGCGAGGTAGACCGCCTCGGAAATGTTGTGCGTGACAAAGACCATCGTGCGCAGCGGGTGGTTGGGATCGGCGAGCAGGCGGGCGATTTCGTTGCGGAGCGTCTCGGCGGTGAGCACGTCGAGCGCGCTGAACGGCTCGTCCATCGCCAGCACCTCGGGATTGACGATGAGGGCGCGGGCGATGCCGACGCGCTGTTTCATGCCGCCGGAAAGTTCGCGCGGATAGGCGTATTCGTAGGCGCCGAGTCCGACGGTATCGAGCACGACCTCGAGCCGGCGCTGCTGCTCCTCGGGCGGCAGCTTGCCGATGGGCAAAAGCACGTTGCCGCGCACGGTCAGCCAGGGGAAGAGCGCAAAGTTCTGGAAGACCATGGAGACGCCGGGCGAGACGCCGCGCAGCAGCATGTTTTTGTTGTAGACCTCGCCCTTGGTCGGCGTGATCAGGCCGGCCATGATGCGCAGGAGGGTCGACTTGCCGCAGCCGGAGGGGCCGAGCAGCGCGACGGCGTCGTTTTCGCGGACGGCGAGATTGATGTCGCTGAGGACGAGATCCCGCTCCTGCGCCGCCGAGCCGTATTCATGGCTGACGTGGCGCAATTCGAGGAGGGGAGGCGGCTGGACGGGATCCATGGCGGCGGAGATTGAAGATGTGAAACAAGGAAAGGCGAGATCGCGGAAGGGCCGGTTTTCTAGGTGATGAAGCGGCAGCGTTCGTTGGCCACGGCCTGGAGGCGTTTCCATACCGTGCGGTTGACGATCACGACGGTCACGGCCATGACAAGCGAGGCGGCGGTGAGGCGGGAAAAATCGCCGGCGTCGGTGGCATGGCTGATGTAGGCGCCCAGCCCGGTGGCGGCATAGGTCTTTTTGCCGGATTGGAGGATCTCGGAAACGATCGTGGCGTTCCAGGCGCCGCCGGCGGCGGTGATCCAGCCGGTGACGAGTCCGGGCAGCACCGCCGGAATGAGGAATTTTTTCCAGCGGCGCCAGCCATCGAGCTGCAGGATTTCGGCGCAGCACAGGATGTCGTTGGGAATGGCCGCGGCCGCGCCCATCACGTTGAAAAGGATGTACCACTGGGTGCCGAAGAGCATGAGCAGCACGGCGCCCCATTGCAGATTGCCGCCGACGGCGAGGACGCCGGCAAAGATCCAGGTATAAATCATCGGCGCGGGATAATTCGCCGCAAACTGGATGAAAGGCTGGAGCTTGCCCGACAGCTTTGGGTTGAGCCCGATCCAGACACCGAACGGCACGGTCCAGAGGGTCCCGATCAACATCGCGGCCAGAACGCGGAGAAAACTGAAGGCTCCGTCGTGCAGGATCTCCAGCCAGTCGGCCGGCTTGACCTGCAGGAGGAGCAGGATCATCCGGTGCGCGCCCCAGGCCAGAAACGCCACCACCGCCGTCATGAGGACAAAGTAAACGAGGCGGTTCATCCTCCTCGGCTGGGGCGGCGGGGTGCCGGGCGGCACGAGGGAGGTTTCCGCCGAGGGCGGGGTCGGCGGCGGAATCATCCAATTGCGGAAAGATTGAAGGGCCGTTCCGATTTTCTGCGCGGCGATGGAACGGGCGAGCCACAGCTGCAGGCCGGATTTTTGCACCGTGCCGGTGCCGAAGTCATCGAGCTTGAACTTGCGCGACCAGACGACGAGCGGCCACCAGATCAGGCGGTCGACGACGATGATGATGGCGCTCATGGCGATCACGGCGTAGATCTGGGCCGGAATGTTGCCCTGCTCGATGGCCACGCTCATGTAGGAGCCGATGCCGGGGACGCGGAAGTTCTGGTTGCCGATGTTGGAGGCCTCGGTGACGGCGAGGAAAAACCAGCCGCCGGCCATCGACACCATGCTGTTGTAAAGCAAACCCTGCGCGCCGGAGGGCAGCTCGATCCGCCAAAAACGCTGCCACCAGGTGTAGTTGTAGAGCCGGCCCAGCATGCGGAAGTCGGCCGGCGTTCCGCACAGGGAATCGTAATAACTGAAGGTCATGTTCCAGACCTGGCCGGTGAAGATCATGATCACGCAGGCAAGCTCGAGGCCGGTGTTGCTGCGGGGGAAGAGGCTGACCAGCGCCAGCAGGAACACCGGCAGGAAGGCAAGCACGGGCAGGCTCTGCAGGATGTCCAGCGCGACGAGGATGAACCGGCGCGCCCGCTGGTCGTAATAGGCCCAGGAGGCGATCAGCAGGGTGAAGACGAGCGAGAAAAAATAGGCGATCCAGCCGCGGGCAAACGAATAGAGCGCATATTTGGGGAGGGCCCAGGGCGAAAGATCGATCGCGACCGCAAGGTTGCGCGGCTGCTCCCACTGCGCCGCCACCTTCGCGGCGCTGAGGACAAAGGCGCCGACCCCGAGCAAGACCAGCCCATCGATCCAGAGGGCGGATTTACGCGGAGGCTGATTTTCGCCGGAGGGCAGCATGCTTCCGATGATGCAGCTTGCCCAGCAGCGGGGGACAAGCCGAAAGCGCCTTTCCTCAGAAAAAATTAAGAAGCGGTCTGGAAAAAGTGATTGCTCTTGCGGGGGCGAAATCTACGTTCGCGCTTTACGTTGCATGCAAACGCACGGGCCGAAGCGCGTCTATACCCCACAGTCGCTTGAGTTTTGGTTCGAGAAGCTCGGCGAGGACTGGGAGGGTTTTTTCAGTGCCACCCAATTGGAGGAAGGCCACCGGCTCTATCGCGAAGGCGAGGTGCGCGAACTGGAGCTCACGATCCGGGATGCGATCGTGCACCGGCGGGTGGACAAGCACGACCAGTACGCCGTGATCGAATGGAACGCCGACGGCATGGCGGTGCGCTCCTCCCTCAACGACCGCGACCTGGCCCACGCCCTGGCCGTGGCCGGCTTGCACGAAATCGAGGAGCTGGTGGCCGATGAAATTTCGCCGATTCCGGCCGTGCTGCTCGCTCCGGCGGGCGAGAAGGAAAACGGCGCTGGCAAAAATGGCAACGGCGTGCCCGGCCCCAAAAACGGCGCCGCCGCCGGCGCGGCCCGGCCGTTGCTGCTCACCTTCAAAACCACAACCGAGGGCCTCGAATTCCAGGCTTTCTGGCTCGACGCCGGGAATGTCCGCATGCCCGCGCTCGGCGCCGCGCCCGCCGGCAACGGCCATGTCAGCACCGGTGAGCGTACCAAACTCATCGGCCTCGCCGCCTACGCCCGCAAGGCGCATTTCCATTATCACCAGATCGCGCACACCTACCGGCTCGAATCGCTCGCCGAAATTCCAAATTTTTTGCGCACCATTCTTCCCGTCTGGCAGAAGGCCTTCGGCGTCGAGCTCGACGAGCACGCGGCCAATCTGCTGAAAGGCACGCGCATGGTCGAGATCGAGGCCGTGGCCGAGCGCAAGGCGGGACCCAACGGCGGCGCGAAACTGAACCTGCGGTGGATCTTCCGTGCCGGCGAGCGCATGCTGACCGACGACGAGGTCGCGGCGCTGACCGGACGCAACGGCGCGCCGGTCATCCTGCCCAGTCTCGGCATCGTCGCACTGGCCGCCGACAAATGGGACTCGCTCAACGCCTGGCAGCGCAACGTCGAGGAAACGCACGCCGACGGCGAGCTTTCCGCCTACCTGATTTTTTCGCTGTTCAACGATGCGCGGCTGAAGCTCACGCTCACGCCGGAAATGGAGGTGTGGCGGCAAAGCGTGCTCGCGCCGTCGGTCGCGCCGCCGGCGCTGCCCGAGGTGCTGCGGCCCTACCAGCGGCGCGGCGTGGAGTGGCTGCACCATCTTTGCGAAGTCGGCTGCCACGGCCTGCTCGCGGACGAAATGGGCCTGGGCAAGACCCTGCAGGTGGCCTCGCTGCTGACCGTGCGGCCGATGGCGGGCAAGCCCGGCCTGATCGTCTGCCCGGCGAGCGTCGTGCCGGTGTGGCGCGAGGAATTCGCGCGGTTCTTCCCCCAGACCGCGATCGACGTGCTCAAGACCGGCCACGATTTCACCTCGCGCCAGGATTCGGTGGTATGGCTTGCCAGCTACACGCAGTTGCGCAAGCACAAGCACCTGCTCGACGCGCACGAGTTCAGCTACGCCGTGCTGGACGAGGGGCAGTTCATCAAAAATCCCGACGCGAAGGTCACGCAGGCGTGCTTCGCCATCCGGGCGCGGCACCGGATCGTGCTCACCGGCACGCCGCTGGAAAACCGCCAGCTCGACCTCTGGTCGATCTTCCGCTACCTCCTGCCGGGACTGCTCGGCTCGCGCCTCGGTTTCGAGGCGGCGCTGAACTCGGACCGCATCGCCACGCTGGAGCGGCTGCGCGCCCAGCTCGCGCCCTTCATCCTTCGCCGCACCAAGACGGAGGTGGCGCAGGAGCTGCCGCCCAAGGTGGAGATGGACCTGCTCTGCCCGCTGACCGATATGCAGCGCGCGGAATACGCCCGCATCTGCACCGAGGGCCTGCAGCGGCTGGGCGACGACGTCGGCGCGGCCATGCGCGAAAAAAGCTTCGGTTTCCTCGCCCTGCTCACCCGCCTGCGCCAGGTCTGCTGCGATCCGGATTTGCTGCCGTGGCTGAAGGCGCCGCTCAACGAGAGCGGCAAGCTCAACCTGCTGGTGGAAAAACTCGCCGAGGTTGTGAGCAGCGGCCACAAGGTCGTCATTTTTTCGCAGTTTGTCATGCTGCTCGACCGTGTCCGCGCCGCGCTGATGACGCAATTCCCCGACCTGCCGCGGTTCGAGCTGACCGGCATGACCCTCGACCGGCAGAAACCGGTGCAGGCGTTCCAGGGCGCGTCCGGCGCGGCGGCCATGCTGGTGTCGCTCAAGGCCGCCGGCACCGGCATCACCCTGCACGCGGCGGACTATGTTTTTCTGCTCGATCCCTGGTGGAATCCGGCGGTCGAGGCCCAGGCGGTCGACCGCGTCCATCGTATCGGACAGACCAATACCGTGTTTGTCTACCGGATGGTCACGGCCGGCACGATCGAAGAGCGGATCCAGGCGCTGAAGGCGGCGAAGAAGGATTTGTTCGACAAGCTGGTGGGCGGGCTGGGCGGCGACTTCGATTTGAGCCAGCATTTCAGCTCGCTGCAGAGCCTGATCCAGCTGACGACCCAGGTGGAGCCGGAAGCCTGAGCGCGAGGGGAGGCCGGCGCGGCCCGCGGCGGCGGGACAGGGGGAATTTGCTGCAAGGCAGCCGCATAAGCCGGTTTGTTTCCCGGACTGTAACATAAACGCCATCTTTTCGTAACAATTCTCCGGGACTAATAGGCGCGGCGGGGCGGCCATTCTCTGACGCTTCGCCGGAACCACATATAAATAAACCATGAAATCCCAAGCATTCATGTTTACTCAATGTAAGAAACTAAAATGGCTGGCGCTCCTCAGTGGCGCCGCCTTGATCGCCGGCACAGCGCTGGCGGATGACAACAAGGCGCTGCTCGATGTCCTGGTGAAAAAAGGCATCTTGACCAGCGATGAGGCCCAACAAATCCAGACCGAGGTCGCGCAGAGCCAGACCAAGGCCAGTTCGGTCAAAACCACGGTGAGCGGCAAAATGTATCTCGATGTGAGCAACATCACCGCCGAGACCTCCAACGGGACCAAGGTTGATCCCACCGGCACCGGCATCGATGTGAAGCGCTTTTACTTCGGCGTGACGCATCAATTTGACGACATGTGGCTGGCCAACATCAACACCGACTCGGCTTTTTCCAGCGCCACCGGCACGGTCAGCACCTTTATCAAGACCGCCTACGTGCAGGCCAAGTTTGCGCCCGAGGCCATCGTGCAGCTCGGTTCCGCCAATCAGCCGTGGATTCCGTTCGTCGAGGACCTCTATGGCTTCCGCTATGTCGAGAACACGCTCACCGATCGCCTGCATGTCGGCAACTCGGCCGACTGGGGCGTGCACCTGCTCGGGAGCAACGACCTGATCAGCTACAATGTCGCGGCGGTGAACGGCGGCGGTTACAAAAATCCGACGCGCAGCAAGACCGTGGACCTGGAGGGCCGCGTTTCAGCCGAGCCGATGAAGGGCCTGGTTTTCGCGGTTGGCGGCTACAACGGCAAACTCGGCAAAGACACCTATGCCCTGCCGACGACCTCGCGCACGGCCGCCCGCTACGACGGGCTGGTTTCCTACGTCAACTCGCAGTTTCGCGTCGGCGCGGAATATTATAGCGAGGACAATTGGGGCAACACCCTCAGCACGGCCAAGAGCGACAAAGGCGACGGATATTCCGTCTGGGGCTCGATCAAGCTGGCCGATCCGGTCACGGCCTTTGTCCGCTACGACAACGACAAGCCAAGCAAGACCCTGCATCCGAACGAAAAGGAATGGTATGGCAACATCGGGCTCGAGTACACCGCGATCAAGGGCGTGAACCTCGCCCTGGTTTACAAGCACGACCATATCGAGAATCCGCCGGCCGCGAGCACGGTCACAAAATATGACGAAATCGGCATCTTCTCACAGGTCGTCTTCTGAGCGCCGGATGTTCCCGCCGCTTTGTTGACAAAAGATTCAACCTGCACCGCCGCCGGCGTTCGTCGCGCCGGCGGCGATTCCCTTCCACCTCAACCTCACAACCTAAATACACCTCATGAAAAAACTCCTTGCACTTGCTTTGACCGGCTTCATTGCCACGGTTTGCAGCAAACCGGCCGCGGCCCAGCAGCTCATCAATGGCGCGGGCTCCAGCTTCGACTATCCCGCCTTCACGATGTGGTTCGACGCTTACGCGAAGGTCGATCCTTCCGTGCGGTTCAATTATCAATCCCAAGGCTCCGGCGCGGGTCAGCAACAACTGATCAAACAGACCGTCGACTTCGGCGCTTCCGACGCGCCCATGACCAATGAGAAAATGGCCTCGGCCCCGGGCAAGATTCTCCACATTCCGGTCGTGGCCGGCGCGGTCGCCATCACCTATAACTTGCCTGACAACCCCACGCTCAAGCTCGACGCCGACACCCTGGCCGGCATCTTCCTCGGCAAGATCACAAAGTGGAATGATGACGCCATCGCGAAGCTGAATCCCGACGTGAAGCTTCCCGATCAGGACATCGTCGTGGTGCATCGTTCGGACGCCAGTGGCACCAGCTTTTGTTTCACTGATTATCTTTCGACGGTGAGCTCCGCTTGGCAGTCGAAGGTGGGCAAGGGCACGGCAGTCAATTGGCCGGTCGGCTTGGGCGGGAAGGGCAGCGAAGGTGTATCCGGCCAGATCAAGCAGCTGCCCGGCGCCATCGGCTATGTCGAGCAGGCCTATGCGGAAGAAAACCACCTGCCGGTGGCTGATATGAAAAACGCCGCGGGCAATTTCATCGCCCCGACCGCCGATGGGGTTTCGAAGGCCATGGCCACCACGACCATTCCGGATGACTTTCGCTTCTCCATGGTCAATTCGCCGGGAGCCGATGCTTATCCGATTTCCACCACCAGCTGGATCCTGATTTATCAAAAGCAGGCCAACGCCGACACGGGCAAGAAACTCATCGCCTTCCTCAAATGGGCGGTGACCGACGGCCAGAAACTCACGCCGAATCTTCATTACGCCCCCTTGCCGGAAAATGTGCAGGAGCGTGAGACCAAGCT
>DATJYF010000004.1:0-7915 GCA_035499715.1 Opitutaceae bacterium | reverse complement strand
TGAAGGATGTCCTCTTCCCGGGCCGCCTTGAGCTCGCCGGTGATAATGGCAAGCACGCTGGTTTTGCGGCGGTCGTTGGCCGCGACGGCTTCGAGCAGGCGCTCGTTGGCCGCCTCAAGATGCTCGATCTTCACCAGGTTGTGCTCGACGAGCGAGGCGCCAAGCAGCCGGTTCGTGCGCATGAGCAGGGGACGGTTTTCCGACATGGTGCAAAATTTTACCCAAATAAAGTCCGTTGGCTACTTCTTTTCACCGCGGCGCAGGGCGGCCACCCGCTTGAGCAGCTCCCGCTTGAGCCGGTCCAGCCCCTCGCCGGTGAGGCAAGAGATTTGCACCAGAGGCACTTTGGGATGACGGCGCTTGAATTTCGCCAGCTGCGCCGGCGCGGACTCGACGTCCATTTTGTTCGCCGCGACCAGGCGCGGCTTGTCGAGCAGCGCGGGATCGCAAAGCTTGAGCTCGCGCAGCAGCGTCGCGTAATCCTCGCGCGGATCGCGGCCGTCCGTGCCCGCCATGTCGATGAGCAGCAACAGCAGCGCGCAGCGCTCGATGTGGCGCAGAAAGCGGTGGCCCAGCCCGCGGTTTTCGCTCGCGCCTTCGATCAGGCCGGGAATGTCGGCCAGCAGGAGGTGGCGCTCGCGGCGCGGATCATCGGTGTAATCGATCACGCCAATCTGCGGATGCAGGGTCGTGAACGGATAGGCGGCGACCTTGGGGTGCGCCCTGGTCAGCCGGCCGGTGAGCGAGGATTTTCCGGCGTTGGGAAAGCCCACCAGACCGACGTCCGCGATGCTCTTGAGCACGAGGCGGAAGGTCCCGCGCCCGCCCGGCTGGCCGGGATTGGCGTTCTTCGGCGCGCGGTTGGTGGACGACTTGAAACGCGCGTTGCCCCACCCGCCGTTGCCGCCCTTGCAGAGCACGAAACGCTGGCCGTCCTCGATGATTTCCGTGACGATCTCGCCGGTCTCGTCGTTGGTCACGACCGTGCCGAGCGGCATCTTCAGCACGCAGTCCCGGCCGTCCGCGCCGTGCTCGTCGGAACCGCGGCCGTGCTCGCCGCGCTGGCCGCTCCAGTGCGGCTTGAATTTGTAGTCGATGAGGTTGTTCGTATCGTCGTCGCCGAGCAGCACGACGTCGCCGCCGCGGCCGCCGTCACCGCCGTTGGGTCCGCCCCACGGCTCGTATTTCTCGCGGCGGAACGCCACGCAGCCGCGCCCGCCGTCGCCGGCCTGCACCTTGATCTTGCACTCATCGACAAACATGGCCGTCAGGATGCAGAATAGCGCGCCCTTGCCAAGGGGACTTCAAACCGTCGGCCGCTTGCGACTCCGCAATTTTTTCCGGCCGGCTGGAAATTCGCCGGCTTTTTGCCTATGCTGTGGCGTATGCGCCAACCGTTGGAAACCACACCCGACCTCCGCGATGTGACTGATTTTGTCTGCCGTTCCGTCGCCGCGGCGGACGAGGTCAACGCGCCGTTTTTTCACCTCGAGTTCAAGCAGGTCTTTCCCGACGAGGTTTACGCCCGCATGCTCGCCGCCATGCCGACCGCGGCGGATTACCGCCCCATGTCCGGCCGGAGCAAAAGCGCGCAAGCGGACGGACGGCCCACGCGGGTGAAAACCGATCTCCTGCCCGAGTATATCCGGCACCTGCCGGCGGAAAAGCGGCCGATCTGGAGCGTCGTGGGGAGCGCGTTGTGCTCGCCCGAGCTCAAGGCGGTCTTCCGGCAAAAACTCGCGCCAGGATTGAAGCGCCGCTTCGGCGAGGGCTTCGCCCGCGCCGGCCTGTATCCGATGCCGATCCTCACCCGCGACATCTCCGGCTACAGCATCCCGCCGCACACGGACACGCATTGGAAGGGAATCACCGTTCAGTTCTACCTTCCGCCGGATGACCGCATCGCGCACGTCGGCACGGTCTTCAACGAACGGCGGCCCGACGGCAGCTTCGGCAAACACTCGCAGATGAAATTCGCGCCGAACACCGGCTACGCCTTTGCCGTCGGCGCCGACACCTGGCACTCCGTCGAAACGGTCGGCCCCGAGGTGAAGACCCGCGACAGCATCCTGCTCACCTATTTTGTCGACGCCGGTCCGCTGCTCTTTCTGCGCAACCGCATGCGCCGGTTCGGCAACATGACCCGCCACGAGTGGCGCCGGCGGGTCGGGCGGTGAGCCGCTAAATTTTTTCGGCTGACTTCGCTGAACGGGGGAAAACGCGATTCGGTCCGCGGGAACCCTCCGCTCCCGGTCGGGTCGCAGTCTGTAAGTTTGGTTGCCGTATCGGATACCACCCTTTGCCAGCAGTTTCCATGCGCGTACTACTCGTCCTGCTTCTGTCCTGTTCCATTCTGCGCGCCGACGGCCTGTCGGATCTGAAAGCCACCCTCGCCCGTCTCACCGCCCAAGACCCCATCAAGGCCAGGGTGGAGCTTCAGATTTCCAGCCGTGACGACAACGGCGGCAAATCCAAGGCCGACGAAGGCGCGGCCACGGCCCGAGTGGAAGCCGGCCCGGACGGCCTGCGGATTTTCTGGAGCCGCGAGCAGGTCCAGGCCGCGGCGCAGGAGCTGGCGGCGAAAGATCCGGAGGCGCCTACGCCCGTCCGCCGCGCCATGGGCGCGCTCTCGGCCACGCGGCTGCAGGATTATCTCAACGGCGCGCCGAACCTGCTCCGCCAGCTGGACGGCGCCGAGCTGACCGGCGAGAAAGCCGACACCTGGCAGGGCCAGCCCGCCCGCCTGCTTTCCTTCAAGCTGAACCCGCACATGAGCGAGCGGGACCGGAAGCGAATCAAGGAAATGGATGCGGCGGCGCAAGTCTGGATTGGCGGCGACGGCGTGCCGCTGGCGGCGGAAAGCCACGTCAACGTCAAGGGCCGCGCCTTGCTCGTGATTAGCTTCGAGTCGTCAAGCAAGGAGGAATTCCGTTTCGCCCATGTCGGCGACCGGCTCGTGGTCATCCGCCACGTGAGGGAAAACAGCGGCTCCGGCGGCGGCGAAGGCGGCAGTCAAAAGACCATCGCGACCCTGACGGTGGAGAAATAGTGAAATTTGTGCCCCAAGTTATGATCTAGCTATCGCCCTTCGCCTTGGTTCCTAGCTCAACGTGGCTTGCCCTCAAGCCCTACCTTAACTTTGTTAAAGGACATGCTCGCGATTGTTATAAGTATTGTCTCGCTCTTACTCGCAGCTGTCTCGCTTGGCTGGAATATTTACCGAGATATTATACTCAAGCCTAGGTTGAAGATCTCGTTGATGGATGCCGTAATTACACGCGGCGAAAAAGACCCTCCAAAGCGGATTACGCTTATCATCACTAATTTTGGGCCTGGAAAGACCAGAGTGATGGGTCTTCACCTTAGGAAGACATCATTTTTTAGGAAAATTTTCAGGAAGGAAAAATACGCCTTCCTTCAACATGATTACGAAGATCCCCTAAGCGGCAAAATTCCGTGCGAATTAGAAGTTGGCCAGCAAGTGAATTTGACCTTCCGGCACTTGCCATATATTTTCCTTGAAAAGGACTGGAACCAGATCGGAGCAACTGATCCTTTCGGTAAAACCTACTGGTGTGGGAGTAAAAATTATCGCGAGGTGAAAAAATCGTATCTGAAAAACAAGACGTCTCCCGACACGCGCCCTCAGGGTATGGAATGAAAACCAAAGCCATCAAAGAGTGATGTCTGTTTATCCTCCCCAGAACCCGTTTCACAGCGCCAGCTTGATGCCCTTGCGGAGGTAGGTCGGCACGTCGAGATCCTGGCCTTCGAATAAATTCCGGTCGGTCTTGTCGAAATGGCCGCGGCTTTCCATGTCGCGGTCGAAACCGAATTCCTCCTGCGCCACCGGCTTGGCGTGGGTGACGGATCGCTCCGGGGCTTCGCCCGCCGCCAGACGCTCGAGGGTAATGGAGGAGGCAAAGGGTTTTTCCCCGGCGCGCGGCGCGGCTTCGGCGCGAAGCCGGCCCTTCGACGAGCTCAGCGCAGGCGACATACGGCGCGACGGCAAACCGCGGGGGCCGAGATCGCTCGTGCCGAGCACGCAGACCTCGACGCGGTTCTGCAGGCTTTCGTCGATGACCGCGCCCATGATGACGTGCGACTCCTTGCCGAACTGCTCGGTGATCGCGGTCATGAGCTCGTTGACCTTTGGCAGGGTGAGGTCGGTGCCGCCGGTGATGTTGACGAGCAGCCGGTCGGCCTTGCGGGAAAATTCGGGCGTGTGCAGGAGCGGGCAGAGCTTCAGGCTTTCGATGGCCTCGGCCACGGCGTTTTCGCCCTCGCCGGCGCCGAGCCCGAAGAGCGTCTTGCCGCCGCGCTGCTGGAAGGCCTGGCGGAGGGTGGCAAAATCGAGATTGATCAGGCCGGTGCGGAAAAGCATCGACCAGATCGATTTTACTCCGCGGCCGATCCATTCGTCGGCGCGGGCGAAAGAGTCGAGCACGGTTTCGTTTTCGGCCGCCTCCTGCATGAGCACGTCGTTGGGCAGAGGGATGACGGCGTCGCAGACGCGGCGGAGCGCGAGCAGGCCCTCCTCGGCCTGCTTGAGGCGGCGCCCGCCCTCGAAGCTGAACGGCATGGTGACGAAGGCGATGACGAGCGCGCCCTCCTCGGCGGCGATCTCGGCGACGACAGGCGAGGCACCGCTGCCGGTGCCGCCGCCCATGCCGGCGATCAGAAAGACGAGGTCGCAGCCGCGCACGACCGCGGCGATCCGCTCGCGGTCGGATTCGGCCGCGAGCCGGCCGGGCTCGGGGTCGCCGCCCGCGCCGAGGCCGTGCGTGACGGTCACGCCGATCAGCACCTTGTCCTGCACCGGCGAACTGGAAAGCGCCTGATGGTCGGTGTTGATGACCGCGAGCTGCAGGCGCTCGAGATTTTCCATCTTCAGGCGATCGACGGCGTTGGCGCCGGCGCCGCCGACGCCCACGAGTTTGATCGCGATCGTGCGGTCGGTAAGAATCTCGGTGGTGAGGGGAAGTTCGTCGGGCGGAGTCATGTTAAAATTTTTCTGTCATTTTGAGCGCAGCGAAAAATCCACTTGGATGCGGCTGAGCGAGTTTCACTGGACTCCTCGCTGCGCTCAGAATGACAATTAATCATGGCAGTCAGGCGGTGGCGAAAAGTTTGCTCAGCAGGCCGCCGCGGCGGCGCGGGGCGGCGGCGCGGCCGGACTGGTCGGTGAGGGTGAAATGGAGCAGCCCGAGCACAGTGGAGTAGCCGGGATCGCGCAGATTTTCGCTCACCCACCCCGGCGCCTCGCCGAGGCGGGCGGGCGCGCCGAAAACCTTGGCCGCGGCCTCGGTGATGCCGGGCAGCCTGGCCGTGCCGCCGGTCAGCACGACGCCGGCGGGAATTTTTTCCGGCGCGAAGGAGGCGCCGAGCTTTTTGCGCACCACGTCGAAAATCTCCCAGATGCGGGCGGACGTGATCTGCTCGATGGTCTGGCGCGGAAATTCGCGGTCGCCGATCGAGTAGTCACCGATGAGCATGACTTTTTCCCGCCGGTCGCGGGCCTGGACGACAGCGCGGCCGTGGCGGACCTTGAGCTCCTCGGCCTGGGCCTGCAGGACGCGGAGGCCGAGCGCGAGATCGTTGGTGAGGTGGCCGCCGCCGACGGGCAGGACGCCGGTCCTGTGCGCGCAGCCGTCGCGATAAAGGACGAAATCCGTGGTGCCGCCGCCGATGTCGAGGGCGAGGACGCCGTTGTGGCGCTCCTCGGCGGTGGTCACGAGCGCGCCCGAGGCGAGGCTGGAAAGAATGAGCTTGGTGACGCGAACGTTGAATCCGTTGATCACATGCGTGTTGTCGGCGACCTTGCTTTCCAGGCCGTGCACGGTCCAGTAACTGACATCGAGCCGGCGGCCGACGAGATGCTCGGGCTCGGGCACGAGGCGGCCGTCGAGACGGAACGGCCGGCGGATGTGGTGCACGACGATGCGGCCCTCCGGCAGCTCCTTGGCCATGGCGAGGCGGCAGACCGTTTCGAGATCGATCGCGCTGACCGTGTTGTCGGCCGCGGAAACGTTGACCGAGGCCTCGTTTTCAAAGCCTTCGAGGTGACCGCCGGTCTGGGCGAGATAGATCTCGTCGACGCGTGTCCCGGCGCTCTGCTCGGCGGCGAGCAGCGCGCTGTGGGTGGCTTCGCTCGCGGCCTTGTAGTCCATGACGGCGCCCTTGATGATGCCGCGCGACGGCGCCTCGCCCACGCCGATGATGCTGAGCTCGCGGGCGCGGGTGAACTCGCCGACCAGGACGGTTATTTTGGTGGTGCCGATTTCAACGGCGCCGATGATCCGGGTGCTAGAAATCACGTTGGGTGAGATGGTTTAAGTGAGGAAGAACGAAGGCCCCGCCGCCGGTCGCAGGCGGCGCGGCGGTGGCCGCCGCCGCGTTGGGCGAATCCGGGCTGAGCGCGACCGGCACCTGCAGGCCGTCGGCCAGATCGACCGACTTGAGCGGCTTGTCCGGCTGGGTGCGGGCGAGATCGAGCACGTAGTCGAGGCGCGCCAGCTGGCGGAAGAAATCGTCGCGGGTGCTGAAGATGATTTCGGGAATGTCCTGGGAGCGCACCACCAGCTCGCCGTCGGAAGCGAGGCGCGCCAGCGAGACGACTGCAAAGCTGCGGTAGAGCGACTCGGCCTGATTGCGGGCGGTGGCGAGCAGGTCGGCCACCGTCTCCATGCCGTCGATGGGCGCGAAGCCGTTGCCGGAGCGCACGAGCCGCACGCCGTCGAGCCAGGGCAGCGTGCCGAGCAGCGCGGGATCGTAGCCTTCGCCGGCGTAAACGATCCCGTCGCGCGCCACGAGCAGCGCGCGCGGCGGCGCTTCGCCGATTTGCGCCATGACGCGCGCGACCGGCGCGCGTTCCTGGACGTTCACGGCCAGCGTGGCGGGAAAATTCCGCGTCAGAACCGCGGCGCAGACCTGGCCGTCCGCCAGCAGCCGGGTGCGCAACGCATACAGATCGAGTCCCATCAAGCTGGCGCTCTTCGGCAAGGCGAGCGTCCGGACGAGCCAATCATGGTTGAGAACCCCATCGGTCGTGAGCGTGATATCCTTGAGCGGGATTTGGGTTCCGGCGGCGGCGAGTTTTTGCGGCGGCTCCGCGACGATCCGGGAGATTTCCAGCGCGCCCCACGCCGCCACCGCCGTCAGGAGGATCGCGCCGCCGATCTTGAGCGTGGCCAGGAGCCGCCGGCGCCGGCCGGCCTTCGACATGGCGCGCGGGTTGACCTCCTGGCTGATGTCCTGCCAGGTGCGGGCGGGCGGAGCGATGGTGGCGAGCTTGCTCATGCGGGAACGTGCGCCGCCGCAAAACGCTGCACCGCGGGCATGACCAGTTCTCGGACCAATCCCGTGAAATCCAACCCCGCGCTGCGTGCGCTCATCGGCAGCAGGCTGGTCTCCTTCATACCAGGAAGCGTGTTAATTTCGAGCAAAAACAGTTCATTTTTTTCCGACAGCATGAAGTCGACGCGCGCGTAGTCGCGACAGCCGCAGGCGGCGAAGGCGGTCTCGGCGGCGCGACGCACGGCCGCGGTCTGTGCGTCGGGCAGCGGCGCCGGACAGAGATACTCGGTCAGGCCCTTGGTGTACTTCGACGCATAGTCGTAGCAGCCGGACTTTGGGCGGATCTCGACGATACCCATGGCGCGGCCGCCGAGCACGCCGACGGAAAGCTCGCGGCCGAAAATCCGCCGCTCGGCCAGCCAGCGGCCGGCGGAGATTTTTCCCAGCGCGGCGGCGAGCGCCGCGGAACCGGAAACGACCTGCAGGCCCACGCTGCTGCCTTCGTCGTTGGGCTTGAGCACGATGTCGTCGCCCAGCTGCTTGAGCAGCGCCGCGGCCCCGGGTTTGTGCGCGGCGTCGAACACCGCGCCGGCCGCCACGCCCACCCCGCGCGCAGCCA
>DATJYF010000003.1:0-8934 GCA_035499715.1 Opitutaceae bacterium | reverse complement strand
GCGGCTGACCCACGTGATCGAGGATCTGCTCCTGCTGTCGCGGATGGACGCCGGGCGGCTGCGGCTCGAATTCAGCCCGGTCAACCTCATCCCGCTCATCGAAGGCTGGCTGGACGATTTCAGCGCGCTGTCCAATCCGCTCGGACTCAAAATCGAAACGGAGCTGCCGGCGGCCTTGTCCATTGCCGGTGAAAAGCGCTACACCTCGCTCATCCTGCAAAATCTGCTGGAGAACGCGCGGAAATACAATTGCGCGGGAGGGCGGCTGCGGATCGCGGCCCGCGCCGAAGGCCTGTGGGTCGTGCTCACCGTCGGCAATTCGGGCCGTCCCATTCCGGCGGAGATGCGGGAGCATATTTTCGAACGCTTTCACCGCGGCGCCTCCGGCGAAAACGTCCCCGGTCACGGGCTCGGTTTGAATCTCGCCCGCGAACTTGCCCGGCTCCACGGGGGCGAATTGAAACTGCTGCGCTCGGACGAAACCTGGACGGAGTTCGAAGTGCGCTTCCAGCTTGCCCCGCCCAACCCGGTGCCATCATCCCATGAGCTGGCATGAAACTGTCCAGAGCCATCGTTCTCTGCCTGGCAGGGCTGGCCGCCATCCCCGGCCGCGCGGACTATTTGGACCGGATCGACGACGCGCTGACCCTGACGGCGGCGCAAGACCGTATCCGGGCGAGGATCAGCGGAACGCTGGATCTGGAGGACTATGCGCTGCCGCAGCCGCCGCCCGGCCTGCTTTTCAGCGACCAGCACAATCTCGTTACTCCGCGGCTCTCGCTCTTTCTCGATGCCCAGCTGGGCGGCCGGGTTTATGTTTTTGCGGAGTCGCGCGTCGACCGGGGCTTCGATCCGAGCGATGACAATGCCCGCGCGCGGCTCGACGAATATGCCGTTCGCTTCTCGCCGGCAAGCGATGCGAGCCTGAATTTCCAAATCGGAAAATTTGCGACCGTGGTCGGGAATTGGGTCACGCGCCACGGCTCGTGGGAAAATCCATTCGTCACCGCCCCGCTGCCCTACGAAAATCTCATGGGCCTTTGGGACGTCGTTGCCGCCACTTCCCCGGCGACGATCCTGAAATGGGCGCATCTCGCGCCGCCGTCTTCGGCCGCCGATGAATACGCGGACAAAACCCGGCGGCTTCCGATCATCTGGGGGCCCAGCTATGCCACCGGCGCCGCCGTCACCGGCGAAATCGGGAAATTCGACTACGCCGTCGAAGTGAAAAACGCGTCGCTCTCGTCGCGGCCGCAAAGCTGGCCGGCGACGCGCGCCGACTGGCGGCAACCGACGGTCAGCGGCCGGCTCGGCTATCAGCCGGACGAAGCCTGGAATTGGGGCTTCTCCGCCAGCACCGGTTCGTACCTCCGTCCGGTCGTGGCGCCGACTCTCGCGGCCGGCCGCAGCCTGAACGACTATCGCGAGACGGTTTTCGGCCAGGACGCCGGCTATGCCTGGCATTACTGGCAGCTCTGGGCCGAAGTCTACGAAGCCCGGTTCGCCGTCCCGCGCGTGGGCAACGCCGACACCCTGGCTTACTATCTCGAGGCGAAGTACAAATTCACGCCGCAGTTTTTCGGCGCCCTGCGCTGGAACCAGCAGCTCTTCGCCACGATCCCGGACGGCGTCGGCGGCACGGTCCGCTGGGGCCGCAACATCTGGCGTCTCGATGCGGCTCCGGCCTACCGGTTCACGCCGCACACGCAGTTGAAATTCCAATACAGCCTGCAGTACGAGAGCCTGCGCTCCCGCGAGTTCAGCCACACCCTCGCGATCCAATTCACCGTGCGGTTCTGACCGCCGCGGAGCCGGGGAGCGGGCCCGTGGTGCGCCGCCACGAGGGCAGGCGAGGGTAACCGCGCTGTTACCTAATTTGGAATGCGCGGAAGCCAGAAGTAAGTCATTTGCAAAAGCCTTCAACCCTCAAACAGGAAACACCCATGCGAGTTTCACCCTTCAATCCCTCTGTTCTCATCGGAGTGCTCAGTCTGGCCCTCACTCCCGCTTTTGCCACGCAAACCTATCTTGTCACCGACCTGGGCAGCCTCGGCGGCCTGACCGCCACCGCGGCGGGCATCAACAACAGCAACCAGGTCGCCGGCACGTCCACGCTTTCCACTCCGGCCTTCGACGCCTTCCTTTACGCGAACGGCCAGATGCAGGATCTGGGCAATCTCGGCGGCGACAGTTCCGCCGCCGCCCTCAACAACCTCGGCCACGTCGTCGGTTACTCTACCACCGCCACGCAGGTCGTTCCGTTTTTATTCCGCAACGGCACAATGATGAATCTGGGTGTTCCGGCCGGCGTGACAACCGGCATGGCCAATGGCGTGAACGATTCCGATCAGGTGGTGGGCGATTTCACCTCCGGTCCGCGGCGTCACACCATCACGCGGGCGTTTCTCTGGCAGAACGGCGTATATACGGACATCGGCACGCTGGGCGAAAATTATGCCGTGGCCGACGCCATCAATGATGCCGGCCAGATTGTCGGAACTTCCATCAACAACTCGGGACAGGCCGACGCGTTCTTGTGGCAGGACGGCGTGATGACCGACCTGGGCACTCTCCCGGGTGGTTTTTCCAGCGCCGCTTTCGCCATCAACAGCCAAAGCCAGATCGCGGGCGAGAGCAGCACGGCCGGTTTCGGGCCCGAGCACGCCGTTGTGTTCCGGAACGGCACGGTGATCGACCTCGGCGTGCTTGCCGGATTCACCACAAGTGCCGCCACCGGCATCAACGACGCCGGCATCATCGTCGGCACCGGCACCAACAGCGGCGTGCAGCACGCCTTCCTCCTCACCCCGACCAACGCCGTGACCGAGCCCGCCGCCCCGATCAATCTTCTCGCCACTTCCGGCAACGCCACGGTCAGCCTGACCTGGACCGCCAGCGTCGGCGCGACGAGTTACAACGTCAAACGCGCCACCTCCAGCAGCGGACCGTTCACCACCATCGCCTCGGTCTCCGCGACCAGTTTCACCGACACCATGGTGGCCAACTGCACGGTTTACACCTATGTCGTGAGCGCGGTGAATTCCGCCGGAGAAAGTCCGAATTCCGGCTCCGTCACCGGCGATCCGCAAGGCCTGCCTGCGGCGCCGGGCAATCTGACGGCCAAGCCGAACACCCAGGCGAATCTTTTCGACGGCAGCGCCATCGTCCTCGCCTGGAGGAACAATGCCAGCAGCAGCTGCTCGGAATTGGTCATCATCGAGCGCTCCACCGACGGCGTGAATTTCCAGGATGAATTCAGCGTCGGCTCGAACCAGAACACCGTCATCGACGGCTTCCTCAACGCCGGCACGCGGTACTTCTACCGGGTGCGCGCCGAGAGCGCCGCCGGCGACTCCGCCAATTCCAACATCGCCAGCGTCGTGGCTCCGCCCTCCAGCTGAGGCGGGTGCCCGTGCCGCGCCGGCAGCGTTCTGCTGCCGGCGTTTTTTTGCCCGCCCGCGCGGGAAATTAACGATTTGACCGCGCCGCGGTTGCGACCGGCGGGGCTTCTCGCTGGTTGTTCGCAATTGCGACGCCTTCCGCGCAGGACTCGCCGCCCAACGCCCTCAGCTGGCTGTGCGCGCTGCCGGCCTCGGAAGGACGCAACCACGCGCTCGGCTCGCTCGCCGCGAGCTGGACCGCAGCCGATCCGACGGCCGCGATGAACTGGGCCATGAGCCTGTCGCCGGCCGACGGCCGGGCCGACGTCATGCAACGGGTTTTCAACCGCTGGCCCAACCAGGACGCGGTCGCGGCGGCGGAATGGCTGAGCGCCACGGCTCGGATCCCTCGTCCGATCAATTGATCACCGAGTTTTTCGGCGATTCTCCCGTGCTGCACGCATGCCCGCGTCTGGCCGCAGCTTGGGCTGAATCAATTTCGGATCCGGCGTTGCGCCAGAATTTGCTGGTCTCCGTCATCCTGCCTTGGGCCCGGGCGGATCCAGCCGCCGCCCGCTACCTTCGGCGGATTCGCTTTTGCCTGACGAACAAAAAAAGAATATCTCGACCTGCTGCGCTCGTCTTGAGCCCGACGGACAATTGCCAGGCGGACGGACGTGGGCGGTCGGGATTTGACCCGGCTCCGGCTTTCGTTTTTTCTGCCCTCGATGTTCACCGATCCAGCCGGACATTTCGGTGGCTCGTCCCGCTTCCGAAGCTCTCTCAGGAGAATTTTTTTCCGCGGTGGCCTCTTGCGTCTGCTGCCCGCGGCGCGGGCGCTTGGTCTGCTCGGACTGACTGTGTCCTTGCCCGCGGCACCGCCGGCCGCACCCGCTGCTTCCGGCCATCCCTTCCTTTGTGCCGACTACACCGACGGCAAGGTCTGCATCGTCTCGGCGGCCGGCAAGGTGGAATGGGAATATCCGGCGCCGTCGTGCAACGACGTCTGGGCGCTGCCCAACGGCCGCCTGCTTTTCAACACCGGGCACGGAGTCAAGGAGGTCACCCGCGACAAACAGGTCGTCTTTTCCTACGAAAGTGCGTCCGAAATCTTCGCCTGCCAGCGGCTGGCGAACGGCAACACCTTCATCGGCGAATGCACGTCGGGGCGGCTGCTTGAAGTGAAGCCGGACGGCACCGTCGCCAAGGAGATCCGGCTGCTGCCGGAAGGGAAGAGCGGCGGACACAGCTTCATGCGCAACGCGCGCAAGCTGCCGGACGGCCATTACCTGGTCGCGCATTTCGGCCTCGATGTCGTGCGCGAATACGATGCATCCGGCGCGATCGTCCGCGAAATTCCCGCCCCGGGCGGACCGCACACGGCGATCCGCCTGCCGAACGGAAACACGCTCATCGCCTGCGGCGACCGGAAAGGCCGGAGCGCGCACGTCTTTGAGGTCGATCCCGAAGGCCGCACCGTCTGGCAAGTCAAAGCCGACGAGCTGCCCGGCATCAGCCTGAAATTTCTCAGCGGACTCCAGCGCCTGCCCAACGGCGACACCGTCTTGACGAACTGGCTCGGTCACAACCAATTCGGCCGGGCGCCGCACGTCATCGAGGTGACTCCGGACAAAAAAGTCATTTGGACTTTTTCCGATTTCGCCGCATTCAGGACCATTTCCAGCATTCAGCTGCTCGACGTGGCCGGCGACTGCACCCGCGGTGAAATTCTGCACTAAGCCAGCGGCCGCTCCGGGCCGGGCGCCAGCCGCGGCAATCCGAGCCAAAAGTAACGGTGTTGTTACCCAATTGGGCATGAAACCGCCATGCTTGAGTATAATTGTTTGCAAAAGCCCAAGCCCAACCATCAACCAGAAATCTCTCATGAAACTCTGTCTTGGCAGACAATTCATCGCGCCGGTCGCCCTGGCGCTTTTCCTTGGGCCGCACGTTTTCGCCCAAAACGAATTTCAGCAGACCAACCTCGTTTCCGACCTTCCCGGCGTGGCGGCGCACACTGATCCAAACCTGGTGAATCCGTGGGGCATTTCGTTCAGTTCGACAAGCCCCTTCTGGATTGCCGACAACGGCGCCGGCGTTTCGACGCTGTACAACAGCACCGGCACGCCGCAGTCGCTCGTGGTCACTATTCCGAAGCCGGGCGGCGGCACGGCGGCGCCGACGGGCACGGTCTTCAACGGCAACAGCGCGGCCTTTGGCGGCGATCGCTTCATTTTCGCGAGCGAAGACGGCACCATCACCGGCTGGAAAAGCGGCACCGCGGCCACGACGCTCCTCGACAATTCGGCCGGCGGCTCGGTCTACAAGGGGCTCGCGATCAGCAGCGGCGGCGGCAACAGCTATCTCTACGCCACCGACTTTCACAACAACCGCATCGCTGTTCTGTCCAGCACCGGGGCGCCCACGCTGACCGGCAGCTTCAGCGATCCGACCCTGCCCGCCGGTTTTGCGCCCTTCAACATCGAGAATATTGGCAGCAAGCTTTACGTCACCTATGCCCTGCAGGACGCGGCCGGCCATGACGATGTGGCCGGACCGGGTAATGGCTTTGTCGATACATTCAACCTGAACGGCGATTTCCTCGGCCGCCTCACCTCCGGCGGGCCGCTCAATTCGCCCTGGGGCCTGGCGCTCGCGCCCGCTGGATTCGGCTCCTTTGGCGGCGATCTGCTGGTGGGGAATTTCGGCGACGGCACGATCAACGCCTACAATCCGGGGACGGGCAATTTTGTCGGCACCTTGGACGACCCGAGCGGCAATCCCATCGTGATCGAGGGCCTGTGGGGGCTGGCCTTCGGCAACGGCGGCAGCGGCGGCAGCCCGGGCACGCTCTACTTCGCCGCCGGCATTCCCGGCGACGGCGAAATCGAAGATCACGGTCTGTTCGGCAGCCTGACGGCGATTCCGGAGCCGGGCACCTACGCGGCCGCGCTCGCCCTGGCCAGCTTCGGGGTGGCGCTCTGGCTGCGCCGCCGGCAGAAAATTTCCGCCTGATTTTTCCTGGGATGTCTGATTGTCGCGCGCCGGGCCGGCTTTTCGGCCCGGCGCTTTTTCCGCGAAATAATGGCATGCTGACAAAGATTGCGTCGCGAGGCCAGCAGCCTTTGCCCGGGATTTGTAACAATACCACTTAGGAGACTGTCAGGGAAAACCTGAAGCGGTCATCATGCGGGGGTTTCCCTCTTGCCGGCGCTTTTGCCGGTGGAGTGAGTGGATCATCCGACTTGCACCCCGCATTTTGACCGCGCGAAAGAGAGGAACCTCGGTCGAGGCTCCCATGGCCCGTTGCGGTCCATCCGGCTGGCACAAATTGGCCTGATTCGCCTTATGAAAAATGGAATCCTGCGTTTATTAACTTGGTGTTTCATTGTTTTGTCGACCTCCACGCTGCTGCACGCCGATCGCGAAGCCGACCGGCGCAGGGAAATCATTCCCGTCGGCCACACCATGCACCCGCCGATCCACCAGTCGGTCGTGCCGTTTGCCTCCGGCTTGAGTCCGACGGGCTATACGCCGCAGCAGATCCGGCATGCCTACGGATTCGATCAACTCAGTACCACGGGAGCGGGACAGACGATCGCGATTGTCGACGCTTACGGCAGTCCGACGATTCAGGCCGACCTCGATACCTTTTGTGCGCAATTCGGCATCCCCAGCACCACGGTGGCGATCTATTACCCGCAGGGCACGCCCGGCACCAACAGTGGATGGGCGAGCGAAACCTCGCTCGACGTCGAATGGGCGCACGCCATCGCTCCCGACGCCACGATTGCCCTCGTCGCTGCCAAGTCGGCGTCGACGACCGATCTTTTCGCCGCGGTCGATTATGCCGTTGGGCTTGGCGCCAGGCAGATTTCCATGAGCTGGGGCGGCTCCGAGTTTTCCACGGAATCGACCTCCGATTTTCATTTCAATGTTTCGGGCGTTTCATTTTTCGCCTCTTCCGGCGACAGCGGTGCCGGCGTGTCATATCCGGCGGCCTCTCCTTTTGTCGTCGGTGTCGGCGGCACGTCGCTTCATCTTGATTCGTCAAACAACGTCACGTCGGAGACCGCGTGGTCGGGCAGCGGAGGTGGCATCAGCGTTTATGAGTCGATTCCGAGTTTTCAGACTGCTTGGTTGAGTGGAACCAAGCGCGGTGTTCCCGATGTGGCCTACGATGCCGATCCGGCCACCGGGGTTCCTGTTTACATAACCGGAGCCGGCTGGGCTCAATATGGCGGTACCAGCATGGCTGCTCCGCAATGGGCCGCGCTTTCTGCCATCGTGAACTCCCTGCGCTCGCAATCGATCGATTCGGCGCCCAGCCTCCTTTACTCGTTGGCGAATTCCAATTATGCGGGCTATTTCCGCGACATCACTTCCGGCAGCAACGGCAACCCCGCCGGCACACGCTATGATCTGGTGACCGGCTTGGGAAGTCCGCTGGGCAATCAACTCGTCCTGGCTCTAAGCGGCGCGCCGCCGCAGGCAGCGGCTCCGGTTTTTTCTCCCGCTGCCGGCGTTTATTTGAACGCCCAGACAGTCACGATTACTTCCGCGACCTCGGGCGTTTCGATCCGCTACACCACCGACGGCAGCACGCCGACCGAAACCAACGGCACGCTTTATTCCGGTCCGGTGAGCATCAACAGCACGGTCACGCTGCAGGCGATTGCTTACGAGACCGGTTTCACCGACAGCTCGGTTACCTCCGGCACATATACCATCGGCTCCCAGCAGGTCGCGGCGCCGACCTTCACCCCGGCTGCCGGCAACTATATTACGTCTGTCATCGTGGCGGTTTCCACGGCGACTTCCGGCGCAACGATCCGTTACACCACGGACGGAAGTGCGCCATCGGAAACCAATGGCACACTTTATTCCGGACCAGTTTCATTCAGCACCACGACCACGCTGCAGGCCATCGCATATGAATCCGGCTTCGTAGACAGCAACATCACCAGTGGCACTTACAAGATTTTCCCGCCGCAGCCAATCCTCAGTCCAGGTACTGGAACTTATTCGAGCGCGGTGACTGTGTCTATAATTTCAACGATGCCTGGCGTCTCAATTCGCTACACCACGGATGGAAGCACCCCGGCATTCAACAGCGGTACGCTTTACTCCGGGCCATTTTCCATCACTACAACGACCACCCTGAAGGCGTTGGCTTACTACCAATCGGGCTCCACCTTTTATGTGGGACCGGTAGCCACTGGCATTTATACGTTTCCGCCGGCCGTCGCCGCGCCGGCCTTCAGTCCGGCAGCAGGCACTTATACAAGCGGGCAGGCCGTGACAATCACCTCAGTGACTCCTGGCGCTTCAATCCGTTACACGACCAATGGTGTCCCGCCGAGTGAAACATATGGCACATTATACTCAGGTGCGGTGACTATCAACACTACGGCAACGCTCCAAGCGATCGCCTACGGAGCGGGCCTTTCTGACAGCAACATTACTGCAGGCACTTACACGATCAATTTGCCGCCGGAGATCGCACCGGTCTTTAGCCCTGCCGCCGGTACATACGCCAATACTCAAACGGTAT
>DATJYF010000002.1:0-23872 GCA_035499715.1 Opitutaceae bacterium | reverse complement strand
AAAAAATTTCGCCGGGCGTGAAACCTTCCTCGCCAAGGCGGAAGAAATCCGCCAGCATGACGGTCATGCCATTAAAACAACCACCGGCCGGCCGGCTCATCTCCTTCGAAGGCTCCGAAGGCAGCGGCAAATCCACGCAGTTGATCCGTCTCGCCGCGCATTTGCAGAAATTGAAGCGCGACGTCATCACCGTGCGCGAACCCGGCGGCACCGAGATCGGCGAGCAGATCCGCAACATCATCGTGCACAATTCCCGCGGCGACGAGATGTGCGCCGAGACCGAGCTGCTTTTGTTCACGGCCGCGCGCGCCCAGCTCGTGCGCGAGATCATCGCCCCCGCGCTCGTCGCCGGCAAGATCGTCCTCAGCGACCGGTTTCTCGACTCCTCCACCGTTTACCAGGGCATCGGCCGCAATCTCGCGCTCGATCCGGTGCACCAGATCAACCGTTTCGCCGTCGGCAACGTCATGCCGCATCTCACCATTGTCATCGATGTCCCCACCAAGGTCGGCCTTGCCCGCATCCGCCAGCGCGCCACTGACCTGCCCGACCGCATGGAGCGCGAAAACATCGATTTCTACAACAAGGTCCGCGAAGGCTACCTCCTCCTCGCCAAGGGCCTGCCCGAGCGCTTCATCGTGGTCGACGGTACGCAGAGCGAGGCCGCCCTCGAGAAGGCCATCTGGGCCGCGGTGACCGAGCGCGTGCCCGACCTCAATAACCACACCGGCAAACGTTGAGCGTACCCGCGCCGCATAAAACGATGCCCGCCTCCGCCGCCTGGCCCGCAGCCCTTGCCGGCACTCCCGCGGTTGCCGTGATCGAGCGTGCGCTCGAACGCCGGCGCCTCGCCCACAGCCTGCTCCTCCACGGCGACGATCACGACACCCTCGTGACCGTGGCCCACGCCATCGCCGACCGCCTGCTCAACGGTCCGGGCGCCGCCGCGAAGTTTCCGCCGGCGCGGCATCCCGACTGCTTCGAACTGCGCCCCGCCGGAAAAATGCGACTGATTTCAGCCGAGGCCGTGCGCGGTCTCATCGCCAAGGTCCAGGTCTCCGCGGCGGTGGCCCCGGGCAAGGTCGCCATCCTGCACGAAGCCGACCGCATGCATCTCGCCGCCGCGAATATTTTTCTCAAGACCCTCGAGGAGCCGCCGGCCAACACCACGCTGCTACTCCTCACCACGCGGCCCTACGCGCTCCTGCCCACCATCCGCAGCCGCACGCTGCACTTCCGCTTTCCCGCCGCGGCCGCGCCCGTCACCGCCGCCGGCTGGGACGCATGGCGCGACGATTATCGCGACTGGCTCGGCCGCCTGGCCGAAGGCGTTACGGACAAGCGCACCGCGGCGGATTCCATCCTCGCCCTTTACGGCCTGCTCGCCCGTTTCGGAAAAATTCTCGACGACGCCACGGCCGCCGCCTGGACGGAACAGAAGGAAAAGCTTCCACCCGACCTCGCTGAAGACGAACAGGTCGCGATCGAAACCGGCCTGGCCAACGGCCTGCGGGTGCGGCTCCTCGCCGAAATCGAATCAGCCACGCAGGCCTTCGCCCTGCCCCGCCTGACCGCGGGCGAGACGGCCGTGCGCCGCGCCCTCACGGCAGCGGTGGAAAACCTCGAGCACGCCGCCGGCCTGCTCCGCCTCAATCTCAACGAATCCGCCGCGCTCGAGGAATTCCTTCTCGCCTCGCTCCGGCTGTGGGGAAGACGCCAGGTCGCCTAGGTCGCCAGCACGCTCCGCACGAACTTCTCCCGCGCCTCCATGTGCGGATTGTGGCCGGCACCGGCGAGAATCTCGATTTGCGCCGCCGGAAAGTGGCGGCAGATGGTTTCGTGATCCTCCGGCAGAATGTAGCGGGATTTTTCGCCGACGACAAAAAGCGCCGGCCCATCATAGCGATCGGCCGGCGCGAGCGGATTTTTCTCCAGTTCCGGCAGCGCGCGGGTAAGCGCGGGCAGATTGATCTGCCAGCGCCAGCGGCCGCTGCCGGCGTCATGTGCCAGGTTGGTGCTGAGAAACTTCCGCATGGCCCAGTCGGCCACGCGCGCCTCGAAACGCCGCTCGGCTTCTCCCCGCGAATGCACGCGGGAGAGATCGAGCTCGTTCATGGCCGCAAATTCCGCGCTGTGCCTCTGCGGCGGGTAATCCTTCGGCGCCATATCCACAACGATGAGCCGGTCGACCCGCTCCGGATGGCGGCAGGCCAGGAGCATGGCGACTTTCCCGCCCAGACTGTGACCCAGGAGCGCGCAACGACGCTGGCCCAACACGTCCATCCAAGCCAGGACGTCGGCCATCATCGCGGCATAAGTCATCTCCTCCGCATGCGGCGAACTTCCATGGTTGCGCAAATCGAGCGCGAAAACATGAAATTTTTCCGCCAGCGCCGCGCCGGCCGTCTGCCAGTTGCGCGACGAACCGAGCAGGCCGTGCAGAATGACCAGCGGGGGATTGCCGGCGCCGCCGAAATCGCGATGAAAGAGTTGAATCACGAAGACACAGAGGACAGAGAGGAAAGCGGATTCAACCCAACAAATTCTCCGTGCCCTCCCCGTTCCCGTGGTTCAATAAGAAGCCCCATGCCTGATGCCGAGAAAACGACACCGATGATGCAGCAATACTTCGAGGTGCGGCGCGGCCTGCCGCGCGACACGCTGCTGCTCTTCCGCCTCGGTGATTTTTTCGAGCTCTTCTTCGATGACGCGGTCGCGGCCTCGCGCCTGCTCGGGCTGACGCTGACCAGGCGGCAGGAACACCCGATGGCCGGGATTCCCGCCCACGCGCTCGACACCTACGTGGGCAAGCTCCTCGCCGCCGGAAAAAAAGTCGCGATTTGCGACCAGCAGGAGCCGGCCCGGCCGGGAAAACTCGTCAAACGCCAGCTCGTTCGCATCCTCACCCCCGGCACGATGCTCGCCGCCAGCCAGCTCGACGCGCAATCCAACCATTATCTCGCCGCGCTCGCCACCACCCTGCACGGGCTGCATGCGGCCTGGCTCGATCTCACGACCGGTGAATTCCGCGTGGCTTCGGACGAGCACCTGGAAAATCTTCTGCCTGTCCTGACGGCGCTCAATCCGGCCGAACTGCTCCTGCCCGAGGGCGAACTGGCCCGATGGCAGGCCGCGCCTCACGAGCAGACCGCCATGCACGCGCTGCACCACTTTTGCGCGGCGCGCCTGTGCACCGAGCTGCCGGCCTATCAGTTCGAGGCCGCCGCAGGCGCGCGCACGGTGATGGATGCGCTCGGCGTGCTCAACCTGCAGGGTTTCGGCCTGGCCGCCGATCATCCCGCGCTCGGCCCGGCCGGCGCGCTGGTTTATTACGCCACGGAAAACCTTTGCGCGAAACCGGAAAACCTCCGCGGCCTGCAGGAATACCGCAGCGGGCGGACGCTGCTGCTCGATCCGGCGACGCTGCGCAATCTCGAGATCTTTCAGTCTTCGCGGGATTCGCGCGAAGGTTCGCTGCTCGGCGCCATCAACCGGACCTCGACCGCCGCGGGCGCGCGCCTGCTCGAGCGCTGGCTGGCCGCCCCCACCCTCGAGCTGGCCGAAATCCGCCGCCGCCAGACGTTCGTCGGCGCGCTTCTCGCCCAGCCGGCGAAACTGACGGCCCTGCGCGAATCGCTCGCCGGCGTCCGCGACATTCCCCGCATCCTCGGCCGCCTGCAGAACCGCCTGCGCAATCCGCGCGAGCTCGGCGGCGTGCGCGACACGCTCGCCCAGCTGCCCGCCCTCCGCGCCGGGCTGGCCGGCTTCGGGCCGCCGCTGGCCGACCATTACCTTCCACGGCTGGGCGAATTTGCCCCGCTGCGCGATCTTCTCCTCCGCGCCCTGGCGGATGAGCTGCCGGCGGACCTGCAGGAGGGCAATTTCATCCGCGGCGGCCACGACGCCGAGCTCGACCGGCTGCGCGCGCTGACCAGCGGCAACAAAACCTGGCTTTCCGACCTCGAGACCGCCGAGCAGCAGCGCACCGGCATCCGCAGCCTGAAGGTGCGCTTCAATTCCGTCTTCGGCTATTACATCGAGGTGACAAAGGCCAACCTTCACCTTGTGCCGGCGGATTACGTGCGCAAGCAGACCACGGCGAACGGGGAGCGCTTCATCACCGAGGCGCTCAAGCAGAAGGAAAAGGAAATTTTTCACGCGGAGGAAAACGCCCTGGCCCGCGAACTGGAGCTGTTTGCGGCGCTCGTCGCCGCCGTGCTGGCCGAGTCGGCCGCGCTCGCGCTCGCCGCCGACGCGCTGGCCGAGCTCGACGTGCTCGCCGGCTGGGCCGTGCTGGCGCGCGAGTGGGATTACTGCCAGCCCGGGCTTGATGAAGGCGACGGCCTCGAAATCGTGGAGGGCCGCCATCCCGTCGTCGAACAGATGATGAAACTCGACCGCAACGGCCTGGCCGGAACGCAGACATTCGTGCCCAACGACGCGCAGCTCGCGTGCGACGACGCGCAAATCCTCCTTCTCACCGGCCCGAACATGGCCGGCAAGTCGACCTACATCCGCCAGGTCGCGCTCATCGCCCTGCTCGCCCAGATCGGTTGCTGGGTGCCGGCAAAGACCTGCCGCCTCGGCCTGGTCGACCGCATTTTCTCGCGCGTGGGCGCGAGCGACGACCTCGCGCGCGGCAACTCGACCTTCATGGTCGAAATGAACGAAACCGCCAACATCCTCAACAACGCCACCGACCGCTCGCTCATCATCCTCGACGAGATCGGCCGCGGCACCTCGACCTACGACGGCCTGAGCATCGCCTGGGCCGTGGTCGAGCACCTGCACCGCGGCGCGGAGCGCGGGCCGCGCACGCTTTTCGCCACGCACTACCAGGAGCTCACCCAGCTGGACAAACATCTCCCCCGCCTGCGCAATTTTTCCGTCGCGGTGAAAGAGTGGAACGACGACATCGTTTTTGTCCGCCGCGTCGTGCCCGGCGCGGCCGACCGCAGCTACGGCATCCAGGTCGCGCGCCTGGCCGGGCTGCCGCCCGGCGTGATCGACCGCGCAAAGACCATCCTGGCCCGGCTCGAAGGCGACGATGTCTCGGTCGAGCTGCCTGCGCCGCAGGCCCGCCCGAAGAAAAAAATCTCGGTCAAGCCGGCCGACGATTCGCAACTCAACCTGTTGTGAACGGCGGAGGCGCTTCCTTTCACTGCTGCGGATAGATCAGCACGCGGTCGTGCACGAGCAGGATGAGGTCCTGCTTGCCGTCGCCGGTGACGTCAGAGATGACGGTTTCACGCGGTTCCTGCGGTGAACCGCGCCGGCCCTGGAAATGGGCGTCTTTTTCGAAGACTTTGAAATGCATCCGGCTCTGCCAGACGCCAGCCGCATCCTGACTCAGAAGTTCAACCAGGTTTTTGTCGGGATCGATGCAGGCCAGGTCGAGGCGGCCGTCGTTGTTGAGGTCGCCCGCGACGACGTCGCTGTATGAAATGTCGGGCAGGTCGGTCGTGTGCGTGGCGACGGTGCGGATGGCGAAGTCGGGCTGGCCGATGGGCAGCCACCAGAAGCGGTCCTTGCCGAGCACGAAGATGTCGGTGCGGCCGGTCTTGGGATCGCGCCGGGCTTCGATGCCGACGAGATCGATCTTGCCCACCGGCATGGTCTGGGCGAACTGGTAGACGCCGCGGTTGTCGGGCCGGAGAAACTGCAACGACTGGCCCTGGCGGTCATAAAGCACGACCTGCGGCTTTTTGCCCGGAGCGGCGGCGGGCAGGGCGAAAGCGCCGGCGATGTCGGCCGAGGGATCGCGGGCGTTGAACTGGTCGAGCACGGCGAGTTCGCCGGTCGGCTTGAGCAGCAGTTCGCGGGCGAAGCCGGACCCGCTCACGAGCATTTCGGTTTTGCCGTCGCCGGTCAGGTCGGCGACCGAAAGCGCGGAAGCGTCGAGGCTGTCGACCAGGCCGGTACGGAAGCCGGTCGCGGGCGTGGCCTCGGTGAAGGAGAAATTCGGCCCCTGGACGAAAAGCCGCATCGGCGCGAACGGCGTGAACACGGCGATGTCGAGCTTGCCGTCCTGATTGGCGTCGAGCAGGCGCACGGCGCGCGGATCGCTCTGCTGGTTGGGCAGGTCGATGGCCTTGAGGAGCTGCGGCTTGCCATCCGGCCCGCGCGTCCAGATTTCCAGCGCGTACTTGCCCTTGTCGCTGCGCGCGACAACGAGCTGGTCGTGGCCGGTGCCGGCGAGCGGGCCGGCGGCGACGGCGAAGGGCTTGCCCGTGACCGGCAGCGGCTGCGGATAGGTCAGGCGCCCCTCGGGCGTGAGGGTGGCGAGGCCGACGATCTGCTCCTTCGGGCTGGCGACAAAAAGCGAGGCGCGCCCGCTGCCGTCCCAGTCGCCGGCGGCGAGGCTGCGGCCGTCGGAGAGCGAGGGGAATTTCTTGGCGACGGTGAAACCGCCGTCGGGCTGGCGGAAGTAAGTGAAGATCTGCGCGCCTTCCGGATCGCTGACCGCGACGTCGTCACGGCCGTCGCCGGCAAAGTCGCCGAAGGCGTAGCTTTCCGGCGTCTTGCTTTCGGCGCGCGGCGTGAACACGCGCGGTCGCGGCACGGGAAAGGAATCGGCATCCGCCCCGCCCTTCGCGTCGAGCGTGAAGACGACGATCTGGCCGGTCTGATCCTGCGCATAGGCGAACTGGGCCGGCCGGTCCTTGCCCGCGGCGGCGAGGATCTGCAGCGTGCTGCGCGGCGTCTTGATGGGATAGGATTGCTCGGGGCCGAACTGGCCGCTGGCGGATTGCAGACGGATGCGCAATGGATCGCGGTTGGAGGGGCTGAGGTAAATCAAGTCGGGCCGGCCGTCGCCGTTCACGTCGACGATGCTGAGTCCGTAGCAACCCTCGTCGGACAGCGGGTAGCGTTCGGGTGCGCCGAGTTCGCCCTTCGCGTCCTGAAAGAAAATCGCGATTTCCTTTTGTCCGAGCATGACGAGGTCGTTGCGTCCGTTGCCGGTGAGATCGGCGATCGCGAGGCCGGACACGAGCTGGCTCGGATCCGGGGCGTCGTCGATTTTTTTCTCCATAAAATCGCCGTTTTTCTGCTGGTACCGGATGGTCAGGGCCTGGGGGTCGCCGGTGTAGGCCAGATCGGGCAGGCCGTCGCCATTGAGATCGCCGATGGCGAGGTCGAACATGGTGATGCCGGTGGTGAGGCTGACTTTTTTGAAACGGGCGTCGGCCACGACCGGCTCCCAGCGGTCGACGCTGACGGAGGGCGGCAGGCGCGGCGGAGGCATGCCGGGCTTCAGCTGGTAGAGCAGATCGATCTGGGCGCGGTCGTTATTGAGCACGACCAGGTCGGTGAGGCCGTCGCCGTTGAGGTCGACGGCGGTGAGCGCGCGGGTGTTCCAATCGAGCTTGGCCACTTCGGGCCCGCCGAGGGCGATGGTTTCGACGAGCGGCCTGTCCGCGGCGGCGAAAGTGGAGACACCGGCGGCGAGGACCGCCGCAGCAAGGAAAAACCAGGGCTTCACGGATTATTCTTGGGATAGGCGATTCGTTCCGTGGCGTAGATGCCGTTGGCATCGTGCCAGGCGTAGTTGCGGAGATAGCTCCAATACTTCGCCAGCGTGGCGGCGTCGGGCTTGGCATCGGCATCGACCATCGGCTTGTCCGCATCCTCCCCGGCCGCCGCGCCGCCGTTCGCCGAAGAGTTGTCATCGGCGTTCGCCTGCGCCGCGGCCTTGCGCATGGCGGCCGCCTTGCGGCTGCTTTCGATTCCCTGGACAAACAAATCGAAATAGAGCGGCATGATTTTGCCGAGGTCCATATAGCCGAAACCGGAGGCGTTGTCGGGCAGGTCGGCGAGCAGGTTGCGCTTCACCTCCGGCTTGTCCCAGAAGGAGGCCTGCTTGCCGTCGAGCCCCTGGAGGGCGCTTTCGACGAGGGCGGCCGAACCGACGCCGAGGAAAAACCAGTGGTCGGTGACGGCATAAGAGAAGCCCTTCGGCTGCGGGGGCGGCGGCTCGCCCTCGGCGGCCGGAGGCTGCGGCGGGCTGTAGGTGTAGATGTCGTGGCCGAGGTAGCTCCGCTTTTCAAAAACCTTGTCCGCATTTTCCCCGAACAGGCCGTGCTTGATCGACTCCATGGCGGTCGTGAGCGTGGCGGCGTTTTCGACTGAAAACGCATAGAGCGGCTGCAGGCGCTCGTTGATCGGCGCGTCGGCCGGCGCCGCCTCGTTGAGCGCGTTGGCCATGACCATCTGGTCGCCCAGGCTGCCGATGAGGTCGCGGCGGATGTCGATGCCGAGGCGCTGGTTGAAGCTCTTGACGTAGCCTTCGAACATGCCGGCGAACATCGGGCTGATGTTGCCCAGCATTTCCTCGGTCGCGTCGTAGAAATTTTTCAGGCTGAAGCGGGCGGTGGAGACGGCGAAGCACTTTTCCGGCACGAAGGACGGCTGCGGCGGGGCTCCGTCGGCGTAGGCCATCAGCTTGGTCAGCCCGCGGCGTTCGCTGTAGGTGAGGCCGAAATCGAGATTGGCGGCGTCGGCGTCGAGGCTGGCGGTGAGATAGAACTCATTGGCGGCATCCAGGCCGAGCGCCGGGAGGAGCGTGGTGGGGTCAAAGGCGAACGGATTGGGGTTGCCCGCGCCCGCCGCCGGCTTTTTTTCCGCCAGGGCCTTTTGGGCCGCCGGATACATCCCTTTCAGGTTGGCGTAGAGAATGAGCTGGGGCTGGCCGATGCGGTGCTGCATCCGCAGGAACCCGTCGGACTGGCCGAGCGGATTGTCGCAACCGCCTTTTTTCGCGGCGCTCAGCGTCCGCTGGAGAAACTCCTTGGACGGGCTGAGATAAAAGACCCCGCCGCTCATGGCCCAGACGCCGGCGGATTTCGGCTTGGTCTCGTTCTTCGCCGTGGCCTCCGTGAGATGGAGGGTGATGCCGCCGAAGTCCTCGGTCGTTTCCGTGTACTTGGCCTGGTCGTCCTTGGCCTCGGCCGCGGCGATCAGCTTTTCGATTTTCGGCGCGTTGTCGCCGACTTCAATCGCGATCAAGACCGGCGGATCGGCCTTGTTTTTCTGGGCGTCGAGGAGCGTGCCCAGGTCGGGCAGCGCGATCAGGGCCTGGCCGGTCGCGAAGTCGAGCAACTCGGCGATGGTGTAGCCGGTGTCGGCCTTGCACCGGTCGTCCCATTCGTCGACCTTCATCTGCGCGCGCAGGGGGGCGAAATATTTCTTCACCTGGTCGTCGCGCCACATTTTAATCCAGGGCGTGTCCGGCCAGTGCTTCACGAGCGACGGCGCGTCGGTGACATAAAGCACGAGCACGGCATCGTCGCCCACGAGATTGACCAGGGGCGGAGCGGCGGCGCGGACGAGCGGCGCGGCCCAGAGGACGAAGAGTGAGAAAATGACGGGAAGGGAGAACTTCATGGCAGCTTGGGCAGAGTCGGATGGGTTTTAACCGGCTGGGGCGGCTCGAGGTAGCGGTAACCGGCGTTGGGATTGCGCGGATCGAAGGCGAAGGCGTCGCGGTTGCGCAGGAACGTCTTCACCACCGACGACGGCACGGAGAAATTGAGGCCTTCGACGCCGATCATCATCGCCTTCATGTCGTTCACGCCCACGACCTCGCCGCGCAGATTGAACAGCGGGCCGCCGGAATTGCCCGGATTCACCTGGGCCGTGGTCTGGATGTAAAGCTGGCCGTCGAGCGGGCGGTTTTTCTGGGCGATGATGCCCTGGGAGACGCTGCGGTCGAGGCCGAGCGGGCTGCCGATGGCGAAAACCGTCTGACCCTCGGTCAGGTCATTGGAATCGCCGAGGGGCACGGTGGGGAAAGCGGTGCCGCCGGTGTCCTCGATTTTCAGCAGGGCGAGATCCAGCCGCGGGTCGAAGGCGACGATGCGGACGTTGTTGAACTGCACGCGCTCCAGTTCGGTCGGGCCGCGCCGGAACTGCGTGATGGAAATCTTGTATTCGCCGGCGATGACGTGCTCGTTGGTCACGACATAGCCGGCCGGGTTGATGATGAAGCCCGAGCCCAGGCCGATGGGCGTGCGCACCTCGACCACGGCGTCGCCACAGCGCTCGACATTCTCCTTCACCGTCAGGCTGGGCTGGCCGGGGTTGACGCGGTACAGATCGGTCAGCTCCTCGCCGGCGGCCGAGGCGGACGGCGTCTTTTCGGCGATGATGTGGTCGATTTCGTCGCGGGGCACGGTGACCACGGTGAAGCCGAGGTCGATCACGACGCGGTCGGTTTTCTCGCTGAGAATGTCGCCCTTGAGCTCGGCGCCGTTTTTCAGGCGGACAGCGGTCATGGCAAAGACGGACGGGCTGGCGAGCGCGAGGCCGAGGAGAAGTGAAAGACGACGGAGACGGATCATGGCAAATTCAGGAGACCTTGGCGTGATGACGAAGTGCCCATATCTGGCGGGCCTGGACGATGGTTTCGGCGAGCAGGTCGGGCGTCAGCGCCTGTTTCGGGTCGTCGCCGATGCCCTTGGCCGGCTCGACGTGGGCCTCGATGCACAGGCCGTCGGCGCCGTAGGCCACGGCGGCGAGCGCGCAGGCCGGCACGTAGGCCGCCTTGCCGACCGAATGCGAAGGATCGACCACGACCGGAGCCCAGGTCCTTTCCTTGAGCAGCGGCGTGATCGACTCGTCGGGATGGCCGCGGTAGCCGTCGAGGGCCGGGGCGGTGCCGCGCGGACAGAGGAGAATGTTGGGATTGCCGAAGGACGCGATGTATTCGGCCGCCGAGATGAATTCGTTGAGCGGCCCCATGTGCATCCCGCGCTTGAGGAGGACGATGGTGTCCCGCTCGGCCACGGCGCGGCCGATGGCGCGAAGGAGGGAATAATTGAGCGCATTGCGCGCGCCGACCTGGAGCAGGTGCACGCCGGCGTCGAGGGCCAGGCGGACCTGGTGCTCGTCCATGACCTCGGCGTCGACCGGCAGGCCGGTGCGGCGGTGCGCCTCCATCAGGATGTCGAGCGACTTGGTGTCTCCCTGGAATGAATACGGATTGGTGCGCGGCTTCCAGACGCCGCCGCGCAGCACGTGCGCGCCGGCCTCCTTCACCGCGTCGGCGGTTTCCTGGAAAAGGTGCGGGTTCTTCGGATCGATCGTGCACTGGCCGGCGATGACCAGGAGCTCCTCGCCCAGCGTCGCGCCGCCCACGGTGATGCGATGGGTGGAGAGGTCGGACCGCCGGTCCATGAGCTTGAAGGGCGACTGAATGCGATCGACGCGCTCGACGTAGGGCAGGCCTTCGAGGCGGTTGAGCATCAATTCGTCGCGCTCGTCGCCGAGGATGGCGTAAATCGTCCGCACCTTGCCGATGATGGGCTGGAGCTTGCAGTCGAATTCGGTCACGATGCGCGTGACTTCCGCGAGCTGCTCGGGCGTAAGACGGTTGGCTTTCGGCAAAATCATGGCGCTAGCGAAGGCGTAAGCCGGGCATATTCCGCCCATTTTCCGGCCGCTGTCAAAGGAACTCCTCAAATTCCGGCGGCAGCGGCGCGCGCGCCTGAAAATGGATTTCTTCGCCGGCCCGCTCGTAGTCGAAGGCCGTCTCCAGCGAATGCAAAAACAGCCGGCGGCAGCCGGTGCGGCGCGCGAACTCGCGGTTGCGCTTGAAATCGCCGTAGCTCGCGTCGCCCACGATCGGCAGGTGGCGCCCGGCGCATTGCACGCGCAGCTGGTGGCTGCGGCCGGTGCGGGGTTCGAGCTGCAGCAGGGCCAGGCGGGGTTCGCCGCCGCCCGCGCGGACGACCTGCATCCCGCACTCGGCCGGGATGTTTCCCGCGGCGCGGGTGCGAATCCGGCCGTCTTGCTTTTCGATTGCGAGCCGGTCGCGCCAGAGTTCCTGCCGGCGCGCCGGCGCGCCGAAGACGAGCGCGCAATAAAGCTTGTGCACCTGCCGGCGCTTGAACTGCGCGCGGATTGCGCGCGCCAGGTTTCCGTCGGCCGCGGCCAGGATGAGGCCCGAGGTCGGCGAATCCAGGCGGTTGAGGAGCCAGAGGCGAGCCGGCGCGGCGCCGCCGGGCCAGTGGAAGCATTCTTCCTCGCAGTCATAGGCGGCGTTGAGCAGCGAACGGGGTTCGTCACCGGGTTTGTTGGGATGGGAAAGAATGCCGGCCGGCTTGTCGAACGCGGCCAGGCCGTGGGAATCGCGGGCCAGCAGGCGCACGCCGGGACCGAGCGGCACCGCCGACCAGAAGTTTTCCGCCGGCAGGCTCACTAGTAATAATAGAACGCGAACGTCAGCTCCTGCTCGTTGCCGAGGATCGCGATCATGTCATCGGTCCACGGTCCGTAGGGCGCGCGATCGGTGATCGCGCTCACGCAATACCGCTGGCCCAGGTCGCCGGCGTTGCCGTCCACCTTCACGATGGCGGAGATGTTGCCTTTCGAGTTGAGGCGGAAGGTCACCACCACGTGGGTGCCGGCGGAGGGATACACATTGCTCTGGCTCATGATGTGATCCCATTCGGCCTGGACGGTGTCGATCAGCTGCTGGAGATACTGGCCGTAATTGCTCCAGCGCGCATCCCAGGAGGCGAGGCCGATGTTGGTGGTCCCGGTGGGATTGTCCGAAAAAATGGCCGGCCGCACGTCGTGTTCGTTGAGCATCGGGCGTGGGCGCGGATGCTTGGGATCGATTTGCGGAGCGACAGAATTGGCGCCTTCGATCAGCGGCACATCCTTCCGGCCCTCGATTTTGTTCGGCACGTTCTTCGCGTTTTCGGCGAGCTGGGCGACGTTGGTGCCGAACGCGTCCTTGTTTTCGCCCACGCCCTTCTCATAGCCGGGCAGCGGATTCTGCTCCTGGACGGGGGCGGGCTTCGCCTCGGTGCTGGGCGGGCTCGGCGGCGCGGGCGCGGCCGCGGACGGTGTTTGGGGTGAGAGATGGCCGTTCACGATTTGCGTGGATTCGATGTCCTTCCGGCCTTCCGTCGCGGGGTGATCGCCGCCGGTTTTCGGCGAAGGCTTCGGCTGCGCCGCCTGCTGGTTTTGCGCGCCGAAATTGCGGGTCTGGTCGGGGATGTTCTGCGGCGCGTCGGGGTTGGTTTCGACAAAGCGGTTGGGCGGCGGCGGCTTGGGCGGCCGAAGTTCCTGGGGCGTGAGCTGGATGTTGAACTGCCGGGCGATGGGCAAAGCCACGCCCACCCTGCCCTGATTTTTGCCGTGCAGGTGTGCGATGGCCCAGCTGAAGAACAGGACCAGCAGCGGCCAGAGGATGAGGGTGAGCAAGAGGCCGATGACGACGGATTGCGTGTCTTCATCGCGCAAAAAGCGCGGCACACGACCGCGCCGGCGCGTGGTTTCGGAAGTTTCTGGTTCGAGCAGCTGGTTCATCAACGATGGCCCTTGGGCACAAATTCAATTCAGAAGACCGCCGCGGGTCAAAATTTGTTTCGTTTCCTCCACCGGCAGGCCCATGATATTTGTAAACGAACCCTGCCAGCCGGCGATGATGAGCTCGCGGCCCTCCTGGATGCCGTAGGCGCCGGCCTTGTCGAGCGGATCAACGATCCGGAAGTAGGCGTCGATCACGGCGTCGTCGAAGGCCTTGAATGTCACCTCGCTGGTCACGCCCTGGTCGAGGCGGAGGCCGGCGGAGGCCCGGCGCAGCGCCAGTCCGGTGAAAACGGTGTGCGTGCGGCCGGCGAGGCGCCGGAGCATGGCGCGCGCCTCCGCGAGATCGGCGGGCTTGTTCAGCACCACGCCGTCGAGAAACACGGTCGTGTCCGCCCCGAGGACGTAGGCGTCGGGATGGCGGGCCGCGACCCACTCGGCCTTGAGCGCGGCGTTGTGCGCGACCATCGCGTGCGGATCGGCGTCCGGCGCCTCGTGTTCGGTCACGCCGGCGACCACGATTGTGAAAGGCACGCCCAGCCGGGCCAGCAATTCCCGCCGGCGCGGCGAGGCCGAGGCCAGGATCAACTCCGGTGCGGTCACGGCGCCTTCTCCTGGAAAACGACCGCCGCCGGTCCGGGGAAAAGAGGGAGGCACATGGAATGCATGACGTAGAAACGGACAAAAAATCCCAGTTCCGGCCGCGAGGGCAAGTCTCGGTGTTGTCAGCGCGGGCGAGATCGGTTACGTTGGTCGTCCATCACGCCATGCGCCTCGGTCTCGCCCAGCTCAACACCATTGTCGGCGATTTTGCCGGCAATCGCCGCAAAATCCTCGACGCCTACACCGCGCTCGTCGCGCAAGGCGCGGAGCTGGTCGTGTTTCCCGAGCTCGTCGTCTGCGGCTATCCGCCCCGCGACCTGCTGTTCAAGCGCCGTTTCGTCAGTGATGGCGAGTCCTCGCTGGCCGCGATCGCCGCGGCCGTCGGCGAGGTCCCTGCCCTCGTGGGCTTCGTGGAAACCAACGCCTCCGGTCAGGGCCGCCCGTTCTACAACGCCGCCGCCTTCTGCCACCGGGGCGAGGTTGCGCTCATTGCGCGCAAATGCCTGCTGCCGACGTACGACGTCTTCGACGAGGACCGCTACTTCGAACCCGCGGCCGCGCCGCGCACCGTGGAATTCGCCGGACAAAAAATCGGCCTCACGATCTGCGAGGACATCTGGACGCATCCGCTGATCCCGACCCGCCGGCTTTACCACGGGCTCGATCCGGTCAAGCTGCTCGCCGCCGAGGGCTGCAACCTCATCGTCAACCTCTCCGCCAGCCCGTGGCATCACGGCAAGGGCCACATCCGCCGGACGCTGGTGACCGGCGCGGCCCGCACCCTCGGCTGCCCGGTGGCCTACGTCAACGCCGTCGGCGGCAACGACGAACTCGTCTTCGACGGCCGCAGCCTGGTCGCGGACGCGCGCGGGCGCATGACGGCGCAGCTGGCCGCCTTCAAGGAGGATCTGCGCGTCGTGGACACCAACGCGCCGTCCCCGACCCCGACGCATGACGACGACAGTCCGGGCGACATTCACGACGCCCTCGTGCTCGGCCTGCGGGATTACGCCTGGAAAAGCGGCTTCCAGCGCGCGCTCGTGGCGCTCAGCGGCGGCATCGATTCCGCGGTCGTGGGCGCTCTCGCCGCGGCCGCGCTCGGCGCGGAGAACGTCACCGGCGTCTCCCTGCCCTCGGCCATCTCGTCGTCGCATTCGCGCGACGACGCGCGCGCGCTGGCGCAGAATCTCGGCATCCGTTTCGAGACCATCGGCATCGCCGGGGCCGTGGCCGCAAGCGAAGCCGCGCTCGCTCCGCTTTTCGCCGGGCGTCCGCGCGATACCGCCGAGGAAAACATCCAGGCCCGCATCCGCGGCGTGCTGATGATGGCGCTTTCGAACAAATTCGGCGCGCTCCTCCTCACCACCGGCAACAAAAGCGAGGTCGCGGTCGGCTACTGCACGCTCTACGGCGACATGGCCGGCGGCCTCGCCGTCATCAGCGACGTGTTCAAGACCCAGGTCTACACCCTCGCCCGCTGGATCAACGACGACGCCCGCCGTCGCGGCCGGCCGCCGCCCATTCCGCAGTCAAGCATCGACAAGCCTCCCAGCGCCGAGCTGCGCCCCGGCCAGCTCGACCAGGACAGCCTGCCGCCCTACGACCTGCTCGATCCCATTCTCCGCGGCTACGTCGAGGAGGGTCTGTCGCGCCGCGATCTCATTGCGCAGGGTTTTCCCGAGGGCATGGTCAACGATGTCGTGCGCAAGGTCGACTTGAACGAATACAAACGGAAACAGGCCGCGCCCGGACTAAAAATCACGCCGCTCGCCTTCGGCGTCGGCCGCCGCATTCCCATTGTGCAAAAATACGTGAGCTGAACCGCCGCGAATTTCTTCACCTCCGCGAAATCCGTGGATAACTTCGCCCGGATCGGTCCGGCTCGTTTATTTTGGAAATCATCGGCCGCGACCGGCATGGCTGCATCCGGGGCGGACGCCGCGACCAAGGCAAAACCTGCGCGTTTCGTTGTGAATAATCTGTGGATTGCTGTGAGCAACTAAAGTTTGAAAATCAGATGCATTAGGATTTGCTCCCACCCGGTCTTGGAACGCCCCTTCCGATGCACTACCTCACCGAGCTGGCTGGGAAATTGGTCACTGCTTATCAGGATCGGGAGAATCTGACGTTGTGGCTTGCGCCCGGTCAGAGCCAGGACACCCAGCGGGTGCTGGCCTCCGCGCTGCGGGCCGTGCTCGAACAGGAGATCGCCGGCGGGCGTTTGCAGTATGTATCTATTCCTGGTGAGGAAACCGTGGCGGCGCCCCCGCTGCTGGGTTCTCTCGAAAGCGACGAACGCCGCGCGGCGGGATGACTGGCGGCGATCCGCCGCCGCAGACAACGCCTGGCCTGAGCCGTCTCTTCAAACAAACCCTGGCGCCACAAACGCCGATTGCAGTTTCAAGTTTTGACCGCCGATTTCGGTCAGGCCCGGGCGAACAATTTCGCCGAAATGAGCGACGCCACGAAAAGCTCCAGCCAGGCCAGGGGCAACGCAATGAGCGGCAGAGTGACGGATGACAGCGCCATGTTCACCATCGCCACCCAGAAGAGGACGAAGAAAAACGTCCACGATGCCGTGCTGGCAATAAGCACGCTTTTCAGACCGTGGCCGAAGCGTTCCGCGACCAGCCAGTATATGAAGACGACCATGATGGTGAGGATCGTGTCCCAAGTCCCCCACACGGCAAAGATGCCCCAATTCATCGGGGCGACTCCCGGCACTTGGAAAAGAAAAGCCCTCGTGCCGGGCATCACAAAAACGAAGTAACGAAAAACCTCGGAGGCGTTCACCCAGATGCTGACGAGCAGCATCACGATGACAAATTTTCGCAGATTGAATTCTTTGTTCATGGGCATTCCTTGAGCCAGAGAAGAGTGCGCAGCCACCGGCCATGGCCATCTGTGTGGGAGAAGCGACTTCCTTCACTATTCCCCGCGATTTGATTGTAGTTTCTCCGGCATTTACACCGTCTGGTCTGGTGGCACGCGCTTGTGGCCTCGCTGGTCCTGACCGGGATTGCGTTGCATGTGACTACCATCGAGGTGATGCGCTTTCCAGAGCAGTCGCAAAGAAAGGCATTGTCATGGCAACGACCCGAAAAGCGCGCACGACAAACTCAACCGGATCATCGGGCTTGACAGACGCTCGGCCCGGGAAGTCATTCGCCGGGCTCACCCTCGACCAGTACAAGGCCCGGGTGCAGCCGAGCTTCGACCTCCGCAGCCAGATCGTGGCGGCGCAGGACCAGTTGATGTCCCTGCAAACCCTGCGCGACGAGGCCGACAAGGCGTCGCTCGCCCTCAGCCGGCAGGTGGTCAACGCCGTCATCGGCGATCCGGCGGAGAGCGACGACGGCGAACTCTACGAGGCGATGGGCTACGTGCGCCGGAGCCAGCGCGCGTCCGGCCTGCACCGCAGCGCGCAGCCGCCCGCGCCCTCCCCCGCCGGGAAATCGTGAGGATCGAGGAAATATTTTAAACGCAAAGACGCGAAGGCCGCCAAGCGAAGAGTTTCGATCACGCCGACTTCTCCGGACTTCGTGTTCTCCTTGTCCTTTGTGGTGAAGCCTTCATATCCTCTATTCAGAGGATAGGCGATTCCTTGCGATTGCTCTAACTTCTATCCTTTGCCCTTGCGCCTCCTCGGTGAGCGAGGGTACCTCAAAACCACTGTTCCCCTGCCTAGAAAACAGCCCCCTGTGTCGCCTCGTCGCGAGCCGGCCGTGGTGCGGCCTTCCCCTGATTAAATCACAAGCCCCACGAATCAAAATGAAAAACAAACTCCCCGCATATGCGATCTGCCTCGCCCTGCTCGCGCCGCTGGCGTGTGTCAAGGCGGCCTCTCCCACCGACGGTTTCGTGCAGTACGACGACACCTTCACGGTGCAGAAGCCTTACGACCTTAATATCTCGGATCGATTTGCCGCCACGGACGCCGGCGGTGGTCTCCTCCAGTTCAATTGCTGGATCCACAGCGGCGACCATCCGCTCTATATCACCTCCAACACCGCGCCACGCACCGAAATGCGCTGGAACACCAACTGGACCACGACCGAACGCATCTGGGAGGCCGACGTGATGATCGATCCGGGCTCCGAGGGCACGGCCATCCAGCAGATCAAGAGCAATAGCGGCTTCGAGCCGATCTACATCAACGTTCACAACAGCGGCAATCTCTACAACGACGGCGGCTCCACCGTGCTCGCGAGCAACATGCTCGGCAAGTGGTTCCATCTCATGTGCGCGTATAATCCGACCACCGGCATCGGCCGCGCCTGGATCAACGGAAATCTGGTCGTGACCCGCAGCGATCCGCATCCCATCACCACCGTCTGGTATTTCAAGAACGGCACGTACGGCACGAAGGGCGTTTCCGAAACGCATTACAAAAACGTGCGCTTCTGGAGCCATGACCAAACCGGCATCGCGCAGGCTCCGTCCTTCCGCCCGCTCGACGCCACCTATAGCAACGCCCAGCTCATCACGCTCTGGTCATCGACGCCCGGCGTCTCGATCCGCTACACGCTCGACGGCAGCACGCCGACCGCGACCAGCGGCACGCTCTATACGGGTCCGTTCCCGCTCAGCACCAACGCCACCATCAATGCCGTTGCCTTCAAAAGTGGCATGACCACCAGCAGCGTGAGCTGGTCCGCTTACAAATTCCTCAGCACGACCTTCCAGGTTGCCGATCCGGTGCATAGCGTTCCCACCGGCGTCTACAGCGGCCCGCAGTCCGTCGCCATCACCACGCCGACCGCCGGCGCGGCGATTCGCTACACCACGGACGGCAGTATTCCCACCGAGACGCATGGCACGCTCTACGCCGGTCCCGTGACCATCGGCCCGGGCGACACCACGCTGCAGGCCGTCGCCTACCTCAGCGGCCAGGTCACCAGCCGCGTCTCCTACGGATTCTACATCGTCAGCGGCACCTCCCAAGTCGCCGATCCGACCTTCAGTCCCGCCGCCGGCACCTATGCCAGCGCGCAATCGGTGACCATTTCCTCGGCCACAAGCGGCGCCACCATTCGTTACACGACCGACGGCAGCACGCCCAGCGAAACCGTTGGCACGGTCTATTCCAACAGCCCGGTGAGCATCACCAGCACGACAACATTGACCGCCATCGCCTACAAGGCCGGTTCGGCCGACAGCAACGTGGTCAGCGCCATCTATACGATCAACTCGCTGCCGCCGGCTGCTGCTCCCGTCTTCAGCCCTGGCGGCGGCACCTATGCCACCGCGCAGACCGTGACGATCACATCCGCCACTTCTGGCGCTTCCATCCGCTACACGACCGATGGCAGCACGCCGAGCGAGACGGCCGGTACCGTCTACTCCGGTCCGGTGAGCATCAGCGCTTCCGGCACGCTGAAAGCCATTGCCTATGCAGCCGGCTTCAGCGACAGCACGGTGACAAGCGCGGCCTACACCATCGGCTCGCCACAGACCCTCAACTTCGAAGCGGAAAGCCTGAGCTACACCGGCAGCGGCGCCACGACCTCGGTGCAGACCGACAAGAACTCCAGCGGCGGCAAATGGGTCGAACTGGCCGGCAACAGCACCGGCGACCACATCGACTTCACCGTGCCGAACGTCCCGGCCGGCACCTATCAGCTGAAGATGGAATGGAAGGGCAACAATACCCGCGGCATCCTCCAGCTCTCGGTCGACGGCGCCAACCTCGGCCCCACGCTCGACCAGTACGCCTCGGGCCAGACCTATCCGACCACCACCTTCGGCAACGTGACCTTCAGCGCGGCCGGCAGCCATGACGTGCGTCTGACCGTCACGGGCAAGAACTCCAAGTCCAGCTCCTACCAGCTCTCGGCCGACAAGTTCACCTTTACCGGCCAGTGAGGCATCAAGCCTTTGATTCGGGCGCGCAGATCAAGTCTGCGCGCCTTTTTTGTCACTTGTGCGCCGGCACCCCCTACTACTGGGGATAGACGCGCTTCGGATCGATTCGCTATTCTTGCCGTTCCCCCTGCTGCGGCGTTCCACCAACCGATGCGCTGCGGCTCCCCTGCCATTGTTCCCCCACCGAAAAAATGAAAAACAACCTTCCTGCGTACGCGATTTGTTTCGCCTTGCTCGCGCTTACCCGCATGCCGGCCGCTCCCACCGACGGTTTGGTGCAATACACCGATACCTTCACCGTGCAGAAGCCCTATGACCTCAATATCTCGGATCGGTTTACCGCGTCGGACGTGGGTGGTGTCCTGCAGTACAACTGCCAGGTCCACAGCGGCGACAAACCGCTCTACATCACGTCGGGCACCAATCCGCGCACCGAAATGCGCTGGAATACGAACTGGAACGGCACCGAACGCATGTGGCAGGCCGACGTGCTCGTTGACGCGGGCACCGACAACCAGACCGCAATCATGCAGGTCAAGAGCAACAATGGCGGAAACGAGGCGATTTACCTCACGGTCAACGGCGGGAATCTCTACGACAGTTATGGTTCCTCGCCGATCGCAACCAACATCATTGGAAAGTGGATGAACATCATCTGCGCTTACAATCCGTCGACGGGCCTCGCCCGCGTATGGATTAATGGAACCCTGGTCGAGAGCACGACCCGGTCGCGTCCGGCGGGCAGCATCTTCTACTTCAAGAACGGCACCTATCATGTCGCCAGTGTTTCGAAGGACCATTTTCAGAACGTCAAATTCTGGTGCCACGATCAAACCGGGCTGGTGCAGATGCCTTCCTTCACTCCCCTCGACGCCACTTACGCCAACGCGCAACTCGTTACGATCTTCACCCCCACCCCCGGCGCCTCCATCCGTTACACCACCGACGGCAGCACGCCCAGTGAAACCAGCGGCACCCTTTTCACCGCCCCGATTCCAGTCACCAAGGGCCTCACGATCACCGCCATTGCCTATAAAAGCGGCATGACCGCCAGCAAGGTCAACTCCTGTGTTTACGGCGGCATCCAAAGCACGACCTTCCAGGTTGCCGATCCCGTGGCCAGCCTGCCCACTGGCATTTACAACGGACCGCAGTCTGTCGCCATCACCACGGCCACCAGCGGCGCGACCATCCGCTACACCACCGACGGCAGCCTCCCCACCACGACCCACGGCACGCTTTACTCCGGTCCCGTGACGATCGGCACGGGCGACACCACGTTGCAGGCCATCGCCTATCTCGACGGCCAGGTCAACAGCCGGGTCTCGTACGCGTTCTATATTGTCACCGGCACTCCCCAGGTCGCCGATCCCGTCTTCAACCCCGCCGCCGGCACCTATGCCACCACCCAGATGGTCGCGATCTCCTCCGCCACCTCCGGCGCTTCAATCCGCTATACCACCGATGGCAGCACGCCGAGCGAGACCGTTGGCACAATCTATTCCAACAGTCCCGTGAGCATCACGAGCACGACGACATTGGCCGCCCTCGCCTATAAGGCCGGTTCCACCGACAGCAACGTCGTCAGCGGCACTTACACTATCAATATTCCCCTTCCGCCCGCGGCCGCGCCCGTCTTCAGCCCCGCTGCCGGCACCTATGCCACGGCGCAAACCGTGACGATCACCTCCGCGACCGGCACTGCGTCCATCCGTTACACCACCGATGGCAGCACGCCGAGCGAGAGCGCCGGCACGCTCTATTCCGGCCCGGTCAATATCGCCAAGACCACCACGCTGAAGGCCATCGCCTATGCCGCCGGCTTTACCGACAGCACGGTGACCAGCGGCACCTACACCATCGGCACGCCGCCGACCCTCAACTTCGAGGCCGAAAGCCTGAGCTACACCGGCAGCGGCGCCACGACCTCGGTCCAAACTGACACCAACTCCAGTGGCGGCAAATGGGTCGAACTCGCCGGCAACAGCACCGGCGACCACATCGACTTCACCGTGCCGAATGTTCCGGCCGGCACCTACCAGCTGAAGATGGAATGGAAGGGCAACAACACCCGCGGCATCCTCCAGCTCTCGGTCGACGGCGCCAACCTCGGCTCGACCCTGGACCAATATGCCTCGGGCCAGACTTATCCGACGACCACGTTCGGCAACGTCACCTTCAGCGCCGCCGGCAGCCATGACGTGCGTCTGACCGTCACGGGCAAGAACTCCAAATCCAGCTCCTACCAGCTCTCCGCCGACAAGTTCACCTTCACTGGCCAGTAAAACGCGAGCTACAGCTTTTGGCGCGCCGGTGCAATGCCTCCGCGCCAGACATCCAGCGACCCGACCGGAGTCGGGTCGCTTTTTTGTCCTGATACCGGGCGGCAAACCGGATTTGCTTTCCGATCATTCCTCGGCTGCATTGAAGCCACCGCCCCGCTTTAGCTCTCATGACGAATCGCATCTCCGACCAGCTTTTTGCCCGCGCCCAGCAGCTCATGCCAGGCGGCGTGAATTCGCCCGTCCGCGCCTTCCGCTCCGTCGGCGGCGCGCCTTTTTTCGTCAAGGCAGCGCACGGCGCCACCCTTGTCACCGCGGACAACCGCGAGATGATCGATTTTGTCTGCACCTGGGGGCCGGCGATTCACGGGCACAACCATCCGCGCATCAAGGCCGCCATCGCCGCCGCGCTCGAGCATGGCACGAGTTTCGGCACGCCCAACCCCCTCGAAGTCGAGATGGCCGAGCTCATCACCCGCTTTGTCCCGTCGATCCAGAAGGTGCGCATGTGCAACAGCGGCACCGAGGCCACCATGTCGGCCATCCGCCTCGCGCGCGGCTTCACCAAGCGCGACAAGATCATCAAGTTTTCCGGTTGCTATCACGGCCACGGCGACTCGCTGCTGATGAAGGCCGGCTCGGGTGCGCTCACCCACGGCCATCCCGACAGCGCCGGCGTGCCCGCGGTGTTCGCGCGGGAAACCCTCGTCCTCCCGTTCAACGAGCATGCCGCGCTGGCCGCCGCCTTCGCCGCCAATCCCGAGAAAATCGCCGCGGTCATCATCGAGCCTTACATCGGCAACACCGGCTTTATTCCCGCCGTGGCCGATTACCTCGAGCACGTCCGCGCCGCCTGCACGGCCCATGGCACGCTGCTCATTTTCGACGAAGTCATGACGGGCTTCCGCCTGGCCAAGGGCGGCGTGCAGGAGCTGGAAGGAATCACGCCTGACCTCACCTGTCTGGGCAAGATCATCGGCGGCGGCCTGCCGGTCGGCGCGTTCGGCGGGCGCGCCGAAATCATGGATCAGCTCGCGCCGCTCGGTCCGGTTTATCAGGCCGGCACGCTCAGCGGCAATCCGCTGGCGATGGCGGCGGGCATCGCTGCGCTCAAACTCCTCGAGGAGGAGGATCCTTACGCCCGGCTCAACGCGCTGGGCCTGCAAATCCGCACAACGTTGCTCGCCGCGGCAAAAAAGAAGGGGCTGCCGCTCCAAGCGCCGCAAGTCGGATCGATGTTCTCGATTTTTTTCAATCCCAGGCCGGTGCGCGACTATGCCTCCGCCCTCAAGAGCGACACCAAGCTCTTCGCCAGATTTTTCCACGCCTGCCTCGCGCAACGGGTCTATCTTCCGCCGAGCGCGTTCGAGACCGCCTTCCTCAGCACCGCGCACGAGGGCGCGGCCGTCGACCGCGCCTGCGAGGTCATGACCAAGGCGATCCAGGAACTTTGAGGCGGAACGATCGCACTTTTTCGCCGCCATGGACACCCGGTCACAATAAAGCCGCTTGAACCGCTCAGAAGCGGCGGTAAAAGCCGCCGGTTTCTGATTGCGTCTGAGCGGTAAGCCTGCGGGAACAGCGCGATCGCAGCTGAACCTCTATTCCAGCCGGCCGACGGCGGTTCAGCTTCTTATGTCCCACCCCGCCCCGTCCCGTCCCGCCACCAGCCGTTATCGCTGGATCATCTGCGCCTTGTTGTTCTGGGTGACGACCGCAAATTACATCGATCGCACGGTCTTCGGCAATCTGGCGCCCGATCTCCAGGCCAGGATCGGCTGGACCCAAAACCAATATTGGAACAT
>DATJYF010000001.1:0-6188 GCA_035499715.1 Opitutaceae bacterium | reverse complement strand
GCAGCGAACGGCGCGAACTCGTGGCGGGCGGACGGGCCTGGCCGGTGACTTTGCTGCGGGTGGAGACGCAGGCGGCGTTGCCGGGCGGCGGGTCGCGTCGCGTGCCGGCGCTCGCGGTCTACTGGTTTATCGGCGGCGGGAGCGCGGCGGCCACAACCGGCGGACGCATGTGGCGCGAGGCGTGCGACCGGCTGTTGCACGCGCGGCGGAACCGCTGGGCCTACGTATTCGCGCAGACCACGGCGGACGACGGCGAAGCCGCCGCGTTGGCGCGCATGCAGACAGTGCTGGCGCAGGCGCTTCCGCCGGTGCTGCCGGCGCCGTGAGCGGCGGAGAAGGCTTGTGCTTTGGAGGCGAAGGGCTAGGTTTGTTTTTTCCATCACGTCAGTGAGCGCCGTAGACTTCGCCATCCTGATTGCACAGAGCACGCCTGTGCCGTGGTTTCTCACGGTGGCGGTGGCTGTTGGTGCGGCGGCGGGATTTGCCGTGGCCTGGATGGCTACGCGCCACATGCGCCGCGGCGTCCGGCAGAATGCGGACCAGCTCATTGAGGTCGCAAAGCGTGAAGCGGCCGTGACCGCGCACGAACTCAAGCAGAAGGCGGAGGAGGAAATCGCCGCACGCCGGGCCGAATTCACCCGCGAGTTTGACCGGCGCGAAATCGAGACCGACCTCAAGCTGCGGGAGATCTGTTCCCACGAGGAATCGCTTGCCCTCCTCGATTACCAGCTGGAACAGAAGCAGGAGCGTCTCGAGCGCGAGAACGCCGCCATCCGCCAGGCGCGTGACGCCATGCGCTCGCTCTCGAAGAGCCTGCGCAAACGCCTCGAGGGCGTTTCGCACATGGACGCGGAGGAAATCAAAAAGCAGCTGCGCGAGGAGACCCTGATCGAGTGCCAGGACGAGCTCCGCGCCCTGCGGCGGGCGACGCTGGAACGTTCCGAGCAGGAAATTCAAAACGAAGCCAAGCGCATCCTGCTCGCGACCATGCAGCGCATCGCCAGCAAGCCGAACAACGACATCACCGCCACCATCGTCCACCTGCCGAGCGAGGAGATGAAGGGCCGCATCATCGGCCGCGAAGGCCGCAACATCAAGGCCTTCGAGGCCGCCACCGGCGTCACCCTCCTCATCGACGAGTCGCCCCAGATGGTGCTGATCTCGTCCTTCGATCCCGTGCGCCGCGAAGTCGCGCGCGCTGCGCTCGAAGGTTTGATCAAGGACGGCCGCATCCATCCCGCGACCATCGAGGAATTCGTCAAGCGCGCGCAGGAGGAGGTCGACCTCAACCTTGCGCAAACCGGCGAGGACGCCGTCACCCGCCTCAAGATCAACGGCCTGCATCCGGAGATCATCAAACTCCTCGGCAAGCTCAAATACCGCTTCAGTTACACCCAGAACGTCCTCGATCATTCCGTCGAGGTCGGCTTTCTCTCTTCGATGATCGCGAGCGAAATCGGCCTCGACCCCAACGTGGCCAAGCGCGCCGGTCTGCTCCACGACGTCGGCAAGGCGGTGGAGGGCGAATACGAGGGCAGCCACGCGGCCATCGGCGCCGAGTTCATCAAGCGTTACGGCGAGACGCCCATCGTGGTCAACGCCGTCGCCGCCCATCACGAAGAGGTGAAGCCGGAGACGATTTACGCCGGCCTCGTCATCCTGGCCGACACCATTTCCGCGGTGCGGCCCGGCGCCCGGGCCGAATCGATGACCAGCTACATCGAGCGGCTCGGCCGGCTGGAAAAACTCGCCCTCGCCATGGAAGGCGTCCAGCAGGCCTTCGCCATCCAGGCCGGCCGCGAAATCCGCGTCGTGGTCAAACCCGAGGTCGTGACCGACGAACAAGCGGCCGCGCTGGCCAAGGCCCTGCGCAAAAAAATCGAGGACGAGCTGCAGTATCCCAGCAACATCAAGATCACCGTCATCCGCGAGTCGCGCTTCACCGAGACGGCGACGTGAGTGGGGAAAGCGGAGGGCGCCCGCGGTTTGGAATTATCCTCGATTCTGGATTCTCGCTGCCCGATTCTTCCTCCATGCCCGATCCGAAAATTCTCCAGACTTTTCCCAATCCCGCGCCGCGGCGCGGCTACGTCATCGAGCACACCCACCATGAGTTCACCTCGCTCTGCCCGCTCACCGGCCATCCCGATTTTGCAGAGATCACCGTGCGCTACGTGGCGGACAAGCGCTGCATCGAGCTGAAATCGCTCAAGCTTTATTTCCACGCCTACCGCAACGAGGGCATTTTCTTCGAGGCCGCGACCAACCGGATCTGCGACGATCTCGGCGCCACCCTGCGGCCGCGCAGCCTCACCGTCATTGCCCGCTGGCGGGCCCGCGGCGGCTTCACCTCGGTCATCACCGCCGACTACAAAGAAAAATCTCGCCAGCCCCGCCGCTGAGCGTTTTTGGTCTTCGCTCCCATGAAAACCATCCGCCTCTTCTGCCTGGCCCCGCTTCTCCTTGTCCGCGCCCTGGGCGCTGACAGCACCGCTCCGGCGGCCGTGCCCGCGCCGCCGCCCGCCGCTGCCGACAAAGCGCCGCCCGCCGTTTCGCCCGCCAACGTCGCCGAGGCCGAAGCGGTGCTCAAGGCCATGCACTACGATGACACGCTGAACCGGATGCTGGATCAGCAAAAACGCGCGGTGATCTCGATGACCCGCCAGATGGCCATGCGGATGAACGCGCCGGGCACGTCGCCGGAGGAGTTTGAGGCTTTTCAACAAAAGGCCGTCGATGCCGCCTGGGCCGGCATCAAGACCGATGAAATCCATACCGACGTCGCGCGCATCTACGGCGAGGTTTTCACCAAGGACGAATTACACGACATCGCCGCTTTCTACGGCACGCCCGCCGGCCACGCGATGGTCGAGAAAATGCCTGAAGTGCAGCAGAAAATCGTGGCCGCGCTCATGCCGCGCATGATGCAGGTGGTGCCGAAGATCCAGCAAATGGCGAAGGATTTCGCCGCAGAACGGCAGGCGCTGGCCAAGAAGGTGCTGGCGGATGCCGCCAAAAACGCGCCGGCGGGCAAGCCTGCGGATCAGACCCCGGCGCCTGCTGCGGCGTCAACTCCGGCGGCTCCCGCCAAGCCCTAGATTCCTGTCATCAGGTGTTCAACGCGGCGATGACGCTGGCGTGCAGCGCCGGCGTGGCCGCGGCCACAATCGAGTTTGCGTCCACCGCGTCGCGTCCCTGCCAGTCGGTGATGACGCCGCCTGCACCGCGTACCACCGGCACGAGCGCGGCGATATCCCACGGATTCATCACCGGGTCGCACATCACGTCCGCCCAGCCGCTCGCCACGAGCAGGTAGCCGTAGCAATCGCCCCACGTCCGCACCAGCCTGGCCCGGTGCGCGAGCGCGTCGAAGGCCGCGCCATTCTGATATTTGGCCGGATGGAGCGGATCGCTCGTGAGCAGGGTGGCGTCCTCGATGCGCGCAGTGGTGCGGCAGCGCACGGCCCGGCTGTTGAGCGTCGTGGCCGTGCCGTCGCCGATCATGAGCTGACCCAGGATCGGCTGGTGGATCACGCCCAGCACGGGCCGGCCGTCCTGCAGCAGCGCGATCAGCGTGCCGAAGAGCGGACAGGCGCTGGCGAAGGACTTCGTGCCGTCGATCGGATCCAGCACCCAGGTGAATTCCGCCCCGGTATTTTCCCGCCCCAGCTCCTCGCCGAGAATGCCGTGGCCGGGGAATTTTTTGCGGATCAGCCGGCGCATGAGCTCCTCCGCGCCGCGGTCGGCCGCCGTCACCGGCGTCTGGTCGGACTTGGTTTCGACCACCAGGTCCGGATTGGCAAAATACGGCCGGATGAATTCGCCGCTTTTATCGGCAAGCTCGAGGGCGAAGGCGCGGTAGGGTGTCAAGTCCACCCCTTCCTTGAAACCGCGGAAAGGGCGGAAGACACGGAAAAAAAGATTCCGGTTTCGGGCTTCTGCGTGTTTCGTGGCTGCCGTGGTCAAATCCTGGACGGTACAGCCGGTTTATTTCGTCGATTTCGAGGGCAGCCGCGCCACCGGCGTGCTCGAATACGGCGTGGCCACGGTGCTCGACGGCCGCGTGGTGGAAACGAGAACCCGGCTCTGCCGCGCCAGCGGCCGCGTGCGCGCCGAGGACGCGGCGGTGCACGGCCTGCGCGACCACGACGTCGCGACGTACCCGCCCTTCTCCGGCGATTTCGATTTTTTTGCCGGCCTGCGCGAGCGCGGTCCGCTGGCGGCGCATTATGCCGGGGTGGAAAACGCCCTGCTCAAGTCCGTCTGGCCCTATGCGCGCCGAGCGCCGGATTTCGCCCGACCGGGAGAAAGCACGATCGACTGGGGGCCGTGGATCGACACAGGCGCGCTTTACGCGCAGCTCTACCCGCAACTGGTTTCGCTCAAGCTTGCCGACCTCGTCGCCGCGTGCGGCCTGCAGGCGGAGCTCGCCGGGCTGGCTGCGGCGCACTGTCCGCCGGCGCGGCGCCACTACCACGCCGCGCTCTACGACGCGCTGGCTGGCGCGTTGCTGCTGGCCTCGCTCGCCCGCGAACCGTGGCTGGCCGATCTCAGCCTGGGACAAATGCTCGCATTGAGCGCGCTCAATCCGCAAAAACGCGATGCGCTGCGGCAGGACACGCTGTTCTGACCGGCTCGCGCCTCACTCAAGCGGATATTTTTTCACGCCGCCGAGCTGGGCCAGCACGCGCAGCGCAAAGAGCGGATTGGTGGTCAAATAGCGCCGGCCGAGCCGTCGCGGCTCCATACCCAAGCGGAACAGCCACTCGAGGCCGCTGCGTTGCATCCAGCGCGGCGCCTGCGGCACGCGGCCGGAAAAAAAATCAAACGCCGCGCCCACCCCGACCAGTGCGCCCGCCTCGAGTTCGCGTCCGAGCGCGGCCATGAAGCGTTCCTGTTTGGGCGTGCCCAGCCCGACCCAGAAAATGTCCGGCTTCTTGGCGGCGATATCGGCGCGCAGCGCGGCCCGTTCGCTTTCGTCCAGCGGACGAAAGGGCGGGACCGACGTTCCGACGACCCTCAGGCCGGGAAAACGCGCCGTCAGCTTTTCCCGCAGCGTTTCGGCCACGCCGGCCGCACCGCCGAAAAAATAATGCGTGAGTCCTGCAGCCCGCCCGGCGTCACACACCGCGAGCATGAGGTCCGGCCCGTAGACGCGGGTGACCTGACGGTAGCCATGCCAGTGCGCGAGCCAGACCAGCGGCATGCCGTCGGGCGTGGTGAACCAGGCGTCGTTGAGAATTTTGCGAAACGCCGGATCGGCCCGGGCCTCGCTCAGCCCGTGGGCGGTGCCGAGGCAGACGTACCCGCGCCGGGCGGCGGCGCGGGCGCTGAGCAGAAGATCGCGCGCACGGTCGAGCGTGAGGGCCGACACGCCCACACCCAGCACATTGAAGCGGGGAATTTCATCCATGGGGGACGGATTCGCCTTAGCGCAACGCTCCAGACAAGCCAAGCACTCGCGGCGCGCGCCGGGCGGCGGCGCGGGCGTCAGGGCTTGCCGCCCCGCGCGCCCATGCGCAGCCCGGCATAAACCTTGGCCAGCGTCTGGTCGGCGAGGGAATCGAGCCGGAGGTGGGCCCACGCGAAGTCCTGTTCGCGCGTGGACTCGTTGGGCACGGCTACGCACCAGAAGCCAGCCATGCGCGCCGAGGTGATGCCGGCCGATGAGTCCTCGAATGCGAGCGCCTCTTCGCCATTCACCTTGAGCTTCTTCAAAACGGCGAGGTAAAGATCGGGCGCCGGCTTCGGCGGCGTGTCGTCGGCGTCGCGGCAGGAAAGAAAGTCGAACTTTTCAAACAAGCCGAGATACTTGAGGTAGCCGGTGACGTGCGCCGAGCCGGAGTTTGAGGCGATGGCGAGCTGCAGGCCGCGCTGGCGGGCCTCGTTGATCAACTCCACGACGCCGGGCAGGACTTTCTGCTCCTCCAGGCGCTCCTGGTTGATGCGCAGCCTTTCGGTTTCGAGCTCGGAGCGCGGCGCGGTCGGGCCGAAGGCCTTCCATGGATCGAAATCCGGCTCAATCGTGCCGACCGCGCGCGTGAATTTGGCGCGGTCGAAGGGCATGTTGCGCTTGCGATGCACCTCCGCGAACGCCTCGATTAGCGGCGTTTCGGTGTCAAAGATGAGGCCGTCGAAATCAAAGACAAGGGCACGGATCATGGGTGGAAGCTGACAGCAATGACGTG